>CAJXVK010000033.1 GCA_913060735.1 uncultured Cellvibrionales bacterium
TGCCGTCGATGGTAAATAATTCAGGAGAAATTGCAGGCGTACCTGTCCACCACTTGGGCTCGATAATATGGTGCAGTGGAGCAAAGGTTTCAGATGCTGTGGCAATAGTCATGCTTGTTCGGTCTTCCTACATCAACGGACGGATATTCTAGCCGCGAAAATTGACTACGACAATAAAAATTAACGGGGTTTTATACCACGTTATACTGCTATATCGGAGTATACGTATACCTCTATTTAGCGGACTCCTAAATGTGGTGATGATGCTTGTTTAAAGCGGGGCTTTATAACACTAAGCTAAATGTATAGGGTTTCCCGTTTTAGGTCAGTGCTGATAGCCGGAGGAAGAAGCCTCTTAAACAAAATCGAAATTAACATGTTAGGAATAATGAGATGGACATGGTCCTGAAACAGTTCGAAAACCCTGATGAATCAATCATTTTTGAAAAAGGTAAATTTGGAACGGTCACCCTTGGTGGCATAACCATTGGTCGGGCGACATATATCCCCGGATGGAAGTGGTCGGCCGATGTTCGCAACCCATGGGGAAAGATTTTTGCGATGTAGAACATGTTGGAACGGTGGTATCAGACTGTGCCACAACCGCCTTTGCCGATGGCCGGATGATTGAAATGCATCGAGGCGATTTGTTCTACGTTCCTAAAGAGCCCCATGATAGTTGGGTCGCGACGAGCCTCCCGTCTCGCGGCACTTCTTAGACGCGAGTCATTACGCTAAATAAAACCCTATTTACGCGGGCCTTTTATATCCTTGAAGGGCGATATTGATATCTTGAGTGATGGTGGTATGTACGGTAAAACTTAGATGCTAAGGGATTCTTTGCCCCTACATATAAAGGGCGGAAAAAAATTAAAAGCTGTGTATGGTGCCCAAGGCCGGACTTGAACCGGCACGGCTTTCGCCACTACCCCCTCAAGATAGCGTGTCTACCAATTCCACCACTTGGGCTAAAACTCTTACTACTAAATATTACTGAGGGATATCAGATAAATCGTCTGATAAATTTTCTTCACGCGCATCGAGACCAGGAATATCCGTCGCTTCTAGTGACTGAGTAGAGATTGACTCCAACTCTGGAAGTAAAGCATCTTTAACAATAGTCTTGTCTTTAGCGATAACCGCAAGACTTACACTGGTGACAAAAAAGACTGTTGAAAGAAGAGCAGTCGCTTTGCTGAAGAAATTCCAGCCACCGCCGCTGCCAAATACAGTTTGTGACGCTCCAGAACCAAATGAAGCACCGGCTTCTGCGCCTTTGCCCTGCTGTAGCAAGATAAGCCCGATCAGGGATACCGCTATAACAAAGTGAAAGATTAAGATAAAATTTTCCATTATTTCCAGCCTGCCTATTCTGCCAGTTTTACTATATTCAAAAATTCTTGGGCCTCCAACGAGGCCCCGCCAACCAGTCCACCATTGATATCTGATTGCGCAAATAACTCTGCTGCGCTGTTTGCCTTAACACTACCACCATAGAGTAGTCTAGTGTCGGCACCTGCATCACCCAATTGGGTTCGTATTGCGCTATGTACTTGCTGCGCCTGTTGCGGGCTGGCGACCTCACCTGTCCCTATGGCCCAAACTGGCTCATAGGCGATGACTGCCCGACAAACATTGTGCAAACCAACGCAGTCAATAACTGCCGCAATTTGCCCATTCACCACATCTAGCGTCTGTTGCTGTTGACGCTGCTGTAGTGACTCGCCAACACAGAGGATGGGTGTTAGCCCTACTTTCTGCGCGGCTTTAAATTTTTCTGCGACTGTTGCACTACACTCACCAAACAGTTCGCGTCGCTCTGAATGTCCGACCAGCACATAGTCACAGCCCAAATCAACCAACATTTCTCCAGAGGTCTCTCCGGTGTATGCACCGCCCTCATGCTGCGATATATTCTGCGCCCCAACAGCAATAGTGCTTTTTGCTAGCGCTGCTTTTACTGCGGCGAGATGCACAAAGGGTGGAAGTATAACCATCTCGACTGGGAGATGATCATTCCATTGCTCAGCTAACTGGGCGGCCAGGTTACTGGCTGTTTCAGTGTTGCCGTGCATTTTCCAATTGCCCGCCACTAGCGGTTTAGTCATCCCGGTCTATCCTCCCTTCTACGCTCTGGTTGCAGCCTTGCAAAAGGGCGCAAATCCTACCCGACAAACCGCAAATATACAACTGGGAAACGCGCTTTTCCAAAGACAAAACGCTTAACCTACCTGCTGTTGAACGATTTTGGCCATGTCAGACACCAGCTGATCTACCAGCACCTGATCTTCACCTTCTACCATCACTCTAATTAACGGCTCTGTACCTGAGGGGCGCAATAAAACACGCCCGCGGCCATCAAGCTTTGCCTCTGCATCTACCACGGCCGCATTGATCACCTGGTTGTTGCTGATATCAACTTTTTTCACCAGCCGCACATTGATCATAGTCTGGGGGAATTTGCTCATACCGGCCTTTAACTCAGACAGTGTTTTGCCACTTTCAGATACCGCCAAAATTACCTGCAGGGCAGCCACTATGCCATCGCCCGTAGTATTGAGGTCGCCACAGAGTACATGCCCAGAGGCCTCACCACCCAGACTCCAGCCTTTGGCATTTAATGCTTCAACCACGTAGCGGTCACCGACTTTGGTGCGGGTAAATGGAATACCCATCTCTTTAAGAGCCAATTCGAGACCAAGATTACTCATCTGGGTACCGGCGACACCGTTGCAGCCTTCCGCTGAGGCATGGCGGTGTTGGGCAATAATATAAATAAGCTCATCGCCATCAACTATTTCACCATTTTCATCAACTAGCAGTACGCGGTCGCCATCACCATCAAGGGCAACACCAAAATCCGCCTTTTCACTGAGCACTAACTCTTGCAGCCCAGCCATGTGGGTGGAGCCACATTGATCATTGATATTGAAACCATTGGGTTCATTACCCATGGTAATCGTGGTGGCACCCAGCTCTTTAAATACTTTTGGCGCTGCATTGTAGGTAGAGCCATGGGCGCAATCTAGTGCAACTCTCAGCCCACTGAGGCTGAAACCAGGCGGTAATGTACCCTTGCAGAATTCAATATATCGGCCTGTAGCATCACTGATACGGCGGGCCTTACCGAGACTGAATGAGCCATTGGTGACTAATGGCTGATCCATTAAGGCTTCAATTTCTAACTCGACGTCATCGGGTAATTTATAGCCATCAGCAGCAAAGAACTTTATGCCGTTATCCTCTACAGGGTTGTGCGAAGCGCTAATCACAATACCGGCTGAGGCACGAAATGCTCTGGTGAGATAGGCAATGGCAGGCGTCGGCATGGGGCCGAGCATATCCACATCGACACCGGCGGCAATCAGTCCAGCTTCAAGAGCAGACTCAAACATATAGCCGGACACTCGCGTATCCTTACCAATCAGTACACGTTTTTTGCCCAGCGCATGACGAGTTAGGACCTGCCCTGCTGCCCATCCCAACTTCAGCATAAAGTCAGCGGTAATGGGGTGTTCTCCAACCTTGCCGCGAATGCCGTCTGTGCCAAAATACTTTTTACTCATAGCTTACCTGTATACCTTTCCATGCTTATATTTGTGAGCTTTTCTGCCAGACGCTCAGCGCCTGAACTGTTTCTTTTACGTCGTGAACCCTCAGAATCAGTGAGCCTTTAGCAGCACTGATTTGCTGCGCGGCCAAAACCGCCATGGTAACACTTCCGATTAGCCTTTGATCTACATCGCAGTCTAACATCTGCCCAATCATACTTTTACGCGACACCCCAACCAATACTGGATGGCCAGTAACGGCAAATTGATTGAGTGCATTAAATAATGTCAGATTGTGGGCCAGAGTTTTACCAAAACCAAAGCCAGGATCGAGTATTATTTGATCTGCCGGAATCCCAGCAGCAATACAGTCTTTTTTGCGCTGTGCTAAAAACGATGACACCTCGCTAACCACATCTCTGTACTCAGGGTTGTTCTGCATTGAGTCCGGCTGGTTTTGCATATGCATAAGGCAGACCGGCAATCCTGATGCAGCGGCGGCCTGCAATGCGTCCTCGCGCTGCAAGGCCCGCACATCATTAATAATATTGGCACCCGCGATTGTAGCCTGCTTGATAACCTCAGCCGTGCTGGTATCAACAGACACCAGGCAATCAAAGCGCTGTTTAACTGCAGTGAGAATAGGTATAACTCGGTCTAGCTCTTGCTCAACTGAAATCGGCGAAGCGCCTGGGCGAGTCGACTCACCGCCTATATCAATAATATCGGCGCCGTCGGCCAGCATGGTTTCAACCGCATAGAGCGTTTTACTTTGGTCGAGCTGGCCATCGCTGAAGAGCTGGCCACCATCCGAGAAAGAATCTGGGGTGATATTTAAAATACCCATCACGGCCGGACACGCCAGATCCAGTATTTGATTGCCACATTTTAATTGGGTCATAACTGAGCCCTTAGATGTAAAAAAACCTCAAAGCCGCTGCGGCTTCGAGGTTTCGTATACAGAATACAGAGATCAAACGTCTTCGACTGGACCGCCGATTGGATCATCTTTCTTCTCACTCTCTGGTTTCGCCTGCTCTTTAGTCGAGGAACTACCACCAGAGCTATTATCAAAATCATTGTTATCCCACTGATGAGGCGGGCGCACCTTAACTCTTTTCATCAGGTCATCGACTTGATCGGCATCAATGGTTTCATATTCCATCAACGCATCTTTCATGGCTTCGAGAACATCGCGATTATCTTCAAGCAGCTGTTTTGCGTTGCTGTAGGCATCATTGAGAATGCGGCGTACTTCTTGATCAATTTCCCGCGAGGTGTCTTCAGAATAATGGGTATTACCGCCACCTGGCGCCTGAGACTCATCTTCACCGTACAAAATTGGACCCATTTTTTCATTCAGGCCCCACTTGGTCACCATATTGCGAGCCATCTGGGTGGCCCGCTCAATATCATTGGATGCTCCTGTGGTAACGCCATCAATACCGCCCACCAGCTCTTCGGCAATACGGCCACCAAATAGACTGCATAACTGACTGGTGATCTGACGACGATTTAAGCTGTAGCGATCTTCTTCTGGCAGATACTGAGTAACGCCCAGTGCGCGGCCGCGAGGAATAATAGTCACCTTGTGTACAGGATCATGCTCTGGCACCAAACGGCCAATAATGGCGTGGCCAGCTTCATGATAGGCAGTATTGGTCTTTTCTTTTTCAGACATCACCATGGACCGTCTCTCGGCGCCCATCATAATTTTGTCTCGTGCATTCTCAAACTCTTCCATGGTTACCGTACGTCGGTTAGCGCGAGCTGAGAAAAGTGCCGCTTCATTAACCAAGTTGGCGAGGTCAGCACCAGAGAACCCTGGTGTGCCACGTGCCAGAATAGCTAGCTCAACCGACTCATCGAGTGGCACTTTGCGCGCATGGACTTTAAGTATTTGTTCACGGCCGCGAATGTCGGGCAGGCTTACATACACCTGGCGATCGAAACGACCTGGTCTCAATAGCGCCTTATCTAAGACATCGGGTCGGTTAGTAGCAGCGATCACAATCACACCTTCGTTGCCTTCAAAGCCATCCATTTCTACTAGCAGCTGGTTGAGGGTCTGCTCGCGCTCATCATTGCCGCCGCCGTATCCGCCACCACGATGGCGACCCACTGCGTCAATTTCATCAATAAAGATAATGCAAGGGGCCTGCTTTTTAGCCTGTTCGAACATATCGCGTACACGGGACGCGCCCACACCAACAAACATCTCAACAAAATCAGAACCAGAGATGGAGAAAAACGGCACCTTGGCTTCACCAGCAATGGCCTTGGCCAAAAGGGTTTTACCGGTACCAGGGGGGCCTACCATTAATACGCCTTTGGGGATGCGACCGCCAAGGCGTTGGAATTTACTTGGGTCACTGAGAAATTCAACTAACTCGGCAACATCTTCTTTGGCCTCATCCACGCCTGCTACATCGCCAAAGGTGGTTTTAATTTGATCGCCAGTGAGGAGCTTCGCCTTGCTCTTACCAAAGCTCATGGGCCCTCCTTTGCCGCCACCGCCACCCTGCATCTGGCGCATAAAGAAGACAAAGATTGCCAGTATCAATAAAATCGGGAATGCCGCTACCAGCAGCTGGGACAGGAGGCTGGGGGTTTCTGGCTCCTTGCCAATAACTTTTACATTGTTATTGATCAGGTCATCCATCAGGCCCGGGTCCTGCACATTGGGGCGGACCGTTCTAAAAGAGGTACCGTCGCGACGCTCACCTGAGATAATAAGGCCATCAATGGAGACGCTAGAGACACGCTCATTTTGGACATCCTGAATAAATTCAGAGTAGTCGACACTCTTATCTTCTGGCTCTGGTGTAAAGCTATTAAAAACCGACATCAGAATGACGGCCAGAATTAGCCACACAATTAAATTTTTTGCCAAATCGTTCAACGTTTCGTCCTCTTAAATGGCCTTAAGGCCCTTGGCTACCAGATAAACTTCGCGAGACTTGGCCCGTGAGGCGTCTGGTTTCTTCATACTGACACTATTAAACAACGTTCTGACATGACGCACAAACTGGTCAAAACCTTCTCCTTGAAACAATTTGGCAATAAACACCCCTTCAGGCTTTAACACCTGACAGGTTAAATCTATGCCCAGCTCAGCCAGGTACATCATGGCGGGCTGGTCTACTGCCTTCGCTCCTGTTAAGTTGGGGGCCATATCTGAAATTACAAGGTCTACGGGACGATTTCCGATAAGTTCTAGCAGCTGCTCAAAAATATCCTGCTCGGTAAAATCTCCCTGAATAAAATCTACCCCTGCAACCGGATCCATCGGTAGAATATCCAGTGCATGTACCCTGCCCTCATGGCCTACCATTCTCGCCGCTACTTGCGACCAGCCTCCAGGTGCTGAACCTAAGTCTACGACTGTCATGCCGCGACGGATCATGCGCTCCTTCTCAATGATTTCTAGCAGTTTGTAACTGGCACGCGAACGGTATCCGTCTTTTTGCGACTGCTTAACATAGGGATCGTTGAGATGTTGTTTGATCCAATCACGATTTTTAGATTTCGCCATGAGATTGTTTTCGTTAGAATGGCCGGCTTACATATTAGAGCCGTCCATTATGACAACTTCTAACGAAGATAAAAAACATTTACGTCGATTGGGTCATAATCTCAAGCCCGTAGTTACCATTGCCGGCAAAGGCTTAACTGAAACTGTGGGTGCAGAGATTGAACGAGCGCTAACAGACCATGAGTTGATTAAAGTTAAATTAGCTGTTGGTGATCGCGAGGCTAAAAAGGCGGTTGTCGAAGAAATGTGCAGAAGCTGCAGTGCCGAGGTGGTGCAGTCGATCGGTCATGTTGTGCTGCTGTTTCGCAAAGCCAAAAAGCCCAACCCCAAACTGTCCAATTTATTGCGTCAGTAACCAGCATGATTGTCACCACAACAACTCAGCCTTTGTGCCATAATCTGCCAAGACGTGAGGGAAACTGTTGTGACAGATAATCAGAAAATTCACAGGGTTATTAATTTTATCGGCAAACCGGTTCTAATCGGCCTGTTTGTTGCTGCCACTTTAATGCTGGTATTTCCTGAGTTTCGCGGCCAATCTAGTAATGATGCTAGCGACGAGCCTATGGATTTGCGTGACAGAAATCTGACGTCAGGCTGGACTGGGCCAGTGTCTTACTCCTCGGCGGTCAGTCGCGCAGCACCTTCGGTGGTCAATATTTATACCCGCACCGTGACCAAGGCTGCCAAACACCCACTCCTGAATGATCCATTCTTTGGACGTCTCTACAATCGCCAACAGCGGCGCATTGAATCCTCACTGGGTTCCGGCGTCATTATGCAATCTGATGGTTTTATTATGACTAACCATCATGTTATCGATGGGGCCGATCAAATCTTAGTCCTGCTTTACGATGGCCGCACCGCAGCCGCTGTGGTGGTAGGCACAGATGCGGAAACCGATCTGGCCGTGCTAAAAATTAATGCCAGCCAGCTGCAGCCCATCTCCATTGGTGAACCCGCTCAGGCGCGCATCGGCGATGTCGTGCTGGCCATCGGCAACCCATTTGGGGTCGGCCAAACTGTGACTCAAGGTATCGTTAGCGCCACTCAGCGTAATGGCATTGGCCTTAATACCTTTGAAAATTTTATTCAAACAGACGCTGATATTAATCCCGGCAACTCGGGCGGCGCTCTTGTTGATGCCTACGGCAACCTTTTGGCAATTAATACCGCCAGCCTTAATCAGTCGGGATCTGCTGGTATAAGCTTTGCGATTCCGGCAGATTCTGCCGAGAAAGTGCTAAAAGACATTATTCAGTATGGGCGTGTTATTCGTGGCTGGTTGGGAATGGACGCCTTTCCCCTAACCCCTCAGACATCCAAACAACTTAACATTGCAGTCAATCATGGTTTGCTGGTTAGAGCTGTCTCAAAGGGCGGGCCATCACATCGAGTAGGTATTCAGGCTAATGATATTGTCATCAGTATCAATGGCTCGCCAGTGACAGATCGGCATACTAGCGTCAGTCAAATTGCCGATGTCATGCCAGGCAAGACCATCGAGTTAGAGATACTGCGGCAGGGTAAAACCTTTGATGTCACCGCTGTTGCCGGCATTAGACCGCCGCGTTAAGAACCGACAATAGACTCTAGGGCAGCAATCAAAAGTGCATTTTGTTGCTCAGTACCAATGGTAATTCGCAAAAACTCATCAATACGTGGCTTCTTAAAGTGACGCACAATCAGCCCCTGCTCGCGAAGTGCCAACGACAGCTCTTGGGCGGGCCTGTTACTGTGGCGAGCAAACACGAAATTAGCTTGCGAGGGCAATACCTCAAAGCCTAGGTTCTGTAGCTGCTCGGAAACCTGTTCACGACTGCTAATAATGCGCTGGCAGGTTTGTTGGAAGTAGTCTTGATCTTCAAATGAAGCAATGGCCGCAGCAATCTGTAACTGACCCAGCGGAAACGGGTTAAAGCTATTTTTGATGCGCTCCAGTCCCTCTATTAACTCTGCCGAACCCATCCCATAGCCAATACGCATACCGGCCAGAGAGCGAGACTTAGACAGCGTGTGTACAACCAATAAATTGGTATAGCTATCGATAAGGGCCACGGCACTTTCACCGCCAAAGTCGATGTAGGCCTCGTCAACCACTACCACAGAGTCCGGATTTGCCTGCAACAACTGTTCAATCACATTTAAACCCAGCAAGCGACCCGTAGGCGCATTAGGGTTAGGAAAAATAATACCGCCATTGGCGCGCAGATAATCGTGCAGATTAATAGAAAAGTCATCAGCGAGCGGAATCTGTTCATATTCAATGCCATACAGCTGGCAAAATACTGGGTAAAAGCTATAGCTAATATCGGGGAACAGCAGTGGCTTTGACTGCTTTAATAAACCATTAAAGGCATGGGCCAAAACCTCATCTGAACCATTGCCGACAAATACCTGCTCTTTGCTGAGGCTGTAGTGATCGGCAATTGTCTGCTTGAGATCATCTGCATTCATCGGTGGATATAAGCGCAGATCATCATTTGACAGCTGCTGCATAACAGCCAACGCATCTGGCGAAGGTCCATAGGGGTTTTCATTGGCATTTAATTTGGTGATATTGCTGATCTTAGGCTGCTCGCCCGGAACATAGGGCTCTAGCTGGCTGACAAAATCACTCCAATACTTACTCATACAAATCTCTCTTTAAGCTAAGACAGTATTCTTTAATCTGATGCTTTTATCCGGTACTCCGCCGAACGTGCGTGGGCAGTTAGAGACTCGCCACGGCCCAATACTGAGGCTACCTTACCGAGTGCCGAAGCACCCTGCTCAGAGCAGTAGATCAGCGAACTGCGCTTCTGGAAGTCATAAACACCCAGCGGAGATGAAAAACGCGAGGTTGCCGAGGTGGGCAACACATGGTTTGGACCAGCACAGTAATCGCCCAGAGCTTCTGCGGTGTGGCGCCCCATAAAGATAGCACCGGCATGACGAATTTTAGGTAGCCAGGCCTCAGGATCTTCCACCGAAAGCTCTAGGTGCTCGGGAGCAATGCGATTGCATATAGCGATTGCCTGCTCCTCGTCTGCAACCTTTATCAGCGCGCCGCGATTAGCCAGCGACTGAGCAATAATTTCGCGGCGCTCCATCTGCGGCAACAGACGATCGATGCTCTGCTGCACGGCATCTATATAGTCTGCACTCCAGGCAATTAAAATCGACTGCGCATCTTCGTCGTGCTCGGCCTGAGAAAATAGGTCCATCGCGATCCAATCTGGATCCGTTTTGCCATCGCAGACCACCAAGATTTCACTGGGCCCTGCGACCATATCCAAACCCACTGAACCAAAAACCATGCGCTTAGCTGTGGCCACATAGATATTGCCCGGGCCCACAATCTTGTCCACACGGGGCACACTTTCGGTACCATAAGCCAGCGCGGCAATAGCCTGTGCGCCACCAACGGTAACCACGCGATCAACCCCAGCAATAGCAGCGGCCGCCAACACAATAGGGCTGAGCTCATTGTCAGGTGCTGGCACCATCATAATGACCTCTTCCACGCCGGCGACCCGAGCGGGAATACAGTTCATGAGTACCGACGAGGGATAACTGGCCTTGCCCCCTGGAACATAGATACCCACACGCTCCAAAGGCGTGACCTGCTGACCTAAAACAGTGCCGTCGGCCTCCTTATACTGCCAGGACTCCTGCAACTGGTGGCTGTGATAGTCGCGAATTCTGCTTGCAGCAGTTTCCAATGCCGCCCGTGTCTGCGCGTCTATAGAGTCGAGCGCGGCTTGAAGCTGCGCGGCACCCAGACAAAACTCATCTATGCTCTTGCCATCACGGCGATCAAAACGATTACTATATTCAATCAGTGCAGCATCGCCTTGCGTGCGCACCTGGCGCAAAATCTCCGCCACGGTTTGCTCGACGTCTCTATTAGAAACCCCTTCCCAGGCAATTAGCTTATCTAGCTCTGCCAAAAAATCAGCATCACTGGCATTGAGCTTGGCGATTGAAATAGTCATTAGCGTTTTGCCACCGCGGCTTGTAATGCGTCTACTGTTGCCTGTATCTCGGCATATTTGGTCTTCATAGCCGCCTTGTTGACGATCAGGCGCGAACTGATATCAGCAATATCATCACAGGGTTCAAGTCCATTGGCTTTTAAGGTATTGCCGGTATCAACAATATCAACAATCTCATGGGCAAGATCGAGTATCGGCGCTAGCTCCATAGCACCATAGAGCTTAATAAGATCAGCCTGACGACCCTGTTCAGCATAGTACTGGCGAGCGACATTAATATATTTGGTGGCCACGCGCAGGCGCCCGGTCTGAGTGGGTGCACCCACAGGGACCGCAGTCATCAACTTACAGCGGGCTATACCCAGATCAAGAGGTTCGTAATAGCCATCTCCCTGATGTTCGAGCAATACATCTTTGCCGGCTACACCTATATCTGCCGCACCAAACTGTACGTAGGTGGGTACATCAGATCCACGCAGTATTAACAGACGCAAACCTTCACGATTAGTCTCAAACACCAATTTACGGCTAGAGAAAATATCTTCCGCCGGCACTATGCCGGCCGCTTCTAGCAGTGGCAGGGTTTCCTTTAGTATGCGGCCCTTGGTTAGAGCTAAGGTAATCTGTGTCATGGTTATTTAACCTGGTACTCGCTTTATTTTACCGCCCAATAGCTGCAGCTTTTCTTCAATACATTCATAGCCGCGATCAATATGATAGATGCGATCTACGACGGTTTCACCCTCGGCCGCTAAACCAGCGATCACCAGTGCCGCCGAAGCACGTAAATCCGATGCCATTACCGGCGCGCCTTTGAGCATTTCAACGCCAGTCACTATCGCAGTATTACCTTCAACCGCAATATTGGCGCCCATTCGATTTAACTCTTGAACCTGCATTAGTCGGTTTTCGAAAATAGTCTCAGTGATGGTACCCACACCCTCGGCAACCGCATTTACTGCCGTTAACTGCGCCTGCATATCGGTTGGAAAAGCAGGATAGGGTGCGGTTTTTAAATTAATTGCCTTTGGCCGCTGACCCTGCATGTCCAATTCTATCCAGTCTTCGCCCTGAGTAATAACGGCGCCAGTTTCCTCTAGCTTAAGCAATACGGCGCCCAACGCAGAAGGATCAGTTTGCGTAACTTTTACTTTTCCGCCGGTGGCTACAGCAGCAGCCAGATAGGTGCCAGTTTCAATACGGTCTGGCATTACTTTGAAGTACCCACCATCCATACGCTCAACACCAATAATAGTCATAGTATTAGACCCAGCGCCCTGCACATTAGCACCCCAAGCATTCATGCAGTTAGCCAGATCGACAATCTCTGGCTCGCGGGCAGCGTTTTCAATCACGGTAGTGCCCTCCGCAAGAGCAGCGGCCATCATTAGATTTTCTGTGGCGCCAACAGAGACTACATCCATAAGGATATGCGCACCTTTAAGGCGACCATCGCTGCGCGCCTTGATATAGCCTTCATCAATATCAATGGTTGCACCCATGGCTTCTAGGCCACGCAAATGCAGATCGACCGGGCGACTACCGATGGCGCAGCCGCCAGGGAAAGACACATTGGCCTCACCATAGCGTGCCAACATGGGCCCCAACACCAAAATAGAGGCACGCATGGTTTTCACTAGATCGTAAGGCGCGGTCAAACTATTTAGGCTTGAGGTATCCACCTCGAGGCGCATCTTTTCATCGATACTCACGGTAATACCCAGAGTGCCCAACAATTCAATTGTTGTAGTGACATCTTGCAGGTGTGGCAGGTTAGCAATAGTAACCAATCCCTCAGATAACAGGGTCGCAGACAAAATCGGCAGCGCAGCATTTTTGGATCCGGAAATCCATACTTCGCCGCGGAGTACTGCGCCCCCCTGTATAATCAATTTATCCATTGGATCGTCTCAGAAAAGAAAAACTAGGCGCGATTTTCCCACTCAGCTTGAGTGAAGGTTTTCATGTTAACGGCGTGAATCACACCGGAGGAAATTTGTTCATTGAGAGCGCCATAAACCAGTTGCTGGCGCTGAACTGGGCGTTTACCTTCAAACATGTCGCCAATGGCGACAATATTGAAGTGGCCGCCGTCGGTAGCCACTTGAAACTGACAATCAGGTAACGCATTCTCAAGTAGCGCCTGTACTTCTTCTGGACTCATTTAATACACTCTTTTCAATTTAGGTTGATTCTGAAGACCATCCAGCAATGGTTGCATCAATATCGCCGCCCGCTCGCTGAGCCGACTGAACAAATTGACTGCGAAATGTCTTGCCTAGGCTGATGCCATTAATAGTCATATTAATAACCATCCACTGCCCGGTTTTCTTGCGCGCCATGCTGTAAGACAAGGGGTAAACACCGTCGTCACCGCGAATTTCTTGCTTTACTGTCACTCTGCGCTGACCCGCTTTTAAGTCGTCATGATCCAGCAGAAGAATCTGCTGATCGCTATAACCAATAAGTCCGCGGCCATAGGTTTCAATGAGACCTTGGCGGAATTTCCGTGAGAACGTTGCGCGCTGAATCGGGCTGGCCTTTTTGGCATAGGCCCCCATAACCGACCTGGCAATAAACTTAAAATCGACGCTAGCATCCAGCAGGCCGCCAAGAGCCGCAAAATACTCTACTTCGTTAGCTGGGTATTGCTCGCTGTGCCGGCCGATAACCTCAAGCAGCTCAACAGTAATCTGTTCAACCTGAGCGTAGGGATCAGCCTCAACCTTGGATAGGCTCGCCTGTGCCACTGCCAACGGCGCAAAAAACGCCAACGTCAGGGCCAGGATACTGCTGACCAGGCCGATTTTTACTCCACCCATAACTTTCTTCCCTATGTGAATCCTAAACTTTGACAACAGTGCAATAATCTCGTGCTGCACTACTGACATTAGCAGTCGCGCACTATACCATTCCCGCTTTGTTGAATAAACGACCACGACAAACAAAGCCTGCTGTCTCTGGAGACATTATGTCCGCAATGTACCTGCCCATTCTCGCTCTTTTAGTCGGTGTGCTCGGCTTACTCTGGGGTGCTGACCGATTTGTTGAAGGCAGTGCTGGAGCCGCACGCAACCTTGGCATTTCACCAATGATTATTGGTCTCACCATTGTCTCTGTCGGAACCTCGGCGCCAGAGGTCATTATTTCAATAAATGCGGCGCTTAAAGATGCCGGACAGCTTGCGGTGGGTAATGCGCTGGGTTCAAATCTGGCGAATATTGGTTTGGTACTGGGAATAACCGCTCTGGTCGCGCCGCTTCCGGTACAAAAACACCTGTTGCGCGAAGAGGGTCCAGTACTGCTGCTGATCACAGCACTGGCTGGATTATGCCTCTATGATGGTTGGCTGAACCGCGGTGAGAGCTTGGCATTGGGCCTGCTCGTAATTCCACTACTGATTCTGGTGGTCAAGTATAAAAAGAACCACCCTAACCCTGAGGCGATTGAAGAGGCCGAAGAGATTCCCGATTTTTCTATGGGTAAGGCAATTCTGTGGTTTGCAATTGGTCTGACTGTATTGCTGGTAAGCGCAGAAATTACCGTCTGGGGAGCTAAATCGATAGCCATCCATCTAGGTGTCAGTGAGCTGATTGTCGGGCTCACCGTCGTTGCCATTGGAACCAGCCTGCCTGAACTAGCAGCCTCTGTGATGAGCGCACTGCGCGGCCACCATGATATTGCGATTGGCAATATTTTTGGCTCCAACCTGTTTAATCTAATGCTGGTTATGACTTCGGCCGGCGCCATTGCACCAATGGCGCTGACGCCCGAGGTATTCACCCGAGATTTCGCCGCCATGGCCCTTTTGACTGTCATGATGGTGGTAATGATCGCCTTTGCGTTGCAGCGCGCGTCAAGAACTGGCTCCGCAGCCCGACTATCAAGATCTGTGGGCATTGTCTTCTTGACAGCCTATGGCTTTTATTATGTGCTGCTGTGGCCATCTATCTAGGGTTTTCCCCTATAATGGCGACTCGACACGCACCAAATTAGCGCAGAAACCTGCAGATAACGACCAGACCACGGCAACCAAACTATGGCAACAACAGATTTTATTAACTCAGGCTTACGCACCGTGGAGATGGAAGCACAGGCAGTAAGCGCCATGCTGCCAAGTATCAATAGCGACTTTAGCCTCGCCTGCAAGCTTATTCTTAACTGCGAAGGGCGGGTCGTAGTCACTGGCATGGGCAAGTCCGGCCATATTGGCAATAAGATTGCTGCCACATTGGCCAGCACCGGCACTCCAGCGTTCTTTGTCCACCCGGGCGAAGCCAGCCATGGTGATCTGGGTATGATCACCAAAAATGATGTCGTAATCGCTATCTCTAATTCTGGCAGCACCGCTGAAGTGATCACTATCTTGCCGCTAATTAAGCGCCTCGGCATTCCACTAATCAGTATGACTGGCGACCCTAAATCCGTACTTTCACAAGCAGCTCATGCCAATCTCGATGTAAGCGTCAGCAGCGAAGCCTGCCCTCTAAATCTAGCCCCGACAACGAGCACCACAGTGACTCTTGTGATGGGCGATGCGCTGGCTATCGCGCTGTTAGAGTCCCGCGGCTTTAGCGCTGAAGATTTTGCTTTTTCCCACCCTGGCGGCGCTCTGGGACGCAAGTTACTGCTGCGAGTTGAAGATATTATGCACAAAGATGGTGAGGTTCCGAGAATAAAGGCCGACCAACCTCTGCATGATGCTCTCTTGGAAATGACACAAAAAGGCTTTGGTATGACCACCATTGTCAACGATGACAATAGGTTGCTGGGAGTCTTTACCGACGGTGATCTGCGCCGTGTTATCGACCACAAAGTTGATATAACCAGCGCCACAATGGCCGACGTTATGTCAGCCAACCCCAAAACCATCAGCAGTGAAATACTCGCCGCTGAGGCCCTCAGTATTATGGAGGGTTCGACCATTACCGCGCTAATTGTCGAAGATGAAAATCATCACCCCATAGGGGTGCTGCATATGCACGATATTCTGCGTGCGGGAGTTGTGTAAATGACTGTTGCCAATGCGGTTATTGAATCTGCTAAAAAAATTAAACTGCTGCTGTTAGATGTCGATGGCGTGCTGACCGATGGCCGCCTTTACTACGGCAATAGCGGCGAAGAAATGAAAGCCTTTAATATTCAAGATGGTCTAGGCATCAAACTGCTGCAACAGGGCGATATACGGGTGGGGATTATCACGGGTCGCGTCTCCACGTTATTACAGCGCCGGGCCGATGAACTAGGTATTAACCCCGTAGTACAGGGCCGTGAAGATAAATTAACCGCACTGAATGAACTGCTCGAAACCATGGAGATCGGAATGGATGAAATTGCCTTTATGGGCGATGATTTGCCCGATCTTGCCGTTATTCGACGCGTAGGACTGGGGATTACCCCAGCCAATGCAAGCAGCGCTCTTGCGCAACAGGCGCACTGGCAAACTGCTCGTAGAGGCGGAGATGGCGCTGTGCGTGAGGTGGCAGAGATGATTCTCGGTGCACAGGGCAAACTCGATACTATTGTGGCAGCCTATCAATGATTCGACAGTTCCTACTCGGCTTTGGCCTACTGATCATGGTAGGTGGCTTTTTGCTGGCTTGGGACTCACCTCCGCAGTCCTTTATGCGCACACAGCAGGGGCAAGTTGAGAAAGTACCCAGTGCTGATAGTTATATGATTGCCGTCAGCAGCCGGCGTTTTTCTAAAACAGGCAGTGAACAGCTACTGATCAACTCACCCAAAATAGAGCTATTTTCTGGTGATTCAAACGCACTAATCTTACAACCCAGCATTGTTAGTATTGATAAGCAAACAGGTGCCAAGGCCATTGCGTTAAATGCGCAACAGGCCAGGCTTTCTGACGACGGTGAGACATTGACCCTCAACGGCAACGTTATTGCAGTAATCAATGGAGAGCAGGGCAACAGCACACTCAGCACAGAAACACTGAGCTTTCTGCCAGCAACCAACACCGCTGCAACCGAAGACCGCTTTAAACTTGTGACCCCGCAGGTTAAAATTTCTGGCCAAGGGCTGGACGCAAATCTTGCCAATGAAGTCTTCACTATTAAATCAAAGGTCCATGCCGTTCATGACCCTATTTAAAGCTTTCGTCAGCCTGATATTTACGCTGTGGTGCCTCTCAGCGTCGGCGCTGCCCAATGACCGTAGCCAGACGATTACCATCGAGTCGAACTCGGCCGAACGCGATGTAAAAACTGGGCTTACCCAGTATCGCGGCAACGTGGTTATCAATCAGGGATCTTTGGTTATAGAAGCGGATCAGGTGACGGTCTACTACAAGGACAATAAAGTCAGCCGTATTATTTGCTTGGGCTTACCTGCCAGCTACCAGCAACAGGCTGCAGAAGACGGTGGCCTAGTGGTCGCCAAGGCCGAAACTATCGAATACACACTGGCAGATGACGAAATCAATCTGAAAACCAATGCCGTACTATCGCGCAATGGCACCCTAATCAAAGGCGATAGCATTAATTACGACCTTGAAAATGAAACCTGGAAAGCCAAAGGCGACAGGCGCGGCGAGCAAAAACGCATTCAACTGGTTATTCCCCCCTCAACACAAGAGGCTACAGAGTAATGGCATTGTTGGAAGCGCGAAATCTGGCTAAAACCTATGGTAAGCGGCCGGTCGTTAAAGATGTTTCTATCTCTGTAAAACAGGGTGAAATCGTCGGCTTGTTGGGTCCCAATGGTGCCGGTAAAACGACTTGTTTCTATATGATCATCGGCCTAGTTGCACAAGATGGCGGCAGCATCACTGTAGACGGTGCAGATATCACAGACTTGCCAATGCATGGGCGCGCGCGGCAGGGCCTTGGCTACCTGCCTCAAGAGCCCTCAATTTTTAGAAAGCTCAGTGTTGAAGACAATATTCTGGCTATTTTAGAGACGCGCAAAACTCTGACCCGCCAGCAGCGCAATCAAGCGCTAGAAGAGCTACTGCATGAATTCCATATCTCGCATCTGGCTAAAAATACTGGCATGAGCCTCTCTGGTGGCGAGCGACGTCGGGTTGAAATTGCCCGAGCTCTAGCTGCAGATCCGCAGTTTATTCTTCTCGATGAGCCCTTTGCTGGCGTCGATCCCATTTCAGTGAACGATATCAAAAATATTATTCGCCACCTTCGCGACAAGGGCATTGGCGTGTTAATCACCGATCACAATGTGCGTGAAACCTTGGATATTTGCAAGCACGCATACATTATCGGTGAGGGCCATGTTATTGCCGAAGGATCCACCGAGCACATTCTCAGCGACGAAAAAGTACGAAAAACCTATCTAGGTGAGCATTTTAAGCTGTAATAACCGCTATTTAGGCAATCGATGATTGCCAGCCCATCATGTCGGCATTAAAATTGCATCTGATTAAGTTAATAACGACTTCCATCTATGCGCCCGGGCTTACAGCTAAAGATCAGCCAACAACTGACTATGACGCCGCAGTTGCAGCAAGCCATTCGGCTATTGCAACTGTCGACGCTTGAACTACGTCAAGAGGTTATCGAACAGCTGTATAACAATCCTCTGCTGGAGATCGATGAAGACAATCACCAGCCCTCCGACAGTAGCGAAACAGAGACTAATCAAGAAAATGTCGCGGCAGCAGCCGAGCAAAGTACCGAGATTGATGTCGACTTTAATTCTGATGATCCCAGCCTGCACAGTACTGCATCCGATGCCTCTGAAGCGACAATAACTGCTACAGAAGACGATAGCACCTGGGAAAACGAAACCCCTGCCAATCTGCCTGTGGACGCCAACTGGGATGAGATTTACAGCGCGCCAGCCCCCACCAGCAGTGGTGGCGAGGTCAACCTTGAACAAATTTACCAGGTCACCGAATCTCTTCAGGACCATCTGCACTGGCAACTTAACCTAACGCCGTTTTCAGACAGAGACCGTGAGATCGCTGAAGCTTTTATTGATGCCATCGATAACAGCGGCATGATCAGCCACAGTCTCGAAGAAATTGTTGCTCATATTGAGTACGAGGACCCTGAAGAGGCTCTGCAAGACGATGAGCTAATTGCTGTATTACATCGCCTACAACAGTTTGATCCGCCGGGTATTTTTGGTCGCGATATCAAAGAGTGCCTGCTTATTCAGCTCAACCAACTGAGCTTCGACACCCCCCATATTATTGAAGCCAGGCGACTGGTCAGTAAATTCTTGCACGATATTGCCTCAGTTGATCTCAGCCGCCTGATTAAAAAGACCGATTATAGCGCCGATCAGGTACAGGGGGCCCTGCTGCTAATCCGCAGCCTTAATCCTCGGCCGGGCGAATCTCTGTCGAACAATGACGCAGAATATATAGTGCCCGATGTGTTTGTCGAAAAAGTATCCGGTCGCTGGCGCGTGCAACTCAATGACAGCAATATGCCTCGACTGCGCATCAATGACACCTACAGCAATATGATTAAACGCTCAGATAACAGCGATGAGAATCAATTTCTCAAGAACAACCTTGCTGAAGCGCGCTGGTTTTTGCGCAGTCTGGAAAGCCGCAATGAAACGCTGATGCGCGTGGCCATGACCATTATTGATCTGCAGCAAGGTTTTCTAGAGCACGGCCCAGTTGCGATGAAGCCAATGGTGCTGTCGGATATTGCCACCAAACTGGATTTACATGAATCGACTATTTCCAGGGTCACGACAACCAAATATCTCGCCACTCCTCAGGGTACTGTCTCTTATACACAT
>CAJXVK010000034.1 GCA_913060735.1 uncultured Cellvibrionales bacterium
TCCTCTCTGGTCTCGTGGGCTCGGAGATGTGTATAAGAGACAGGTCTTGGCTTATACGCCGCGCTGTGCAGAGCGCTGTGGATACGGCTGGCCATTTCGCCCGCGGCTTTGCGGGTAAAGGTGATGCTAAGAATTTCTTCCGGATGTTCTACCGTGCATAAAAGGCGCAATAGACGCTGGGTAATAAGGCCTGTTTTACCTGATCCCGCCGGGGCCGAGACAATAAAGCTCTGTTGTGGGTTCAGCGCTTGCTGGCGTTGGAAGAGGTCGTTTACCTGATTCATCGCTCTATCTTCTCCGCGAGTTTTGCACTTATCTCAGGCTCTTCTAGCCAGCGGTTCAGGGGCAGCAGATCAGTCTGAAAGTTAAAGGCACCCTTATCAAATACTTCCATATTGGCATAACCAGAACAAAATTCATCGGCTAGATTAGCTAGCGCGGTGCGCCACTCATCGATCTGTGCAGGCCAGTCTTCGACAGGTTTTTCATCGGCTATTAATTGGCTGTCACTGACACCGATAAATTTGACTAGGCCACCTTTAATCTGTGCAAAGGCACAGCCATTGGCGATTGGATTGCTTGACAATACATAGAGTGGCAGCTGCGGGTCTATGGGTCTGTCGCCGGTCCAACTCGATGGTTTTACGGTGCCTGATTTGTAATCAATAACCAGCCATTTTTCGCCGACGCGGTCTACTCGATCAAGGCGCAGCGATATTTCTAGATCACCAAAGGTCAGGCTGGCTTTACTTTCCAGACCAACGACCTCAAAAGCTGCTCGCTGTTTCTCTTGCTCCAACCACTGGCCAATTAATTTCTCCAGGCGGCGCTGCTCTAGTGCGCGGTAATTGGGGCCAAGTAATACTGGATAATTAGGCGCCCATTCATGCAGGGTAGCAGCAATTACGCCACCCAGCTGCTCACTAATCTGTTGCTCTGACAGTGCCTGTAACACTGCCGAAGTCTGCCATTTATCCCATAGACGGTAGAGAATCTCATGCAGTAATACGCCGCGATCCATAGCCGATAAACCCTGGCTGGGTTGCTCCAGCGGTTCGGCTTTTAGGCGGTGAATAGCAAAGGCATTAAACGGGCATATAGACTGATTTTTTAGCAGATTACTGCCGCCGCGAATCTGCTCGGTAGCCGCATTATAGGCTGGAGCTTGGTCCTCTATTAGCTCGCACAGGTCGGGGCCTGACAGCCATGCGGGGTGGGTTTGAGGCTGCTGAAGTAACTCTGTGCTTTCCACTAGGGGTATAGCGCGAATCAATGGGCTGGCCTCAAGTTGCTCTTCGCCACGCATCAGTGGAAAGCTAAGAATTAATCGCCCAGCATTATTTTTATAATCGGTCAATAATTCCTCGGCAATCTGCAATTCACGCTCTGGCAGACTGTGAGGCATCTTGTGTTGACGCTGAAAGTCTGCGGGTAGTAAAGGATTGATAGCCACAGATGCAGGGAAATTTTGGCTGTGCATGCCGACGATCCACAACTGGTCAAAGCGCAGCCCTGCACCTTCAAGCAAACCCAATATCTGTAATGGCGCATCGGCCGTCTGAGGATGAAATACAGATTCCCTTGCCAACTGCTGCAGGTACTTCAACGCAGTGGCTAGACCCACTTCAATCGCTAGATTGTCCAGGCTGCAGAACTGTTCTATCAGACCATTCCAGTGCTGTCTTTGCTGGTACTCAATACTATTGAGTTGGCGCTTGCCCGGCCAGCCCATGGATTCGAGGAATTGGTTAAAAAACTCAGCCCAGCCGGAGAAGCTTTTTTGACTGCCGCTCTTTAGGCGAGCAAAGGTTTTTAGTTCAATTAATGGTTGCAGTACTAGCATTGCAGTTTCGCGCTGTTCCGATTCTTTATAAGGAATAATTGCTGTCAGAAACTGCTCAAGGGTAAAGTCAAAACGGCGAGTTTTACGCAGGGCCAGTTCTGCATCGGCACGAAACTGAACGTGCAGCTGATCAAAAGCGGAGTAGGGTGAATAGAGTATCTGCAACCATTCCTGCAATGATCTTTTATGATGCAAAATACCGATAAGCTCAAGTGCGCCATTAACCAGTGCGGTATCGGCCAATGCGGTGCCCGCAGAAATATTCACCACAGCTTCAGTGCCCTGGCTTTTAAGTGCTTCGCCAACTAACCGAGTTACCTGATGAAGACTATTACTGAGATCCGGTACCACTATACCTATACGTTGCTGTGGGTTGTGCTCTAATTGCTGAGCAGCCCAGCTGGCAGCCAGACGCAGTTCTTGTTGCTGGTCCTGAGCCTGGACGCAAAAAGCGCTGCCATTGCTGGCAACAGCTTGGACGGTGTTAACAGTAGGGCTGGCATTAGCAATAATATTGGCTTGTAAGGGCGGCTTAGATTGAAAGCCATAGAGCAGAATTTTCTGTTCTTGGGGCAGAGCACCGCACTGAAAACCCTGTTCAATAAGTTGCCAAGCGGACTGCTGTGTCACCAGCCGATTACTGTTAAGCAATCCGTTAAAGTGTAGTAACCAGCGGGTAAAATAATCGACTGCCGGCGTATCCTGAGGTATCTGCCCGACATCAAGATTCCAATTTTGCAATGTCTTTAAGGTGTCACCAGCGACTTTGGCATAGCTGGCACTGTGCTCGGCATCATCTTTGGCAATGGCTCGTTCCCAGTAGTAACGACTCTGCTGTGCGCCAACGACGGATAGACCGCGCACCAGCTCATGGTTTTGATCTTGGAGTTCATCCCAGCAATGTTTAAGCCAGTGATCGATGGAGAATACGCGCGGTGCCAGCCATACCGAATCCTCGGTCGCCATAGCCCAAGCATCAGTAATCTTAGCCGCCAGACGATGGTTTGGCGTCAAAATCAGATGATCGCATTGAATCGCGTCACGAAATGGGGCTATCTCTATTAGTGGTGGCAACATCCCTGAATTGGCAACTTTTATTATTGATGAGAGGGATCAGTATAATCGCAAAACAGCGGTGCAATTGACAGTAGGCTGATACAATAAAGCTATGCAATTAACCAATGATATAAATTTACTTTTCTGGGCCCTTGGCGGCCTGCTTTTAGGATTGGCTATAGGTGTGTTTATCAGCCAGTGGCTGGGTCGTGCCAGTCGCGCTAAAGCAGATGCTGAGCTCAATGAACTTAGCGCCACCCGTCTTCAACTCACCACAGCCAATGGTGTCCTTGAGCAGCGCCTGGTGGGTCAGCAAAATCAATATGAAGCGCAGCTTAAGTTGTTGCAGGACGCCAAGCAGACGCTGGGTCAAGAGTTTGAAAATCTGGCCAACCGAATCTTTGAAGATAAACAGGCCAAGTTCTCTCTACAGAATAAAGAAGCGCTAGAGGTAACTCTAAGTCCACTGCGCCGCGATATTGGCGATTTTCGCAAGCAGGTCGAAAATGCCTATGATAAAGAAAATGCCGATCGCAATAAGTTAGCGGGGCAGATTAGCGAGCTGCAAAAGCAAACCTTACAGATCTCAGCTGACGCCGTAAGTTTGGCTAATGCGCTGCGCGGTGACAACAAGGCGCAGGGCAACTGGGGCGAATTTGTATTAGAAAAGTTACTTGAGGATTCTGGTCTTACCAATGGTCGAGAATATGATACTCAGGTGGCGCTCAAAGATGATAACGGTAAGCGGCGCAACCCAGATGTTATTGTGCATTTACCGGAAGGGCGCGATATTGTTATTGATGCCAAGGTCAGTTTGGTTGATTACGAGCGTTATTTTCATGCCGAAGACGAAGAGACAAAAGCCCAATGCCTGCGCCAGCACCTAAGCTCATTACGCGCCCATGTTAAGGGTCTAAGCGGCAAAGATTATGAAAGCTTAGAGGGCGTTAACAGTCTCGATTTTGTGCTTATATTTGTGCCGGTAGAAGCCGCCTTTATGGTGGCACTGGACCATGATCCCGAGATGATGCGCGACGCCTATGACCGCGGCATTATATTGGTTAGTCCAAGCACATTAATGGTGACTCTGAGGACCATTAAAAATCTGTGGCGCTATGCCGATCAAAATCGCAATGCCCAGCTTATTGCCGATAAAGCCGGCGCGCTCTATGATCAGTTTGTGCTCTATGTCGAAGCACTGGATGATGTGGGTAAGCATCTGGACAAAAGCAAAGATGCTTGGGACACAGCGCGCAAGCGATTAACGGGTGGCCGTGGCAATTTGGTGCGCCGCACTGAAGAGCTTAAAAAGCTCGGCGCTAAAACCAAGAAAAGCCTACCAGATGATTTACAGCTAATGGATGATTCTGCGCCTATGCTCAGCGATAAAACTCCCCAACACAAAGAACCAGACGATACGGAATAATGCCTCTTACCACTATTATTATAGCCGCCGGCCTTGTTGTGCTGGCTCTGTCCATTTACGCAAGCTATCTCGCTGTGCAACTGCGTCGCCAAAAGCAACAGCAAGCCTCTGTTGTTGAGGCGCTAAATCGAGAGCGCATTGAGCGCGATCAGGATGCACGGCAGTCCATTCAAATTATTGCGCGCGCACTGGTGCAAAAAGATTTAACTGAAACTGAAGCAGCTATGCGCATTGGTTTTCTGTCGCAAAAGGTTATCGCCAGCGATGAGGAGGCAGAGTTATTCTCTGTCTTCCAGCAGCTCGCGGAGGCCACGTCCCATATTCCTATACTGGATGACTGGGCCATGTTAGAGCGCTCGGAGAAACGGCGCCTAACTATCGAGCGTGAAAGTATAGAAAAAAACTATGCAGACTTTATGCAATCTAGCGCCAAAAAACTGGTTGATATCCGCCTAACTCACTAGCACTTGCGCTTCAGTAGTACGCCGGACTCCAAATGCGCGGTCCATGGAAACTGATCAAATACTGCCGCCGACTCTATTTGGTGAGTCAGACAAATCTGCTTGAGGTTTTCAGCCAGAGTTTGCGGATTACAGGAAATATAGACAATATTATCGAAACGGCTAATTAGCTTTACCGTATCCTCATCCAGTCCAGCCCGCGGTGGATCAACCAAAATTGTGGAAAAGTTATAGCTGTCTAGGTCGATATCCGCAAGCCGTCTAAAGGGGCGTTCTCTATTCAATGCCTGGGTAAATTCCTCACTCGACATTCTTACAACAGCAACATTCTTGACGTCGTTAGCGGCGAAATTAGTGCGTGCGGATGCCACTGACACCTTGGAGATTTCGGTCGCCAAAACCTGGTCAAAATGCTGTGCCAGCACCGCGGTAAAGTTACCATTACCACAGTACAGCTCCACAAGATCGCCAGTGCTGCCTTTAAGGCTCTGACTGGCCCAGGAAAGCATCTGGGTATTGATACCAGCATTGGGCTGTGTAAAGCCTGATTCGACCTGCTGGTAGCTGTATTCGCGACCATCGACGGTCAAGATTTCGGTGACAAAGTCAGACTGCAAAACCACTTTTTGTTTTTTACTGCGACCAATTACGCCAATGGAAAATTTATCCTGTAGCAGTCTTGCCTCTGTCTGCCAGTCTTCACCCAATGGCCGGTGATAGATCAATGTGATCAAAACCTGACCGCTGGTGGTGGTCAAAAATTCCAGGCTAAAAAGCTTTCTGCTCAGTAATACACTGTTATTGATGGCCTCTAAAAGCGGTGTCATTAAGGCTGTGATCAGCGGACCGCCAATGGGAAATTGATCAATAATATAGGGTCGCTTTTCACCGGGGCGATTCATTGCGTAATGAGCCTGACCGTCCTCATGCCAGATGCGGAATTCCGCGCGCATCCGAAAACCCAGTGGCTGAGAGGGAAAAACTCTAATCTCAGGAAAGTCCAGATTGGCAACCGTGGCCCTATAGGTGTCTACTTTAATATTTAGTTGTTGCTGGTACTGCTCGGCGCTGTATTGGTTATCTGTCATGCGGTTTTAAAAATCTCGTCAGTTTTTGCGGCCATCACAAAATCATTGTGATGAAGCCCGTTGATACTGTGTGACCACCAGGTGACGGTGAGTTTTTCCCACTCCACTAAAAGGGCGGGATGGTGGTCATTGATCTCGGCAATCGTACCTATTTGCTCGGCAAAGCTAAGGGCCTGTAGGAAATCGGTACATTTAAATACGCGCTCGAGCTGCAAGACACCGTCGCGAGTTTCAAGAGTCCAGTTGGGAATCTGTGCGCTTAATTCCTTTAGCTCGGCACCAGTAACAGCTTCTGCGTTAGGGCTGGTGGCACTGCAGGTATAGCCAGTCACTGTGTCGCTAAGTTTCATAGACAGTTTTTGGGCAGAGGTAGTCCGGCGAGCTTGGCTATTAATTTTGCAGGGCTGCCAGGAAATTGCTGATTGAGGTAAATACTGCGGCCCAACTCGATACCTAGGCTGCCAGTGATGGTTTTACATAGCGGTCGCATTGAGGGTGAAAAGCCATAGCTATCATAGAATTCACGAGCAACCTGCAGTATTTGAATATGCTCAGGGCTAAGAACAATATCTTCTTGCACGGCCAATATCTGAGCATGATCAATGCTCCAGTCTGGCAGTTGGGTAAGATAGTTAGCATCTGTGGTCATATTTTTA
This sequence comes from uncultured Cellvibrionales bacterium, assembly GCA_913060735.1. Lineage (GTDB taxonomy): Bacteria > Pseudomonadota > Gammaproteobacteria > Pseudomonadales > Porticoccaceae > HTCC2207. Next base: position 6,531 of record CAJXVK010000034.1, read on the forward strand.
AGGTCATTAAAAAAGCCCTGCTATTAAACAGGGCTTTTGCCGAAACATAAACTAGCGTTTAGTCGTCGCCCATAATGCCGAATAGCTGTAAAAGGCTTAGGAACAGATTATAAATCATAACAAACAGAGTGACGGTCGCTGAGATGTAGTTGCGCTCGCCGCCGTGAATAATGGCGCTGGTCTGCCACATAATCATGGCCGATGACAAGAATGCAAACACGGCGCTAATGGTCAATGACAGCGCAGGGATCTGCAAAAATACATTGGCGATGGCGGCTACAAACGCCACCAGCATACCGGTCATCAGGAACCCGGTCATAAAGTTAAGATTCTTTCTGGTGGTCAATACATAGGCCGAGGCGGCAAAGAAAACCAGTGCCGTTGAGCCAAGGGCCATCATAATTGGTTCTGCACCTCGGGTGGCGAGAAACATATTGAGGATTGGACCCAGTGTAAAACCCAACCAACCGGTTAGGGCAAATACCCAGAGTAGGCCGCTAGCATTATTTTTGTTTTTCTCAGTCATCCACAGACACAGAACATAGGGGAGCAGTGTCCAGAGACCAAAGAAAGGTGCATTTATGGCCATTGATACACCTGCCATCAATGCACTAAAGGCAACGGTTGTGCCAAGTAACATGTAGGTACTGCGCAGAACCTTGCTGAATTCAGGGCTTAATGCGGTGCTTTCAATGCCACGCGTTGCTGTTTTAGTGCCGTATTGTTTACTGTCCATTGTGAAAATCCTGAATTAATGTGTTTATGTGCCTAATAATACTGTGAAAATGGGCTATTGTCAGTGTTTAGTTATAAACCCCATCAATAGCAAAATTGTCTAAGCTGTAGCCATTTTTCTCCAGACTCAGCACCCAGCCAAAGTCTTCCCAATCACCTAGTACAATACGCTCGCCCTTGGCTAATGGATGGCGGTCTGGTCTGTGCGTATGGCCATGGATCAGCATGTCGACGTTATGCTGACTCATCACGCGGGTAACGGCGTCTTGATTAACATCCATAATGGCACTGGCCTTATTGCTGTTAGCGGCCATGCTTTTGGCGCGCCAGTCGCGGGCCAGTTTCTGTCTGCGCTTTAGAGGTAGATGCGCCAGCAGCCAGCGATAGATCGGGTTGCGAGCCTTGCGCCGAAAGCGCTGGTAGTCAATATCATCGGTACATAGAGAGTCACCATGCATCAGAAGCGCACGGTGGCCCTGATGTTCGACAATATATTCGTCGCCGAGCAGGATGGCACCGGTATTTTTAGCAAAGCGTTTGCCGAGCAAAAAGTCTCGATTGCCATGCTGAATAAACAGAGGCACTCCTGAATCACTGAGTGATCGCAGTGCTGCTTGAATCTCTATCGACAGATCGGAGGGGTCATCATCACCGATCCAGGCCTCAAATAGATCGCCGAGAATATACAGTGCACTGGCTGCAGCGGCCCGCTGTTGCAAAAAAACCAAAAACGCCCGGGAAACTGCCGGGCGCTCGGGTGATAGATGCAAATCTGATATAAACAGTACGGGCATAGGGTGCGCTACTTAGCCGCGTACTCTTCGCTAACGACTGTTTCAGTAATCTCAATGGTATCGACTGGCACATCACCGTGACCACCGTAATTACCTGTGGCTACTCCTTTAATGGTTTCAATAACCTCCATACCTTCAACTACCTTTCCAAAAACGGCGTAGCCCCAGCCCTGCATATTTTTGCCGCTATGGTTTAAAAAGCTGTTGTCTGCCACATTGATAAAAAACTGTGAAGAGGCAGAATGCGGTTCGCCGGTGCGAGCCATTGCTAGGGTACCGATTTCATTCTTTAAGCCATTGTCAGCTTCATTCTCAATGCAGTCGCGGGTCTCTTTTTGCGACATATCGGCGTTCATGCCGCCGCCCTGAACCATAAAGCCATTAATAACACGGTGAAAAATGGTGCCAGTGTAGTAGTCATCTACCGCATACTGTAAAAAGTTGGCGGCCGTTAGAGGAGCCTTATCGAAGTCCAGTTCAATGGAGAAATCGCCCATATTGGTACGGAATGTAATCATTGGTAATCCCTGTTAAAAAGTAAGTGTTCTTGCTGGCTGTATTTTAGTTTGTAATAGGCTCGATTTAAACCAATGTTTGTTATTTTAAGGCTTTATGCCGGCTTTTTGTTTATTGCGACGGTTGCTGGGGCTATAATCTCGCCCTTACTTTGCAGGCCCGATTTTTATCTATGACTGATACAGAGAAACCGATTAATTTTATTCAACAGGTAATCAATGCTGATCTCGATGCTGGCCATGTCACCAAGGTTATTACACGCTTTCCACCGGAGCCCAATGGCTATCTTCATATAGGTCATGCCAAGTCGATCTGTGTTAATTTTGGGCTTGCCGCCGATAATGGCGGCGGCTGTAATCTGCGTTTTGATGATACCAATCCCGAGAAAGAAGACGAGGAGTATGTCAACGCGATTATCGAAGATGTTCGCTGGTTGGGTTTTCAATGGCAGGGTGATATCTGTTATGCCTCTAACTACTTCGACCAGTTATATAGCTGGGCGCAGCATCTTATCAATAAAGAAAAAGCCTATATCTGTGAGTTAAATTCAGAGCAGATGCGCGAGTATCGCGGCACATTGACTGAGGTGGGCAAAAACAGCCCCTACCGTGACCGCCCTGCAAGCGAGAGTCTTGCGCTGCTTGAGCAGATGAAAGTGGGCGCGGTAGACGAGGGCACCATGACGTTGCGGGCTAAGATTGATATGGCCTCGCCCAATATTAATATGCGCGATCCGGTGATGTATCGCATTAAAAAGATGGCACACCAGCGTACAGGTGATGCCTGGAATATTTATCCGTCCTATGACTTTGCCCATGGTCAGGAAGATGCCATCGAAGGGGTCACCCATTCAGTATGCACCTTGGAATTTGCCGCCAATCGTCCGCTCTACGAATGGTTTGTGGCTAACCTGCCATTGCCATCGCAGCCAAGACAGTATGAATTTGGCCGCCTAAACCTAAATTACACAGTCACTAGTAAGCGCAAGCTTAAGCAGCTAGTCGATGAAAATCATGTCGAGGGCTGGGATGATCCGCGCATGCCAACTATTTCTGGTTTGCGCCGTCGCGGTGTTACAGCGTCTTCAATCCGTGATTTTTGCGATAGTTTAGCCGTAGCGAAAACCGACGGTGTGGTGGATATGGCGCAGTTTGAGCACTTTATTCGCGATGATCTCAATAATAATGCCCGCCGCGCCATGTGTGTTATCAATCCACTACTGGTGACATTGGCTAACTACGATACGGATAAGAATGAGTCCTTTGTGGTGCCAGGTCATCCCAATCGCGATGATCTGGGTGAGCGCACATTACCCTTTGGTCGACAGATCTACATTGATCGCAATGACTTTAGCGAAGATACAACACTATCGCGCAAGAAGTTTAAACGGCTGGTGATTGGTGACTATGTGCGTCTGCGCAACGCCTATATTATTCGCGCCGATGAAGTCATTAGAGATGCTGCAGGCGAGATTATTGAAATCATTGGCGCCGTAGTCCCAGATACCGTGGGCCAAGACGCGCCTGAAGGCATAAAGGCCCGCGGTGTGGTGCACTGGGTCTCAGCGACAGAGAGTGCAGACTGCACGGTAAATTTGTATGACCGCCTGTTTAATAAAGCGGCCCCAGATGCAGGTGAGGAGAGCTTCCTCGAGCATATCAATCCACTGTCATTGACTATTATTTCGGGCTGTAAAGTCGAAGCTGGTCTGGTTCATGCTGCGGCAGAGGAGCATTATCAGTTTGAGCGTGAAGGTTACTTTACGCGTGACAGCAAAAACAATGGGCTAGTTTTTAACTGCACCATTGGCCTACGCGATAACTGGAAGTAGATAATGAGTTTAGCCCTTTATAACACCTTATCCAGAACCAAACAGCCATTCACGCCGATAGACCCGCAGCGGATTACCATGTATGTGTGTGGCCCCACAGTTTATAACCGCGTCCATATTGGCAATGCGCGACCTGCGGTTGTATTTGATACGCTGTTTAGAGTGCTGCAGAGCCTGTACCCCAATGTGCAGTACGCGCGCAATATCACCGATATTGATGACAAAATCATGAATAGGGCGGCAGAGTTGGCCGAGGATATCTCTGCACTCTCCAAGCGCTATGCGCAGGCCTATTTCGAAGATATGGCCGCTCTTAATAATCTTGAGCCAACGATTGTTCCCTATGCTACCCAGCATATTCCAGAAATGATCAATATGATCGAACGATTAGTGGCTAAGGGCCATGCCTATGTAGCCGAAGGCAATGTGCTATTTGCAGTTCAGTCTATGCCGGATTACGGCGTGCTCTCTGGTCGGTCGCTCGACGATATGCTCGCCGGTGCCCGAGTTGAAGTAGCCTCCTATAAACAGTATGCAGGCGACTTTGTTCTGTGGAAGCCCTCTGCTGACCATGAACCAGGCTGGGATAGTCCATGGGGAAGAGGGCGTCCGGGTTGGCATCTTGAATGCTCGGCGATGATTGAAAAGCACCTCGGCGAGACCATTGATATTCACGGTGGCGGTCAGGACTTGATCTTTCCCCACCATGAAAACGAAATAGCACAGAGCTGTTGTGCCCACGATGGCAAGCCGTTTGCCAATTACTGGCTGCACAATGGCTTTATTAATATCGAAGGCGAGAAAATGTCCAAGTCACTGGGCAACTTCCGCATGGTTAATGACCTGCTAGATCATTACCCAGGTGAGGTGCTGCGCTATGTATTGCTGTCAGCACACTATCGCTCAGAGCAGCAGTTTAGCAAGGAATTACTCGATAGCGCATGGCGCTCTCTGGATACACTCTATGGTTTTTTACGGGGCCAGACGCCCTGTACCGCAGTGATTAACCAAGATAGTGCGGGCTTTAAAGCATTATTGGATGACCTTAATAGCCCCGTGGCTATCAGTGAGTTATATCGACTCGCGAAGCAGATGCATGCCGCCAGTGGCGAAGACAAAGATGCGCTTCACTCAGAGTTAATGGGTTTGGCTGGACTTATGGGCCTATTAGATCAGGACCCAGAGCACTGGTTTACCCTAGCTCGCGGTGATGGTGATATTAGCGCTGAAGATATCGAGTTACTGATCGCAAAGCGCAAGCAGGCTAAACTGGATAAAGACTACGCCGGTGCCGATCAGGTGCGTCAGGATTTATTAGATCAGGGTGTTGTGCTTGAAGATAGTCGCGAGGGAACAGTCTGGCGGCGCGCCTAAACTGCTCCCTAGAGCGCTTTTTGTAAGGCCATTAAAAGACTCAATTTAGCTTATTAATTGCGCAATCTCGAAGGTTTCCAGCATATCGACACCACGGCTTAATAGCTCTTGAGCAAGTTGGTTATTGCCGACCTCGTAGGTTACCAGCTTACAGTTATTAAGCTGCTGGGTATTGTCTCGGTCAAAATTAGCTGGGACTATTTTATGGTCTACATAGATATAGTCTGGCCGCGCCCGACTGACCAAAGGATGATCTAAGTCCATCCAGTTGCGTAAAACTACTCCCACCAGAGGCCATGCGGCCTCACGGGCCGCCACGGCGAGCTGATAATCAAAACTCATAATGACCACTTGGCTCATCACCGGCTGCAAAATTGAATGCACAGATTCCGATATAATTTCGCGGCCGCAATGGACGATAGATTCGTCTTTTAGCTCAACAAAGGCTGTAACTTGCGGGTGGCGTTGCAGAATCTCCACCAAGGATTCCAACGGTGATATTAGCTCCTCAATAAACTGCTCACCGAGGCGTTCAGGTTCGTAGGCGGGATATTTAAGTAGTTGCTCTCTAGACGTTTTGGCGATCTCTACATCAGCACCACTGACACGCCTAAGATTGGTGTCATGATAAATAATCGGCAGCTGGTCGAGACTAAATTGTACATCTAACTCGATAAAGCGGGCGCCAGCGGCAATCGCTTTATTGAGCGACAGTGCCGTATTCTCCGGATACTTGGCCTGATAGCCACGATGGGCAACCAGCTGTTTTGGGTGGATCATTATTAATACCTAGTCTATTAGCTGATTCATTACCGATTGAGCTAATGGTATCCTTGCGCCATTAAAATTTAAAGGACTTGAAGATGGCTTTAGTACTGTTTGAAATTCGCGACAATATCGCCCTGTTAACACTAAATAATCCCGATAAACGCAATATGCTCACCCTCGAGGTCTGTGCGCAGATTGTCGACTATGTGGCTCAGGCTGAACAGCATCCTGAGGTTAAAGTATTAATAGTAACTGGCGCGGGTAAGGTCTTTTGTGCGGGCGGACAGTTAAAAGACCTGACTCCAAATCAAGAGGTACTGGAGACTATTTACAGTGGTTTTTTGAGTATCGCCAACTGTACCTTACCGACTATTGCAGCGATTAATGGCCCGGCTGTGGGGGCGGGTTTTAATATGGCAGTGGGCTGTGATGTGCGTATTGTTACCGAAAGGGCCCGTTTTGAGCCACGTTTCTTTGGTTTGGGGTTACATCCTGGCGGCGGTAATACCTGGATGTTGCGACAGCTAGCTAATTGGAACACAGCGGCGGGAATGCTGCTGTTTTCCCAGTCAGTCAGCGGAGCCGAGGCGGTTGAGAAGGGGCTGGCATGGAAATGTGTTGAGGCTGACAAACTAATAGAAGAGGCCATTGGGTTTACCGCGAATATTCGTGATCTACCCAAGGAACTATTGCTGCGTACCAAGCAGACCTTGCGAAAGGCCGGCGGTACCAATAGTCATAAAGAGATGCTGGAGATAGAAACCGTCGAGCAAATCTGGTCGATAAACCAGCCCTATGCGCGGGACTCTATTGCCGCCATGATGGCTAAAATTAGTGGTAAGACATAAGGTAGAGCGGTTTGAGAGCTAGGCCAGACTTCTTTCCGCAGCGACCACGCACTGTAGGATCAGCGTATTAATAGTCATAGGGCCAACACCCCCAGGCACAGGCGTATAGGCGCTAACTCTGTCAACCAGCGGTGCCAGCTCAATATCACCGACACCGCCGGGGTGGTAACCGGCATCAACTACAACAGCACCGTCTTTAATCCACTCGGCTTTAATAAACTCAGGTCGACCCACAGCGCCGACCAGAATATCCGCCTGTTTGATAAGGTCAGGTAGGTTCTTGGTTCTTGAATGACAGATAGTCACTGTGGCGTCGGCGTTTAGCAGCATTAGAGACATTGGTTTGCCCAGAATAGGGCTGCGGCCAACAACAACCGCATGCTTGCCGGACAGCTCGATATTATAGGCTTCAAGAATACGCATAATGCCCTGAGGCGTGGCAGAGCCAAAGGCTTCTTCACCCATGGCCATACGGCCAAAGCCGAGGCAGGTAACGCCGTCGACATCTTTTTTTAGAGCAATAGCATCAAAGCAGGCGCGCTCATCAATCTGTGCGGGTACCGGATGCTGTAATAGAATCCCGTGGCAATCTGGGTTAGCGTTAAGTTGGTGAATTTTTTCCAGTAACTGTTCAGTCGTGGTGTCTTCACCCATCTCTACCTTGGTACTCTCCATACCAATGCGCTTACAGGCATTTTGCTTCATCTTTACATAGGTCGCTGAGGCGGGGTCGCCACCCACTAAAATAGTCGCCAGAATAGGTGCCTGCCCGCCATTTTTAGCTTTCAGGGCTGATACCCGTTCACTGAGTTGAGCCTCAGTTGTTGCTGAGAGAGACTTGCCATCCAAAATCAGTGCTGACATGTAAATACCTTTAAAAAGTTGTTAATGAATTCAGGGCGTTAAAATAGGCAAGGGCGCTTGGTAACGCAACCTTTTTTTAACTGATTTTGCAAAGAATAAGAAAATTTAATGACATCTATTGTAAAGAGTAAGTGGAGTGCACGAATGGGGTTGAACTCGCTGGGAACCATTAACCGGATGAGCACCGGTCAAAGATCTTTATTTAGGCGGGTTTTTGTTTGTGGGTAATTCTGGGCAATGACTCTTCGCCTTGCCAGAACAAGAAGAGATCTCGTTATCTTACGTAACCTTATATACTTTATATCGACGGGCCCGAAGGCCTGACAGTGAACGATACCGGGTTTCAGATTGGGAAAGCATCCGAGGTATGTCAGGGGTTGGTTACTTCTCAGGGGCTTTATGAGGCTGGGGTTTTTGTAGCTTGATGAGGTAAGGATAAGTTTTGAGTTGGTTGCTGGGTTGTTTTGAACTCGGAGTAATCTAGATCAATACCTAAAATGCCATTTGAGGGATGTAAAGTGTGCTCCCAATCGCGCAGTTTCCTGTGCACAATTTTTAACCCGCCACTGTCAAGTTGGCCGGCGATATCAAGAGGTCTGTGTATAGATCATTGTGTCTCTGTGGTAACATTATGAGACTTTAAATAGAGACTCTTTTATGCCCATCACAACCAATAGCACGAGTCATTTACAGCATCTTTTAGCGAGTTGGTACCCGCAAAAGGACGACAGTTTATGGGTACTTGGTACTGTCTATAATACCGAAGGGCCATGCTACCGCAAGCCTGGAGCAATGATGCTCTTCAATAGCGTAGGGCAGCAATTTGGGCTCTTGAGTGGAGGCTGCTTAGAGGCGAATATTCAGCAACGCGCCGCTCAAGTTATGAGTACACAGAAATCTATTACACTGTGCTATGACGGTGCTGATGAAGATGATATTTCATTTCAGTTAGGCATTGGATGTGGTGGGGTGGTGCACATTATTCTTCAGGCAATTTTACCTGAAAATAATTATTTGGATCTGGTTACTGTTTATGAAAATTTGGTCATTCGCGAGCAGGGCTATTACTGGCAGACAATAGAAAATGGCACAGTGGCCGCAGCTTCCTGGAATAATGTTAAAGACCATCAACAACAGTTAAGTAACGAAGGCCTTTCAGGCTCGAAAAAAAGAGCGCGCCTGATTGATATACAGAGTCAAAATTGGCTTGTCAGCTATCTAACCCCAGTCCCACATATACTCGTGATTGGCGGTGGTGTTGATGCCAGGCCTCTGGTTGAGATGGCGAAGATTATGGGCTGGATGGTGACAGTATGGGACTCTCGTCCAGCTAATGCGCGTCGGGAGTTCTTTCCTGCTGCTGATCAAATAATACGCTGTCCCGCTGCAATTATTCAGGATCAGTCAGAAGTGCAGTCAGTGGATGCAGTCATCATCATGAGTCATAACATAGTTATGGATGCCCAAGCCTTAAACAGCTTGCAGTCACTGGATCTAGCCTACGTGGGCCTTTTAGGCCCAGTTCATCGTAGAGCTGAGGTGATAGAAACAGCAGGGCTGACCGAAGACAGTTTGCGAACTGAGGTGTCAGGACCTGCCGGCATTAATATCGAGGGCGAGTTCCCCGAGGAGATCGCACTCTCCATTCTTACCGAGTGCCATATGGCACTCTATAAACAGCGAGAATTAGACTGCGCTCTAGCAGGCAAGTCTTAAAGCTGGTTATTGTGATTTTTGCTTCTGGTGCGCTCTCAAGATTTGGGCCCGACAAGCAACTTGCTAGGACAAGGTCAAAGGCTCTAATTTGATGGGCCTTACTTACCTATCCAGTCTTACATAACGAGACTAACTTAGCGGGCTTTACTTAAAGAGACTACAGCGGAGCAAAAGGTTTGATCTACGAAAAATCGAAGTTCTCTGGGTCGCCACTCCTGATAAGTTCGTAAAACTTGTCGGTTGACCAAGGCATGTTGGTAACAACCCGTCCGTGATGGTTAAAGAAATAGCCGTCACCGCCATTTTCGCGAGTCCACAGCATCTTTTTCATAGCTGCATCCAAATCCGCATTATATTTTTCGAACACTTCTTGTTTGGGTTCTACTGTGGATTTTCCGCTTTCGAGCATGCTTACCACCAACTCAGTAATATAACGAGTAGTGACTTCCGTCCATGAGTGGAAGCTGCCGCCACGGACCTGACTAGTAGGGCCATAATACATGAAGAAATTTGGGAACTTTGGCATAGAGATGCTTAGGTACGCCCGTGCTCCGTCTTCACTCCAGAGGTCTTCAAGTGTGGTGTTATCACGACCGACGTAATTTACCGGCCATAAATATTCGGATACTTTAAAACCGGCTCCAAGAATAATCATGTCCAGGTCTAGTTCTTCACCGGTGGTGGTGATAATGCCGGTTTCAGTGATTTCCTGGATACCTTCAGTTACTAAATCTACATTGTCCCGAGTCAGCGTTTTGTACCATCCGTTGTCGATGACTAGGCGTCGCCCCATTGGTGGATAGTCAGGCACCAGCTTTTCATAAAGATCATCGCGGTCGCCAACTTGGCTGCGTATATATTTTTTAAGCGTTTCAGCCATGGCTGTGTTTTTAGCGTTAACTCGACCGCCATTTGCAACCCATTCAGGATCAATTGTTTGTACATTCTGAACTTGCATGCTGCCTATATAGTTAGAGTATATAAACCAATTCCAATATCCTGGCATATTGTCCAGCAACCAGTGCTTTTCTTCGCTTACTGTGTCGTGATAACCGTGAATTGGCATCACCCAGTTTGGTGTGCGCTGAAAAATCGTAAACTGGCTAGCCTTCGAAGCGATTTGTGGGGCTAGTTGAGCACCTGTAGAACCCGTGCCGATTAGTGCCACACGCTTCCCTGTATAGTCCTGGCTATGATCCCATTGAGTAGTATGGAACATGGAGCCCTTAAATTTTTCTATGCCAGGGATGTCTGGGATATTAGGCTTGTTAAAAAGCCCCGATGCGCTAAAAACTACATTGCTTTTAATTGTTTCAGCGTTGCCCTGCGGGCCAACGACTTTTAGTATCCATTTTTTCTCGTCTTCGTCCCATCGGGCTTCCTCGAGCGAGGTATTCAGGGAGATATTTTTCCGTACATCGAATTTATCTACAACGAAGTCAATGTACTCCTTAAGTTCATCGCGAGGCGCGAAATAACTTTTCCATTTGTAATTCTTAACAAATTTGTACTGATACAGGAAGTTACTTATATCAACTCGGGCTTCGGGGTAATCGTTGGTCTCCCAGGTCCCGCCAATGCCGCTCAAACGGTCAATAATTCGATACTTAATACCTAGGCGATCGAGCTGTATGCCTGCGGAAATGCCACTAAAACCTGCGCCGATTATAGTCACCTCAAACTCGTCAAGCACATCTTGAGATGGTTTATTGTGCCAGATGGCTTCGCGTGGGAATTCGTCTACTGCGAGATCACCATAACCAAATTCCACCTGCCCTGGTGTTGGAGCTACTCCGGTAAACAGCTCCATCAATTCAGCCGCTTCTTCAACGTTGGGTAGCGGTTTTGGCGTTACACCGCTCATTAAATAGTCGAAGGCTTTCTCACGAATTTCTTCACGATGTTCACGCGCCACAGCATGAGCGGTTAAGGCGCCACCCTGTACTGGTAGGTGGTCCACTTTCATGGCTGCCAAACTTGGGTCGCGAGTTTGATGGTAGAGGGCAATACGCAAAGCGTTATGATTAGATACCTTCAGCGCACTCCGGATGTATTCTTCGTTTGGTAGGGAGGTATTTTCCACATTATGTTGTGTATTGTTAGCCATTTCTTCCTCTTCGATCTGTCTGTTAAGGGCGTTCATGGAGCAGAGCCATTAGTGACTTAAATTCTGACACAATAGGGAAACGGTTAATAATTCATACTGGAATGGATAACAATTCATAGTGCTGATGTGCGGCATGATGTTTGTTTAATCATACTTAGCTCAAACCATTTATCAGTAGATGAGAAAAAAATTTATGGAGCTTCTTACTCGTTGGGCTAATGTGAAGAAGCGTTGTGCACTAGTGAAGTGCACGGCTATTACCCTGTTTATCAATAGTCGGTATGCACAGCTTGGATGGCTTGCTGTGTTCCATTCATTGACCCAGACGTACTGCTATCTTGATAATGGCAACGGATAGATATTGACAAAAAAATAGAAGAGGGTGCAGTGTGAGAAGAACATTTTTAATAACAGGTACATCTTCTGGATTGGGTATCAGCATTGCTATTCAAGCTGCTCTAGCAGGGTATAAGGTATACGCTACTATGCGCAGCCTCGATAAACGTGCTGCTCTCGATCGTGCTGCAGCCGATGCTGGTGTGTCATTACAGGTGATAGCACTGGATGTAGAGGACGTAAACTCGATAGATTCCTGTGTCCAAACCATTATCGATGCCGATGGAGGCATTGACGTATTGGTTAATAACGCCGGCGTTGGTTTTGTGCGTTCAACCGAGCAGGCTAGTGATGTTGAGATGCAATGGGTGGTGGACGTTAACCTAATGGGTGTGATGCGTTGTACCAAGGCGGTTTTGCCGCACATGCGAGCCGCCGGGAGAGGTCATGTCGTTGCCATATCTTCGGTTGGTGGTTTGGTTGGTCAGCCGTTTAATGAGGTTTATTGTGCGACAAAATTTGCGGTAGAAGGTTATATCGAATCATTGGCTAGCTACGTTGGTCCAGCATTTGGTTTACATTTTTCGGTGATAGAGCCGGGAGGTATTATTTCCGAATTTGCCAACAATGCTTTGAAACAGATGACCAGTACTGGTGGGGTTTTAGAAGATGCCTATAAGCCTATCATTGAGAAATACATGGCGGGTGCACAAACGCGTGGACAATCAGCTTTTCAGACCAGCGACGCTGTGGCAGAAGTGGTGATGGGTTGTATTCAGGCGGATCAACCACCAGTGCGAGTGAGAACCTCAGCATGGGCCGAAGACCTCTGTGAACTCAAAACTGCAGGCGATTCTGATGGTCGTTTGTTGCAGAAAAAAGTCTTGGATATGTTTCTCGATGGGCTTGGTTAACTATTCAACCTTCATAAATTACCCCTCCCCAGCAAACAATAATCACGGAGAACTAAATGCGTTCCAATCGATATTTTCTACTCGCCATGTTGACAGGTGTCGGTGTTCTGAATTTTGTAGACCGCCAGATTTTATCTATTTTGCTTGAAGCGATTAAAGAAGATTTAGCATTTTCGGATGTTCAGCTAGGATTATTGTCAGGCACTTTATTTGCTGTATTTTACTCAATAGTTGGCATCCCAGTCGCTCGCTTAGCCGATCGCTGGGATCGAGGTAAGATCGTTTCAATTGCACTATTTTTATGGTCGGTAATGACCATGCTCTCCGGTTTCTGTCTCTTATACACATCTGACGCTGCCGACGAGCGATCTAGTGTAGATC
>CAJXVK010000035.1 GCA_913060735.1 uncultured Cellvibrionales bacterium
GTCGATGGCTGCAGCGAGTCATTGGTTGGGGTTATTTGAGCGTTTTGATCAGGCCCGTGCGCAGCAGATGTTTCAGGTTGCTGTAGCTCTATGGGCAATTATCTTTCTGTGGATTCAAGGCTATCCGTCCAGTGCCATTCTCTGGTCTTCACGTCCAATACTGGGCCTGCTGGGCCTGCTTTTGCTGACCTTTACCTGGGCTGCTGTGGCTTCGATTCTGCACCATGAGTCGGGTCAATGGCTGTTATTACTGGCCATTGCCATTATCGCATTAGCCGATATCGGAGGCTATTTAGCGGGTAACCTGCTGGGTAAGCATAAGCTGGCGCCGATTATCAGTCCGGGGAAAACCTGGGAGGGCTTTGCGGGCGGAATGTCTTTTCAGCTACTGTTGATTGTTGGCCTGGTGATAGTTTTGCCGGATGTAGTCCTCAGTAGCCTTTTTATTCTTATTATTCCAGTGGCCCTATACTCTGTGTTGGGTGATCTTTTTGAAAGCATGCTTAAACGCCACAGTGGTGTTAAAGACAGCAGCCAGCTGCTGCCGGGACATGGCGGTGTACTCGACCGTATCGATGGCATTATGGCAGCGCTACCGCTGTTTGCCTTGCTATTTACTCTCACTAGCCCTTTCTGACCTATGCGGTGCATTACGCTACTTGGCGCGACTGGCTCAATTGGTGTTAGCACTCTTGATGTTATCGCGCGTCACCCGGATAAATACTCTGTCTATGCCCTGACAGGCAACCTGCAAATCGACAAACTTGCCCTGCAGTGTCAGCAGCATAAGGCTAAATTTGCGGTGGTTAACGATGAGGTGGCGGCGGCCAAGTTAGATGTGCTGTTACAGGCCTCTGGATGTGCCACAGAGGTTATCTATGGCATGGATGCGCTGTGCCAGGTTGCCAGCGACGATGCTGTAGATACGGTAATGGCGGCCATAGTGGGGGCAGCTGGACTGATGCCGACACTGGCGGCGGTAAAAACGGGTAAGAAAATACTATTAGCCAATAAAGAGTCGCTGGTAATGGCTGGCGGTCTGTTTATGCAGGCGGTTAAAGAGTCCGGCTCGGTGTTGCTGCCGATAGATAGCGAACACAATGCCATCTTCCAATGTTTGCCCGCCGACTATCAGCAGGCGCACAGCTCTGGCATTAATAAATTACTCCTGTCTGCCTCTGGCGGCCCCTTTAGAGGTTGGTCGGCTGAACAGATGAGTGCGGTGACGCCGGATCAGGCATGTGCGCATCCAAATTGGAGTATGGGGCGCAAGATATCGGTCGATTCTGCCTCATTGATGAATAAAGGACTCGAACTAATCGAGGCCTGCTGGCTATTTGATGTGGGCCCTGAGAAAATTGAAGTGGTCGTACATCCGCAGAGTATTATTCACTCTGCGGTGCAATATATCGATGGTTCGGTGCTGGCGCAGCTGGGCAACCCAGATATGCGCACGCCGATTGCTCATGCACTGGCTTGGCCCCAGCGTATCGATGCTGGAGTAGCCAACCTAAACCTATTTGAGATAGCGCAGTTAAACTTTGAGCAGGCTGATCTTCAGGCATTTCCTTGTTTGCAGTTAGCCTTTGATACGGCGCGCGCGGCGGGGGATGCCCCGGCTATTTTAAATGCGGCAAATGAAATTGCTGTGCAGGCTTTCCTCGATGAGCGTATCGGGTTTACCCAAATTGCGCAGGTGGTAGGTGAGACCCTATCTGGTCTATCATTTACTGAACCGGAATCACTTGATGCAGTCCAAGAGTCCGACAATCAGGCACGCGCATTTAGTGCGGCCTATATAGCAAAGATTGAGTCTTAATTTATGGCGTTATTACAGACATTGTTTTATACCTTTATCGCTCTGGGAGTGCTGGTCACTATCCATGAGTTTGGACATTTTTGGGTTGCACGCCGCTGTGGTGTCAAAGTTGAGCGCTTTTCGATTGGCTTTGGAACACCGCTGCTAAAATGGCGCGATAAGCGCGACACTGAATTTGTATTGGCACTTTTGCCACTGGGCGGCTACGTTAAAATGCTTGATGAGCGAGAGGGCACGGTCACCGATGCAGAGCGCCTTTATTCATTCAATAGCAAGTCAGTATGGCAGCGGATTGCGATTGTCAGCGCCGGACCTATTGCCAACTTTATTCTCGCATTCTTTGCCTTTTGGCTGATCTTTCTTGCTGGCGAGCGTGATCTGGCGCCAGTTGTGGGTCAGGTTAAGGCAGGATCTCTTGCTGAGCAGGCCGGTTTTGAGTCGGGTATGGAAATTGTTGCTATTGCAGGGCAGTCGACCACCACTTGGACAGAGGTATCACGCAAGCTGTTTGATTTTATTGGTACTACAGGGGAGATTCCTTTTGTGGTTACCTACCAAGATTCGACGATAGAGTATGAAATGCCTGTGACTGTTTCCGCCTGGTTACGAGACTCACAGGAGCCGTCGCCTCTAAGGGATCTTGGCGTCAGTCCGCCCTTTGAGCTCGATACGCTCAGTTTGGCAGGCGTCGCTGAAGATGGCGCCGGTTACGACGCTGGCCTTCGCGCTGGCGATCGTCTCGTAGCCATAAATGGTGAGACTATTACCGATATAAATAAGTTTGTTGCCAGAATAGCCAGCAGTGCGGAAAGTAAGGTTATGCTCGATGTTGAGCGCGATTCACAGCGGTTAACTTTTGAGGTTGTGCCGCAGCTGGTCGAGCGCGATGGTGAGCAAGTAGGGCAGCTTGGCGTGCAGCTGGCCTCGACGGGTAAGTTTCCAGAGCAGCATATGCGCGATATTGACTATAACGTCTTGACCGCTATTCCACGCAGTATCAGAGAGACCTATCAAAGCAGTGCATTTGTGCTCAAATCTATTGGTAAGCTTGTGGTCGGTGACCTCAGTCCGAAAAATCTCAGCGGTCCAATTACTATTGCTAAGGTGGCTGGGGACTCAGCACGCTCTGGAATCGACAATTTTATTCGCTTTGTCGCCATTCTCAGTATAATGCTCGGCGTAATGAACCTATTGCCGATTCCCGTGCTGGATGGTGGTCATCTCATGTATTACTTCATTGAGGTTATTAAAGGTTCTCCAGTATCGGACAGGATTCAGATGGTGGGATATAAGGTAGGCTTTAGCATGTTGATGGGGTTGATGGTATTTGCAACTTACAACGATATTACACGGCCTTTTTAAGCCACTAAATATAACTAACAATCGGATTTAACTAATCACATGACGCGTCTGTTTACTGGCTTACTACTATCCTTTGCTCTAGCCATCTCAACCTTTGCATCCACTGTCCGTGCAGAGGTTTTTCAGGTTGATGATATTCGCATCGAAGGACTTCAGCGAGTTTCCGCTGGTACCGTTTTTGCCGCATTGCCAATTTCTGTGGGTGATCTGGTCGATGACTCGCTCGTTCGTGACGCGACTCGCTCTCTATTCCGCACAGGTTACTTCGCCGATGTCATTATGGCGCGCGAAAATGGTGTTTTAGTTATTGGCCTAGCTGAGCGTCCAGCGGTCACTGAGATTAACCTTGAGGGCAACAAAGCCATTGAAACTGACCAGTTGTTAGATGCGTTGCGCGACAATGGTTTGGCTGAGGGGCAGATTTTTCGTCAAGTTATTCTCGAAGGTATGGTGCAAGAGCTACAGCGCCAATATGTTTCTCAGGGTCGTTACGGCGCTCTGGTAAAGACCGAGGTCAAGCAACTGCCGCGTAATCGTGTGGCTATTAATATTGATATTGATGAAGGCGACGTGGCTAAAATCCGCCATATTAATATTGTTGGCAACAACGATTTTTCCGAAGAAGTTCTGCTGGATGAATTTGAGCAGAACACCACAGGCTGGCTGTCGTGGATTTCCAGCAATGATAAATATGCCCGTGAAAAGCTATCCGGAGATTTAGAGACGCTGGAAACCTGGTATCTAGATCGAGGTTACCTCAAGTTTGCCGTACAGAGCACCCAGGTCTCTATCAGTCCGGATAAAGAATCTGTCTATATCACCATTAACATTGATGAGGGTGATGTCTACACAGTGGGCAAAGTTGAGCTATCTGGTGAGTTGATGATTCCAGAGGCGCAGGTTCGAATGATGATTCTGATGCGTGAAGGTATGACTTTCTCGCAGACGCTAATGACCACGTCCAGTGAATATATTACCCGTCGGCTTGGCAACGAAGGCTATACCTTTGCTGAGGTAGAGGGCTTTCCCGAGGTTGATGAGGAAGAGAAGACTGCCAAGATTACCTTTTTGGTCACGCCTGGTATGCGTGCCTATGTACGCCGCGTTGAGTTTCGTGGTAATACCAAGACTGCCGACACTGTATTGCGTCGTGAGATGCGTCAAATGGAAGGTAGTTCGGCCAATAATGCGCTGATTGAGCATTCCAAGGTTCGCCTTGAGCGCCTAGGTTACTTTAAAGAGGTTCAGGTTGAAAACGTGCCAGTGGCTGGCACCAATGATCAGCTTGATGTGATCTATAGCGTCGAGGAGCAGCCATCTGGCTCAGTCGGGGCAAGCGTTGGTTTTGCTCAGGGTACAGGCCTTATTCTGGGTGCCAATCTGAGCGAAAATAATTTCCTCGGCACGGGTAAGCAGATCGGTGTGGGAATAAATAAAAGCACCTATCAGAGCTCATTGAATTTCAGCTATACCGAACCCTACTACACTATCGATGGTGTCAGCGTTGGTTATAGTATCTATGCCCGCGAGACTGACTATGGTGATTTCAATATTTCCAGCTTCTCTACCAATACCTATGGCGCCAGTGTTAATTGGAGTTATCCGATTTCAGATATTCAGCGCATCGGCTTTGGCTTTGGCTATGAGAACCTCGATGTCTCTACAGGCACCTTTGACTCGGTGGAAATTACTGATTTCGTCAATGAAAATGGTAATCTCTTCGACATAGTTACGTTTAACGCCAACTGGGTAAAGTCCACACTTAACCGCGGTATATTTGCCACCCGAGGCGCCTCGCAGCGTTTTGGACTGGCGTTGGCACTGCCTGGTTCAGGTCTTGAATATTATAAATTAACCTACAGCGGCGAATACTTGCGCGGTCTCTATGGCCCATTGACGTTAAAGCTCAGAGCTGATCTTGGCTATGGAGAAAGCTACGGCGATACCACGACTATGCCGTTCTTTAAGAATTTTTATGGCGGTGGCTTTGGCTCTGTGCGCGGCTTCAAGAAAAACACCCTAGGCCCTCAGGATACACCCTGTAATCTAGCCAATCCTCCCTGTGTCACGCAGTATGTAGATGATCCAGATCCAATTGGTGGTAATGTGCAGGTAGAGTTCGGTGCCGATGTGATTTTCCCGCTGCCATTCCTCAAGGATCAACGGTCTGTGCAGGCGTCATTTTTCTTTGATGCGGGTAATATATTCAACACTAAATGTGGTGAAAGTCAGGTTAACTGTTTTAAACCTGATGTCGGAGAGCTGCGTTACTCTGTGGGTTTAGGAGCGACTTGGTTAAGTGGGTTCGGTCCAATTACGTTTAGTGTTGGTAAGCCCTTAAATGCCAGTGATTTTGATGAGACTGAGGTATTCCAGTTCTCATTGGGTAATCAATTTTAATAATTAATTAGTTAGGAGAAGTATTGTGGGTAATATGAAAGCTCTTGTTTTAGTCGTTGTGGCCAGTCTGTTTTCGTTAAGTGCAGTAGCAGAGGAAAAAATTGCTGTAGTTGATATGGCGCGTGCTATTTTCGGTTCTAATGCGGCTCAGGAAAGTTTAAGGCAGGCAGAGCAGGGTGCAGACTTTGTTAGCCTAAAGGCCAAGTATGAAGGTTCGGCTGCAGACCTACAATCGCTGGCCAAAGAAGCTGAAAGCAAGCGTTTAACCTGGTCACAAGAAGAGGCTGTCGCGCATCAGAAGAAAATGGAATATGCCAAGGCCGATGCCGAGCTGGCGGGTCGCAAGATTCAAGCCGAGCAAAAGCAGCTGCAACAAAAAATCATGCAGGACCTGGGTCCTATAGCTCAACAGGCTCTGCAGGAAGTGGTTACCGAAGAGGGCGTCACTATTCTCCTGCGCGCTGAATCTGTCATGATTGCTTCGCCAGAAAGTAACCTGACAGCCAAGGTTGCTGATCGACTGAATCAAAAGACCAAGTAACTCGATGAGTCGAGATTATTCACTGGGTGAAATCGCCACGCATCTCGCAGCGCAGTTGCGTGGTAACCCTGAGATTCGAATAACTGGACTCAATAGTTTAAAAAATGCCGGCGCTGGTCAGATATCCTTTCTGTCAAACCCTAAATATGCCAGTCAATTAAGTATCTGTAACGCTGAAGCTGTGATGCTGACGGCTGAGCAGGCTGAAAGTTATAGCGGTGACTGCCTTATTTTGGCAAACCCCTATCTGGCTTATGCCAAGTTATCCAGCTGGTTTGATCCAGCTCCACAGCAGGTATCCGGTACTCATCCCTCTGCGGTTGTTCACCCATCGGCACTGGTAAAGGATGACGTCTATCTGGGACCAAATGTGGTTGTTGAAGCGGGTGCTGTATTGGCCTCTGGCTGTCGAATTGAGGCCAATAGTTTTATTGGCGCGCGGGCCGTTTTAGGCCAGCACTGCCATATTTCCGCCAATGTAACCCTCTATCACGATATTGTTATCGGTGATCGTGTTCGTGTTCACAGTGGTACCGTAATTGGTGCAGATGGCTTCGGCTTTGCGCCAGACGGTGATGAGGGCTACCAAAAGATCCATCAGATTGGCTCTGTTGAGATTGGTGATAATGTCGAGATCGGCGCCTGCACGACTATCGACCGCGGCGCGTTGGAAAACACCATCATTGGCAATGGTGTGATTATAGATAACCATGTTCAGATAGCGCACAACGTGGTGATTGGTGACAATAGTGCTCTGGCTGCTTATTCCGGTCTAGCTGGTAGTGCGACCCTCGGTGCCAACTGTACACTTGCAGGTTCAGCCTGCGTGGTGGGACACATTAGTATCTGCGATAATGTCATATTGACAGCGCGAACACTGGCGACCAAAAATATCACTAAGCCTGGTGTCTATTCATCCTCAGTGACATCGGCATTACCCAGTCTTGAATGGCGTAAAAATGCAGCGCGGATGAGTCAGCTGGATAGCATGGCGCGGCGTCTAAAAGAATTAGAGAAAAAACAGAAGTAGTAACCTTTTACAAACAGTTAATAGCGGTAACCTAAGTAATGACAATGAATGTAAATGAAATAATGGCGCTGTTACCTCATCGCTATCCTTTTTTATTGGTCGATCGAGTAGTGGAGATTGTGCACGGTGAACGTATCCTCGCTTATAAAAATATATCGATTAACGAGGATGTATTTAATGGCCATTTTCCCGGTGCACCAATTTTCCCTGGGGTAATGATTGTGGAGGCCATGGCTCAGGCCTCAGGTCTGTTAGGTTTTGCGACCACTGGCGAGAAAGCGGATGACGGTAAGTTATATTTATTTGCGGGCGTTGATAAGGTGCGTTTTAAGCGACCTGTAGTGCCTGGAGATCAGCTGATGCTAACCTCTGAAATTGAAGCGGTAAAACGTCATATTTGGCGTTTTCGTACGACTGCTACCGTGGATGGTAAGACCTGCTGTGAGGCAACCATACTCTGTGCCTACCAAGATAAAGAATCTTTAGCGTGATAGATCCAACAGCCATTATTGCCCCCTCTGCGATTATTGGCGAAAACGTCAGTATTGGCCCCTGGACGATTATTGGGGCAGATGTCGAGATTGGTGATGGGTGTCATATCGCTTCTCATGTGGTGGTGCGCGGCCCAACCAAGATGGGCGCCAATAATAAGATTTTTCAGTTCTCAACGATTGGCGATGACACGCCCGATCTAAAATACAACGGTGAGCCAACGCGATTAATTATTGGTGATAACAATACCATTCGTGAAGGTGTGACGATTCACCGCGGTACAGTGCAAGATAATAGTGAAACGATTATTGGCAATGATAATTTGTTGATGGCCTATGTCCATATCGGCCATGATTGTGTTGTTGGCAATAACTGTATTCTGGTTAATAACGCCAGTATTTCCGGTCATGTCTATGTGGGTGACTGGACTATCCTATCCGGCTATGTATTGGTCCACCAATTTGTTCATATTGGCCCCCATTGCTTTATTGGTCCGGCGGCGTTTATCTACCATGACGTGCCAGCCTTTGTTACCGCTTTTGGCAGCCCGGCCGAACCCAGAACGATCAATCGAGAGGGCTTAAAGCGTCGTGGTTTCAGCAGCGACCAAATAGCACTGGCCAATAAAGCCTATAAACTGCTCTACCGTCGTGGTTTGGGGCTAGATGAAGCGCTAAAAGAAATAATGGCTCTTGGCGATGACGAGATAATTTCTATGCTGCTCGCGTCGGTTGAGAATTCCACACGCGGCATCATTCGCTAAACCATGGGGTTATCATCACCAGTCTTCGCCATGGTTGCCGGAGAGGCCTCTGGTGATGTGCTGGGTGCAGATCTGATTCGGGCCCTTAAAAAACAGTTTCCCAAGGCGATTTTTGAAGGTATTGGCGGTCCTAAAATGCAGGCCGAAGGTTTTCAATCCCTGTTCCAAATGGATCGTCTATCAGTGATGGGGTTTGTCGAACCGCTAAAGCGACTGCCCGAACTATTGCGCATGCGCCGTATGGTAATTAAGCGCTATCTAGAAAATAAGCCAGCTGCCTTTATTGGCATAGACTCTCCTGACTTTAATGCCAATATTGAATTTAAGCTTCATCAGGCTGGGGTAAAAACTGTTCACTACGTGAGTCCATCAGTCTGGGCTTGGCGTCAGGGACGAATCAAAAAAATTAAAAAGTCAGTAGATCTTATGCTCTGCCTGCTGCCCTTTGAGGCGGCATTTTATGAGCAGCATCAGGTGCCGGTGCGTTTTGTCGGTCATCCGCTCGCCGGGCAGTTTGCATCTCAACCCGATACCGAGGCCGCACGCCAGCAACTAAGTTTAGATTCTGATAGGCCTGTACTCTGTATTATGCCGGGCAGTCGGGCTGGTGAAGTCGATATGATGTCCGAGGTATTTCTAGATACGGCGAAGTCACTTGTGGCCTCAGTGGCTGGGTTACAGCTAGTGATTCCCGCAGCCAATAATGCGCGCTATGCGCAGCTAAGGGAAATATTAGCCACGCGACCAGAACTTGAGATCAGTTTAATTCTGCAACAGTCTCATACTGCAATGGCAGCCTCAGACGCGGTTCTTTTAGCCTCTGGTACAACGGCTCTTGAAGCCATGCTGCTTAAAAAGCCTATGGTCGTGAGTTATAAGCTGGGCGCACTGACCTATAAACTAGTATCGCCGTTTATAAAGACACCCTTTGTTTCCATTCCTAATTTATTAGCCAATAAGATGCTGGTGCCAGAGCTCATCCAAGATCAGGCTAAGGTTAGTCATCTGGCAACGGCTGTGCTGGATGCATTGGATGAAGCCAAGCGACCAGCGCTGGTGGCATGCTTTGATGAATTGCATCAGCAGCTAGCTGTTGAGTCTGGTGTTATCGCCGCTTCAGCAATTGCTAGGTTAGTTGGCAGCGGCGGTCATCCTTGAAGCCCTGGAAAGTACCCAAGGGGGTTAACTGTCTGGCCGGTGTCGATGAAGTAGGGCGTGGCCCACTGGCATGGGATGTCGTTACTGCGGCGGTTATTCTGCCTGCCGACCATGGCATTGAGGGGCTGGCAGATTCTAAGGCTCTATCTGCACGGCAGCGAGAAAACCTCTATAAAGATATTATCAGTCGTGCAGATTGCTGGTGTGTAGGGCGTGCGACGGTGGCGGAAATTGACCGTTTCAATATATTGCAGGCTACATTGATGGCTATGCGTCGCGCTGTGATAGGCTTAAAAATCCAGCCGGACTATGTGGCCGTCGATGGCAATCGGCTGCCGCAGTGGGAATATAAAGGTGAGGCCGTTGTTAAAGGCGACGGCCGAGTTGAGGTGATCAGCGCGGCATCAATCATTGCCAAGGTCGTGCGCGATGCTGAGATGAAAGAGATGGACGCTAAGTATCCCGGTTATGGCTTTGCCAAAAATAAAGGTTATGGGACTGCACAGCATCTCGAAGCGTTGCAAAGAATGGGCCCATCGCCGATTCATCGCCGCACCTTTGCACCGGTTCGAAATGAGCTTGGACTGGAGCAATCGCCGCTTTTCTAACGGCCCTGAGTTAATCCTTTTTACAAACAGCAGAAAGGCCTTGAGTTAAGGTCTGGCAAGCATTACATTCCTTTGAATAACAATAATAAACGGACAGGAGCTTACAGTTTGAATTACGCGGAGATTACAGGGTGGGGCAAATATGCACCACCGCTTCTTATGACCAATGATGATATGGCACAAATTGTAGATACCAGTGATGAATGGATATTTTCTCGCTCTGGTATTCGCCAGCGTCACTATAGTCATGTGTCTACCGGAGAGATGGCCTGGCTGGCTGCAGAGCGCGCCTTAGCATCTGCTGGTGTCGATGCTGAAGATATTGATCTGGTGCTGCTGGGCTCAACCACGCCTGAAGAAATTTGTCCAAATACTGCAAGCTATATTAAGAATAAACTGGGCGCAAAAAAAGCCGCTGCATTTGATCTCAACTCGGCCTGCACAAGTTGGCTCTACGGTCTCAATGTGGCCACGGATATGATTAAGTCAGGATCTATTAAGAAGGCCGTTGTGGTAGGTTCCGAGCGAATTTCGCTGGCGATGGATTGGCAGAAACGCGAGTCGTGTTTTTTGTTTGGTGATGGTGCCGGCGCTGTTGTCATTGAGGCAACAGAAACCAAGGCGGGGCTGCTTACGGGTAAAATGAGCTGTATTCCGGATAGCCGAGAATGTTTACACCTGCCGAGCTGGGGTATGTCTCCGCTGCACCTGACCGATGATGTTTTTGTCTCGCTTAACTTCGAAGGCCAGGAAATATTTAAAAGTGCGGTTAAAGGGATGGGCGATGCAATCGCTGATGTACTTGAAGCAGAGGGTTTGACGGCAGACGATATTGATCTATTTATTCCGCATCAGGCCAATTTCCGTATTATTCAAACATTGGCTAAGCGCCTTAATTTCCCCATGGAAAAAGTCGTTGTGGTGATTGATAAATATGCCAATACTTCGGCTGCGGCTATACCACTGGCCATGTGTGATGCCTTGGAGGCTGGCATGATAAAGCCGGGCATGACCCTATTAACAGCAAGCTTTGGCGCTGGCTTAACCTGTGGTGCTGGCATTATAAAATGGGGCGAAAGAATTGAGCCTATGGCTCAGTCCGATAAAAGTATTCCCCCTTACGAGGGCACGGTTTTCGATCTGATGGAAGATAGCTTTACACATTATGGTGTTGATGCCGCCCATCTTTTAACCAAGAACAAGTAAATGGAAGTACCAGTGACAATATGAAAAATGAGTTTGTTCATCTAAGGCTACATTCTGAATACTCACTCGTAGATGGCTTGGTGCGCATTAAGCCGCTGGCAGCAAAAGCTGCCGATATGGCTATGCCTGCGGTTGCGCTGACTGATTTTAATAATTTCTTTGGCCTGATTAAGTTTTATAAAGCCAGTCAGGCGGCTGGGGTAAAACCTATTGTCGGTGCCGATCTGCTGGTGCTCGATGAAGATGGCGAGGGCAGTCCCACACAACTGGTATTGCTGGCGGCAGATCAACAGGGCTATCAAAATCTTACCAATTTAATTTCCAAGGCCTACCAGCATGGTCAGCGTATGGGTGTGCCCACCATTAAGCGCTCATGGTTGCCAGAGTTTAGTCAGGGCCTAATTGCGCTGTCGGGCGGCCGTAAGGGCGAGATTGGCGTGGCGCTGATCTCGGGGCGAAGTGCCGATGCTGAGCAGTTACTTTTGGAGTATATGGGTATATTCGAGGATCGTTTTTACCTTGAGTTACAGCGTACCGGCCGTCCCGGTGAAGAAGACTATCTGCATGCCGCGGCAGACCTAGCTGGTAAGTTTAGCTGCCCGGTGGTGGCTACCAATGATGTGCGCTTTATCAATGCAGAGGAATTTGAGGCTCATGAGGCCAGAGTCTGTATTCACGAGGGGCGAGCTCTGGATGATCCGCGCCGTGAACGGCGTTACTCAGAACAGCAATACCTACGCAGTGCCGATGAGATGGCTGAGCTATTCGCCGATATTCCCGAAGCACTGCAAAACAGCGTTGAGATTGCCAAGCGCTGTAATTTAGATTTACGCCTCGGCGAGTATTTTTTACCCGACTATCCAATTCCCGATGGGTTGACCATCAATGAATTCTTTATCAATGAATCTGAGGCTGGGTTGCAAGAGCGACTTAACTTCCTTTTCGACTCTAGTGCCGAGGACTTTTCTGCCAAGCAGGCGCTCTACGCTGAGCGCCTCAAATTTGAGTTGGATATTATTATTCAGATGGGCTTCCCCGGCTATTTTCTTATCGTTATGGACTTTATTCGCTGGGCTAAAAATAATGATATTCCTGTCGGCCCCGGGCGTGGTTCCGGTGCTGGTTCTCTGGTGGCCTACGCACTGAAGATTACCGATCTCGACCCCATCGAATACGACCTTCTATTTGAGCGCTTTCTAAATCCAGAGCGGGTTTCCATGCCTGATTTCGATATTGATTTCTGTATGGAAGGGCGTGATCGTGTGATCGGCTATGTGGCCGAGCAGTATGGCCGCGATGCGGTATCGCAGATTGTGACCTTCGGTACTATGGCAGCAAAGGCAGTTGTGCGCGATGTGGCCCGAGTGCAGGGTAAGTCCTATGGCCTGGCCGATAAACTGTCCAAGTTGATCCCCTTTGAAGTGGGTATGACGCTGGGTAAGGCCATCGAGCAGGAGGATGAGTTAAAGGAGTTTCTTGAGCAAGACGAAGAGGCTGGCGAAATCTGGAGTATGGCGTTGCAGCTCGAAGGCGTGTCGCGCAACTGCGGTAAGCACGCTGGTGGTGTGGTTATTGCACCCACGGTCATTACTGATTTTGCGCCGATTTACTGCGATGAGAGCGGCGCTGGAGTTGTTACCCAGTTTGATAAAAGTGATGTAGAAGAAGCTGGTCTGGTTAAATTTGACTTTTTGGGGCTCCGTACCCTGACCATTATTGATTGGGCTGTTCGCATGATAAATCGATCGCGCGCGCGCAATGCTGAAGAGCCCCTGGATATTGAGAGGATTCCACTCGACGATGTCGAGACATTCAAGATGATGCAGCGTGCCGAAACCACGGCTGTATTCCAGCTTGAATCACGGGGTATGAAAGAGCTGATTAAAAAGCTTGGCCCGGATAGATTTGAAGATATTGTGGCACTGGTTGCACTCTTCCGTCCCGGCCCCTTGCAGTCAGGTATGGTCGATGACTTTATCAATCGTAAAAAGGGCCGCGCTGAGGTTAGCTACCCACATATTCAATACCAGCACGAGTGCCTGAAACCAGCTCTCGAACCGACCTACGGCATTATTTTGTATCAGGAACAGGTGATGCAGATTGCTCAGGAAATGGGTGGGTATACATTAGGTGGCGCTGATTTATTACGTCGAGCCATGGGTAAGAAGAATGCTGATGAGATGGCCAAGCAGCGCGAGTTATTTACCCAGGGTGCAGTCAACAAAGGTTTCGAGCAGGAGCTTGCTTCGAACATCTTTGATCTGATGGAAAAATTTGCCGGCTATGGTTTTAACAAGTCTCACTCTGCCGCCTATGCTTTGGTCGCCTATCAGACAGGCTGGCTAAAAGCGCACTATCCGGCAGAATTTATGGCTGCCACTATTTCGTCGGATATGGATAAGACCGATAAGGTGGTGACCTTTATCGATGAATGTCGTGCTATGGGCTTAGACCTGTTGCCGCCCGACGTAAACAATGGCCAGTTCCATTTCAGTGTCGATATTCAGGGGCGTGTGCTCTATGGTTTAGGCGCGATAAAAGGTCTGGGTGAGGGTCCGGTCGAAAATATTATTGCTGCCAGAACCGAGGGTGGCCCATTTAAGGATATGTTTGATTTCTGCGCTCGCGTCGATGGGCGCAAGGTTAATAAGCGCGCACTTGAAGCAATGATTCGCAGTGGTGCATTGGATGAAATCGGTCCTGAGGGTGAAATTGGTTTCCGTCGTGCCGTGATGCTTGCGGGTATGGATGAGGCGGTGAAACTCGCCGAGCAGCATGCTCGCAATACCAGCAGTGGTATGGGCGACCTATTTGGCGATTCGATTGTCGACAGCGCTTCCGATATTAATTACAACAGCTACAGCGCTGCCCGAACATTGTCGGTCAGAGACCGTTTAAATGGTGAGAAAGAAACCCTAGGCCTCTATCTCACAGGACACCCGATAGACGAATATGAAGATGAGCTAAAGCAAATGCTGCCCAACCGGATTGCTGATCTGCGTCCGGGCAAAGAGACATCGTCCATCTCCGGTATGGTGGTGGGTATGCGGATTATGAAAAACAAGCGCGGTGACAGTTTTGCTTTCTTAACCCTCGACGATAAAAGTGGCCGTATTGAACTGTCGGTTTGGGCCGAGAAGTTTAATGCCTATCGTGAAATTCTGGTTAAGGATGCGCTGCTGGTGGTCCAGGGAAATGTCTCCGAAGATAGCTTTACCGGTGGTTTAAAAATGGTGGCTGAGTCAATTCAGTCAATTTATGAAGCGCGCTGCAGTAAACTTAGCCGCTTAGAATTGTGCCTTAACGGCGGCTCGGAGAGCTCAGGCTGGGTCGATAAATTTCACCACACTCTAAGTGGCTACAAAGAGGGCAACTGTCCGGTAACGGTGCAGTACGCATTACCCAGTGCCAGCGGGCAGCTTAAACTGGGTGATCAGTGGAAGGTGCAACCTAAGGATGAATTAATTTCCCGGTTGCGCGAAGAATTTGGTAAAAACTCGGTCACCTTGCACTACTAGTTAGCTCATTGACGAAATTAATCTGCCAGTAAAGCTAGCAGTAGCGGCGCAAGGTGTTAAAATACCTGACACAGTACAATGTCAATGCAACCTGAGATCCCCATCACCATGAATTTGAATTATCTCTCTTTTGAACAGCCAATAGCCGAGCTGGAAGCAAAGATTGAAGAACTGCAACTGGTTGGCAATGACAACGATTTAAATATTGCAGAAGAAGTGACCAAGCTGCGCGATAAGTCACGTAAGCTCACCGAAAGTATCTATAGCAAGCTCAGCGCTTGGCAGGTTGTCCAGGTCGCACGCCATCCACATCGTCCCTACACTTTGGATTATATTCAACGTATTTTTACCGACTGGGAAGAGATGCACGGTGATCGTCATTTTGGTGATGATAATGCCATTGTGGGCGGCGTAGCGCGGCTTAATGGCAAGCCCGTTATGGTGATTGGTGAGGAGAAGGGCCGCGGTGTTACTGACAAAGTGATGCGTAACTTTGGCATGCCCAAAGCCGAGGGCTACCGCAAGGCACTGCGCCTGATGGAAACCGCCGAGCGCTTTAAAATGCCGGTGCTGACATTAATTGATACTCCCGGTGCCTATCCAGGTATCGACTCTGAAGAGCGCAATATCTCTGAAGCTATTGCGCGTAACCTAGCCGTTATGTCGCGTCTGCGCACGCCGATTATCTGTACAGTTATTGGTGAGGGCAGCTCCGGTGGTGCCCTGGCTATTGGTGTCGGTGATCGGCTTAATATGCTGCAGTACAGTACCTATTTTGTGATCTCTCCCGAAGGCTGTGCGAATATTATCTGGAAGACCAGTGAAAAAGCACCAGAGGCTGCTGAAGCTATGGGCGTAACCTCAGATAATTTGCAGAAACTAGGGATTGTTGACGAGACAATTCCAGAGCCAATGGGCGGTGCACACCGCGATATTGAAGCCATGGCCGGCACCTTAAAAGCCCATCTTACCCAGCAGGTTGACGAACTTCAGGCAGTACCTCTGGATGACCTGTTAGAGCGCCGTTACCAGCGCCTAATGTCCTACGGTAGACCTGACTAAGCCACCCTCTTAGCTTTCATCTAGCTGTGAAATAGCCGCTATGGCCTCTGGGTCCTGGGCTTTGATTTTATTGGCGATATGGTGCTGAAAGAAGTAGCGGAAATCCTCATTTTTATCTGCTGGATAGAGGCAGTCATCGCCTGGAAGTACTGGGGTGGCAAGCATTTTCTGCTCATTGATCAGCATAGCCTCCATAGTACCATCATGCAGCAGGCGCCAGCTCACCACCTCTTTTAAGGTAATACTGTGAAACCCATCGGTAGATAGCACGGCATGGGTGCCAATGGTGTCAGGTATCTCCTGGATAACTTCACGGCCCGTGTCGCATTGGTACTCGTAGTAATCCGCTGCGGTTTCAAGCTCAACCACTTTGTGTAGTGGCGCTGCAAAAAATAATTCATCGACACCCTGATCGTAGTAGCCTTCCCACTGGCCATTGAGAGGATCATTGATCTCGTCGCAGGCAACCAGCTCATCAAGCCAGGGAACCAGGCCGACAACCTCGCCGCTAACGCGCAGGCCCCAGGCCAATATCTTGACCGAGAATAATTTATCAGGATTTTCAGCATTGCTGTAGAGCATCTCGAGACCATCGAGTTCGGGGGCAATACGAATTAGATTACTGTTGGAAATTTCAGAGAGAGGTTTACGTGTGAAGATATCAATAACGTTATCGCGCGGATGATCAATCGCCGAATTGGGCATAAATAAATCTCCTTAGGCCAGCTGAAATCAAAAGACACTAACACTACATAAGGTACTCTTTCTTTTTAAAAAGCACAACCAATAGTGGTATATAGTAAAACCATAGATATGACAGCGTTATTATGCAATTTACCAAGACGGTTATTTTTACTGTAAAATTATTGAGTCATCGCCTCTATCATGCCTTGAGTCACCTATTTATGAACAGCAGATTATCTATTCAGTTTTATATTAGCCGAGCTCCAAATGCTTAAAATAATTAGTGCCGTATTTGATCAAGAGTTTGGCCAGAGTTGCAATACTGCATTGCTGGGTGGTGCTGCTGAGCCGGTTTATTTACCCTCCGATGCAGACAATAGCCGCAATCGACTATTTTTTCGTGAGGACTATGTTTCTAGTGCGCTGCATGAAATCGCGCACTGGTGCATTGCCGGCGCAGAGCGGCGCAAGATTGAGGACTTCGGCTACTGGTATCACCCGGATGGTCGCACCGATCAGCAACAGCGAGTTTTTGAAGCGGCCGAAGTTAAGCCTCAGGCGTTGGAGTGGATGTTTTCGATTGCTTGCGGTCAGCGTTTTCTGCTCAGTGTGGATAATTTAAACGGTGATGGCTCGCTTGATAGGAACTTTGCTCAGGCGGTCGTAGATCAGGCGTTGGCTTGGTGTGAGGAGGGTGCTTTACCTCGCCGTGCGGAGCAATTTTTGTCTAGACTTGCTAGGAGCTGCAATATTGCCAAGGCGACAGACCCAGCTCATTACCAACTCACTAACCTCGCGTAGACCTATGCCATGCAAGCCTTTTTAATCGATTCCTCCATTTATATTTTCCGCAGCTATTTCACCTTGCCTGAGAACTGGCGCGCAACAGAGAACCAATTCTCCACCCATGCAGTTTATGGCTTCACTGCTTTTCTGCTCGATATCCTCAAGCAAAAAGATCCGGGACATATATTTTGTGCCTTTGATGAAAGCCTTGGTTGCGGTTTTCGCCATCAGCTATGCTCAGACTACAAAGCCACCCGAGAGCTGCCAGATGAGGCCCTGGCCTTCCAATTAAACGCCTGCCGACAGCTATGCCGTGTGATGGGTATTAGTGAAATGGCATCGACAATCTATGAGGCAGATGACCTGATTGGGGCAGTGGCGACCAAGGTGCGACAGGGCGATGCGCAACCTGTGATTGTCAGTCGTGATAAAGATTTAACCCAGCTTATTCAAGCCAATGATCTGTACTGGGACTTTGGAAAGTCTCACCCAAAGACCCAGCGGGATCTAGAGATGCAGCTTGAGTTGGGCTGTAGTCAAATGGCTGATTATTTGGCGCTGATGGGCGATAGCAGTGACAATATTGCCGGTGTTCCCGGAGTCGGCGTCAAAACGGCTAAACAGCTGCTGTCACATTATGCCAGTGTCGACGTTATTATGGAGCATCTAGATCAGTTACAGGATTTACCGATCCGGGGCGCTAAAAAGCTTGCCGACAAGCTGGATGCCAGTCGCGAGCAATTATTCCTGTCGCGTCAACTGGCGACTATTGTGACTGAGATAGATGAGGCTCCGGGGCTAGAGAGTGTAGGCTGGCAGGGTATTCACCAGGATGCTTTTGCCATATTCTGTGAGGAAATGGGGTTTGCCAATGCTTTTTCTAGCCGCGCTGCTGGGTTAAAGTCGCGGCAATTTTAAAGGGAGCCGTTGTGAAAATCGTCGCTGATCAAAATATGCCACTTGCGGAGGAACTGTTCGCATCTTTCGGGCAGGTGTTGTTGCTGCCGGGCCGCGAGATTACTGCAGCTGATCTGATAGATGCCGATGTTCTTTTGGTGCGCTCAGTAACCCAGGTTAATCGTCAATTGCTCGAGCACTCGAAGATCAAATTTGTCGGCTCGGCGACCATAGGTACTGACCATATTGATACTGCTTATCTTCATTCTGCAGGTATTGAGTTTGCTCATGCACCGGGCTGTAATGCCGAAGCTGTTGTGCAATACGATCTGTCAGTCATGTGCCGATTAATGCCAGATTGGCAATCTAAAACGGTAGGTATTGTTGGATGCGGCAATGTCGGTGGCCGATTGTACAGGCGGCTCTCTGATCTGGGCGTTAACTGTCGCGTCTATGACCCATTTCTGACGTCCGATTTAGTTGCCGATATTGGATCATTTGACCAGCTATATAGTTGCGACATCATTTGCCTGCATACCCCAATTACCAAGAATACCGAGTTTCCTACTCACCATTTATTTGATCATGAAGTGCTGCTTAAACTTAAGCCAGATGCGCTATTAATAAATGCCGGCCGCGGTGCTGTGGTCGATAACAAGGCACTATTAGCCTGTCTGGAGTCTGGCTCGCGATTGCAGGTTGCACTGGATGTCTGGGAGTCAGAACCTCAGTTAGATCTCAGTCTGATGGCGCTGGTGACTCTGGCTACACCGCATATCGCTGGGTATAGTCTTGAGGGTAAAACTAATGGCACCCAGATGGTGTTCGATGCATTTTTGCAATCACAGGGTAAGAGCGCGCAGCAGTTGCAGAAGTCTGAGGTTAAATGTCAGGCTCTGGGCGATAGAGCCAGTTTGGAAGAGGCTATTTTGCTGAGTTACGATGTCTGTGAAGATGATCTGCGGATGCGCGCTGCGCTGGCTGATCTTGTCACTGCAGAAGCTGTGGGATTGGCATTTGATCAGTTGCGCAAGACCTATCCTGTGCGCCGAGAGTTTAGCTTTTACTCTGTACCTAGCGAGGATGAAAACTTTAAGCGTCTGGGTTTTAGTCGGCCTCTTTAGAGTCGTCAAGTTGGTCGCAGGCGCTCTGTATCATCTGTTCGGTAATCGCAACTTCAACGCCATTCTCATGAATAATGGCAGCTCCATTAAAGTCTGGGGCAGCG
>CAJXVK010000036.1 GCA_913060735.1 uncultured Cellvibrionales bacterium
ATCGCTCGTCGGCAGCGTCAGATGTGTATAAGAGACAGCTCACCAGTAACGGCTTCATCACGACGAACAACCATGCTGCGCAAAACAGCATCGTTATAACGGAAAGTGGAATTAAGCTCATCAAGAACGTCCTGACCGCACTCGACGTTCATCAGGATGTAATGGGCTTTGTGAATTTTGTTGATTGGGTATGCCAATTGGCGGCGACCCCAGTCTTCTTTGCGGTGAACTGAACCGCCACCTGCTGTAACTGACGCAGTGTAACGCTCAACCATACCGGGGACTTGCTCGCTCTGATCTGGATGGACCAGGAATACGATTTCGTAATGACGCATTGTATCTCCTCGTGGATTTTAAAGTCTCCCGCTAACGCCAATTAGGTCGTTGCAGTGAGACAAGGAGTGCCTGAACTCATGCTCAGGCGCTTTGTGGCGCGCAATTATAGTGATTCGGCCACTGGGTTGCAACAGCCTGGAAAGAAAGTTTAGCGGGCGCTAACGCCACTGTTTATAGCAGGTTTAGAACTGTTTCTGCGCTCTGACTAAATACCAGTCCGCAGGCAAAAAACAGACCGCACATTAGAGCGCGGGCGGTCCAGGATCAGGGTAATAGCAATCTCTTCGCAGGCCACCAACACATGAAGTAAAATAACCGCACGAAAGAACCCATCGGCATCCCACAAAACCAGCATATAGTATGCGGGCGCCATCAGCACCGCTGCGGCCTTAGCACCCCAGGTATGGTAGCTGGGGTGCTCACCAAACTTGCGCAGCGCCATTAACAGCGGCGCAATAAAGAAAATCATTGTGGCTAGCAGATAGGCTGCCTGAGCCTTAAAAACCTCGGGCCATATCCAGTGCAGGCCGAGAATCATTGAGCCGTAGGTAAGTATATCGCCCCAGCTGTCCAGCTTAGCCCCCAGCTCACTCACCTGATTAAGCTTGCGAGCCAGATAACCATCGAGCACATCACTGAGCAGCGAAACAGCTAACACCCCCAAAAATGCCTTTGCATCGCCAATATAAGCCAAGCCAATCAGCACCGGAACCAGCGCCAAACGCAACAGACTTAATAAATTGGGAATTGAGTAAATAGTTCGCTCCAAAGTTGCCATTGTAATCCCTATTTAAATGATCAATACATCCTTGTTCAGGTGTTAGATTAGTATCTTATGCGCTCAAAATCCAACGGCCTAAATCACTAAATAGCTGATTTGAGGAAGTCGATAAAAAAAGAGGCCCAGATATTAACCTGCTTAACGGCGCTGCCGCACCACCTCAAACAGACAGATACCAGTAGCTACAGACACATTGAGACTGCTCACCTCACCTGCCATTGGCAGTTTGCCAAGAAAATCACACTGCTTGCGCGTCAGCTGGCGCATTCCCGCACCCTCAGCGCCCATCACCAGCACCATCGGACCCGTTAGATCCAGATCATAGATATACTGCTCCGCCTCACCGGCAGTCCCCACTACCCAGGCACCCTTCTGCTGCAGTTTGTCCAATGTGCGAGTTAAATTAGTCACCATCACCAGCGGTATGATCTCAGCGGCACCACAGGCAACCTTGGAGACAACCGGCGTCAAACCCACCGAATTATCCTTGGGTACAATCACCGCATGCACGCCAGCGCCATCTGCAGAGCGCAGGCAAGCACCCAGGTTATGGGGGTCGGTAACGCCGTCGAGCATAAGAAAAAATGCCTCTCGCCCCTTCTCTTCAGCCAGATTTAGTAAAAAGTTTTCATCGTAGGTTTCGCCCGGACTACACAGTGCCATTACACCCTGATGGCGGCCCTCAGCTCTTTCATCCAGCCGTTTAGCAGTTGACCACTGCAGCGTTACCCCATGCTGTTCCGCCAGTTTATGGATCTTTTGCAACCGGTCATCGGTTCGCCCACGCTGCACATGCAACTCACGCACCCGCTGGGGTGATGACTTAAGCATGGTCTGCACCGCATGAATGCCATAAATCCAATCCACAAAACTCTCCTGCCAATATTAAAAACGGTTAGCGACAATCGTCGATTGCGCATTGTACTGGCTTTGGGCAAACTTCGAGCATAAATAATCTGGATCACAGCCCCATGACTGAACAACTGCCCTCCGCCAATTTACTGCGCCGCATCGCTGCGCTCGTCTACGATGCCTTTTTACTATTTGCCATCACGCTGGCCTACGGCGCTCTGCTACTTATTATAAAAATACTGTTTAACGGTGTCGATAATCTAGAGGGCATCCAGCCTAACCTCATCGTCCAGTGGTTGAGCTTCTTCGGCTGGCTAGGTGCACTTGGGGGTTACTACTTTATCTGCTGGCGTAAGCAGGGCCAGACGTTAGGTATGAAAGCCTGGCGCCTGCGACTGCAGCAGGCCGATGGGTCCTTGGCAACACCGCAACAATGCCTCTACCGCAGCGTGCTAGCGACGCTTTCCCTAGCCTGTGCTGGTATCGGGTTTTTATGGTGTTTGGTGCCGCCGGCC
Source organism: uncultured Cellvibrionales bacterium (assembly GCA_913060735.1). Classification (GTDB taxonomy): domain Bacteria; phylum Pseudomonadota; class Gammaproteobacteria; order Pseudomonadales; family Porticoccaceae; genus HTCC2207. The sequence continues at coordinate 2,485 of CAJXVK010000036.1, forward strand.
AAAGAATGCCTCCATGACCGCTATACTGCTACCCAAGTTGTATTACTCGCCAAAGAGAAAAAATAAAAGAGCACAATTATGAACAATCTAATTATGGCGCTAGATCAGGGAACCACCTCTTCGAGAACAATTCTCTTTGACCAGAATTATCATATTGTCGAGCAGGCACAACAGGAGTTTACTCAGCATTTCCCCGCCGACGGCTGGGTCGAGCACGACCCCATGGATATATGGAACACCACTCTAGCTACCGCCAAACAGGCACTGGCCAATGCTGGCATCAGCGCCGCAGATATTGCCGCCATTGGCATCACCAACCAGCGAGAAACCACGGTTATATGGGATCGCCACAGCGGCCAACCCATCTACAACGCGATAGTTTGGCAGGATCGGCGCACAGCGGCTCTGTGCAACCAACTCAAAGATCAAGGCCTTGAAATCACAGTTACCGAAAAAACTGGGCTGCTGCTAGACCCCTACTTTTCGGCGACCAAGGTGGCCTGGATTCTCGATAATGTCGACGGTGCTCGCGCCCAAGCCGAGCGTGGCGAACTGGCCTTTGGCACTGTGGATAGCTGGCTGCTGTGGAATCTCACTGGCGGTGAGCATGCAACAGACGCCAGCAACGCCTCGCGCACCATGCTTTACAATATTCACAACGGCGACTGGGACGATGAGCTACTGGCATTATTTAATATACCGCGATCCTTGCTGCCCACCGTTAAAGATAGCGCCGCTGACTTTGGCACCACCAGTCTGCTCGGTGAAGCCATCAATATTTACGGCATTGCGGGTGACCAGCAGGCCGCCACCTTGGGCCAAGCCTGCTTTGATATAGGTATGATGAAGTCTACCTATGGTACTGGTTGTTTTGCGCTTCTTAATACCGGTGACACTGCGATTACCTCAACTAACCGACTGCTGACTACCATCGCCTACCAACTTGATGGCAAACCTACTTACGCACTAGAAGGCTCTATTTTTATTGCCGGTGCCGCGGTGCAGTGGCTGCGTGATGGCTTGGGTATTATTGAATCTGCCAATCAGTCCGGCCAGTTGGCTGAAGACGCAGACCCTAGTCAGGCAGTGTATATGGTGCCTGCCTTTACTGGGCTCGGCGCTCCCTGGTGGGATGCTGATGCCCGTGGTGCCATACTCGGCCTAACCCGCGGCACTGGCCCGGCAGAAATTGCCAAGGCCGCACTGGAGTCTGTGTGCTATCAAACATTGGATCTTTTAAATGCCATGCGCGCCGACTGGACGCAGGATGCGTCGCAAGGCGCCGATACGGTATTAAGGGTAGATGGCGGTATGGTCGCCAGTGACTGGACCATGCAATGTCTGGCCGATATTCTGCAGGCCCCTGTAGATCGTCCGGTGATTGCCGAGACCACCGCTCTGGGTGCAGCATGGTTGGCTGGTTCAAGAGCTGGTGTCTGGCCAGGACAAGAGGGATTTGCCGCAAGCTGGCAGCTAGATAATAACTTTGCGCCACAGATGGCTATTGAGCATAGAGATGCAAAGGTTTGTGGATGGAATCAAGCGGTTAGGCGGGTGCTAAGCTAACAGCACCCCGAATGTCACCCTGAGCGGAGCGAAGGGTCTGTATACCCTAGCTCCCTGCTTAAACGTCTAATTACCCGCCGCGCCTCAATAAATACAAACCGACACCCATGCACAGCAACACTGGCGCCAACACAGCTAAAAGTGCTGGAAAGCCAAAGACAATGCTAAAGGGCCCCAGCATATCCTGGATAATTTTAAAGCTAATTCCAATCACTACACCGACAAAGATTCGCAGTCCCATGGTCGAATCACGCAGCGGGCCAAATACAAAAGAGATGCCAATCAATACTAGGCCAATAATCACCAACGGCTGTAAAACCTTGCGCCAGTAAGCTAATTCATAAACTGCTGTATCTGCATTTTGCAGCTCTAAAAAATTGATGTAGTTATATAGACTCGAAATTGACAAGGCATTGGGCGGCAGTACATTGACAGTTAATACCTCTGGGGTTAGCTCCGAGGTCCAGCGCCGAGTAATCTGTTTATCAGTTTCAGTGCGATCTTCTTTAAAACGGGTGATCGACACATTTTCTTCAACCCACAGATTCTCAGTGGCGTTATAGGTGGCGCGCGATGAGAAGCTGGCCTCGCGCAACGCCTTGTCTTTATCAAATTGATAACGGGTAACCCCAAACAGTACACCGCCTGGGAACACCGCATTAAAGTGCATAAACTCGCTGCCCTCTCGATTCCAAAGACCAGAGGCAGAACCCCTAGTCGACTCGCCATTGCGCAAATACTCGCGTCGTCCCTCGGCTAACTGGTCGAGGTAAGGAGAAAAATACTCACCGACAGCAGTGCTAATCAATACAAACAGCAGTACCGGCTTAATCACAAAATAGACAATGCGCAGCAGCGAAACACCTGAGGCACGCATCACAATAACTTCACTGTTGGTCGCCAACACACCCAGCCCAAACAGGCAGCCAATAAGCGACGAGAAGGGAATATATTCATAGATGGTCGATGGCAACTTGGTTACCACATAAATTAGAGCATCAGAAAAATAGTAATTGCGCTGTACCGCGCCACCTTCATCAATAATAGCCGCGATGGCATCCACTCCCACCACGACCAACAGTGCGATCGTAATAGCAGAGAAAACCGTGGCGCCTATATGGCGCGAAAGGCGCCTCATAACACCACCTTATTAAGCCGGCCCGATCGGAACAACAGAAGTGCGATACCTAAAAATAGCAGATGCACTGGCAACAGCGTTACCTCAATGGGCACTGAGCCAGATTCAAGGGCACCGCGCATGGCATTGAGGGAAACCAGGTAACCAAAGTACAGAATAATTGCCGGTAGCAGCCTGGCAAACTTGCCCTGCCGCGGATTTGTGCGACTTAGCGGAATAGCTAGTAGGGTTACCACCAGTACCATTAGCGGTGTCGATAGGCGCCATTGCAATGCGGCCTGAAGCTTAGGGTCAGTTGAAGACAGCAATGCTGATGTAGTCAAGGCATTGGTTTCCAAGTCTTCCACAATCTCTTTTTTGGCCTCCAGCCGCGCCCCGTATTCCTTAAAATGGGTAATCTGATAATTATGGGTGCCCGGTACGCCTTCAACGCGATAGCCTTTATCCAGCACCAAAAAACTCTCGCTGCCATCTTCGGTTTTTTGCTGCCTACCTCGATCTGCCAATACCAGTACTAAACGGCTGTCATAGTTTTCCACAGAGCCAGCCGTTACCGCCAGAAATACATCTTCCAGCTCCTGCTCTTCAGTGATATTTTCAGCATAGGTAATGCCCTTGCCCCCACTGAGCCCGTAAAACTTTTTAGGCGTCAGCTTATCCAGCTCAGTCTTTTCCTTTTGAACGGCAAAAATAGTCTCAGCTTTGGCCACACCGGCAGGCGACACAGATAGACTTAACCAGCCGACCACTAGCGCCAGTGCCACTGCCATCACCGCGGTATAACCCAGCAATTGGGTTTCAGAAATACCACAGGCCTTAAGTACGCTCATTTCATTTTCAACATAGAGCCGGCCAAACGACAGCAGAATCGCCAGGAAAAAAGCCAGTGGCAGAGTAAGCTCAAGAAACCCGGGAATACGATAGCCAATCACCGCAAAGAGAACGCCGGGTTCCAAATTGCCCGCCACCGCATTGGCCAGATATTTTACAAACCGACCGCTGACCAGAATCATCAGCAACACCATGCACACCGCAAAGGTAGCAGACAAAATTTCACGGCAGAGATAGCGGAAAATAATCAAAGACTTAGGCTTCTAGCTATTGGGCATGGCGACACGGAATGGTATCCTTCGCGGGTTATTTCAGTCAGTTAAACATCAAATTTTGGAGCTAACATGGATTTTACCGCATCTTCCGCAAACCTGTTAAACATTAAAGCGGATTCTCTCATTCTCATGACCGGCTCACAACTGCAAAACAGCGCTAAAGCCCTTGATGAGTCTCTTGATGGAGCAATTTCGTCACTTTTGAAGGCCGGTGATTTTTCTGGCAAGGCCAGTGAAAGCACAGTTATGCATATTCCTGGTGCCGACGGAAAGCGCATCATTCTGTTGGGCATCGATGGCGCCGAGACAGCCCAACAACAAATTAAAGTCATCAAAGCCGGTGCTGCTGCGCTGCTTCGGACCCCAGCTAAAAAAGCTGTATGGGTGGGTGAAGGTCTGGCTGAAGACAACGAATGGCAGGCAGGCATTATTGCCCGCAGCATTCAGGCCGCCAGCTATAAATACATGCCGCTGCCAAAACGCGCGGCAAAAAAATCACCAGCACAAAAATTAAAATCACTAACCTACTGGGTCCCCAGAAAGGCAGATAACAAGGCAGCCAATGCAGGCTTAAAGTATGGCGCCGCAGTGGGTAATGGTATGAATGCCGCCCGTCAATTGGGCAACCTACCCGCTAATATCTGTACGCCAAACTATCTTTCTGACCAAGCTAAAGCATTGGCCAAGGGCCAAGCCAAGGTCACCACTACCGTACTTAGCGAAGCGCAGATGGCCAAGCTTAAAATGGGTTCACTGCTATCCGTCAGCGCGGGCTCAGATGAGCCGGGAAAATTAATTGTTATTAAGTATCAAGGTCGCAAGCAAGGCGCCAAGCCAGTAGTACTAGTTGGCAAAGCTGTCACCTTTGATACCGGCGGCATCAGCCTTAAGCCCGGCGGCGGCATGGACGAGATGAAATATGATATGTGTGGTGGTGCATCGGTCATTGGTGTTATTAACGCCCTGATCGAAACCCAGATGCCCATTAACGTAGTGGCGATTATTCCCGCTGTAGAAAATATGCCCAATGGCAACGCCACCAAACCTGGCGATGTAGTCACCAGTATGTCTGGCCAAACGATTGAAGTCCTCAACACCGATGCCGAGGGTCGTTTGATTCTGTGTGATGCCCTCACCTATGCCGATCGCTTTAAGCCGGATACCGTGATCGATATAGCCACATTAACTGGCGCAGTAATCGGCGCGCTAGGCAAAGAAACCGCGGGGTTGCTGTCCAACAATGATGAACTCGCTGAAGGCCTGCTTAGCAGTGGTCTGCGTAGCGGTGACCGCGCATGGCGCCTGCCTCTCTACGAAGAATACGATGCGTTACTAAAGAGTAACTTTGCTGATATCGCCAATATTGGTGGTCCCCAGGCTGGCACCATTACCGCCGCCTGTTTCCTTGCACGCTTTACCAAGAAATATAAATGGGCGCATCTGGATGTAGCAGGCACCGCATGGGTATCAGGTGCGCAAAAAGGCTCTACCGGACGCCCAGTGCCGATTTTGATGGACTACCTGCGTAGCAAGGCGAAATAACTCTGTGACTAGCGTTTCATTTTATAAACTGGCGGGCGACCAAGAGGTTGCCCTTGCCCTCGCCTGCCAGTTAATTCAAAAATCCCTAAAAATGAACCAGCAAGTTCTATGCCTAGTGCCAGACAATGCCGTCGCCCAGCAGTTGGATGAAAAACTCTGGGGCTTTCAGGCTACCGCCTTTGTACCCCATGCACTGGGCGTAGAGAATGCGCCAGTAGCCATTAGCACCGAGGCCGAACCTGGCGATCACCATCAGATACTGATCAACCTGCAGCCGCAAATTCCCACCTGGTTTAGCCGCTTTGACCGCGTAGTTGAGATTATTTACCCACAGCCAGAGTACGAACAGGCCAAGCGCGATAACTTTAAGTTCTATAAAGAGCGCGGCTATGCCCTGAGCTTTCATGACTTAACTGAAAAATTTCACCAGTGATTGATCAGTGACAGACCACAGTGACAGCACAGACGCGACAAAACCAGATTATGATAAAATTCTGGATGACCTCTATTCACTGCAAAAAAACCTGTCGCCCGCTGGCAGCGTCAATGAGCCCGTTGAACTACCCGAGCAGCCCTCCGACGAAGATATAGACAGCCTGGAAATACCCATCCTCACTGAATCACTCGACCAAGAGATCGACAGTGAGCATCAGGCTCGCAAAGTATTTGACGAAGCCCAGCACCATCTATTCGATAGTGCCGACGGCGAGTCTGCTATTGATGAAGCCAAAATCAATGCCATAGTCAACAAACTGATGACCCGCATGAGACCCAAGATGGAACAGTTACTGCGCGAAAAAATCCGCGCCAAGGTCATTGAGCGTTTTAACCGCGAAAACTAATCGCAACCATCAGCCCCAGCACCTATAATTCCCCTCTCAAAAAATTACCTCAGAATTAACTACCGAGCCCAATAATGGAAAAAACATTTGCCCCCCAGGATATAGAAACCAAATGGTATAAAACCTGGGAACAACGCGGTTATTTTGCCCCCGATATGGCCAGCAAAAGCGACCCCTACAGCATTGTGATTCCGCCGCCCAATGTCACTGGTAGCCTACATATTGGTCACGCCCTGCAGCATGGCATTATGGACGCCCTAACCAGATACAACCGCATGCAAGGCAAAAATGCCCTGTGGCAAGTGGGCACCGACCATGCCGGTATCGCCACGCAGATGGTGGTTGAGCGCAAACTGGCCGCCGAAGGTAAGCCCGGCCGCGAAGAGATGGGCCGTGAGAAGTTTATTGAGAAGATTTGGGAATGGAAAGAAGAATCTGGTGGCACCATTACCCAACAGATGCGTCGTCTCGGCAACTCTGTTGACTGGGATACCGAACGCTTCACCATGGACGAAGGCTTCTCCAGCGCCGTTCAAGAAACCTTTATTCGCCTGCATAAAGATGGCCTGATCTATCGCGGCAAGCGCCTGGTTAACTGGGATCCCAAACTGCATACCGCCATCTCCGACCTCGAAGTCGAGAATCGCGAAGTTAAAGGTAAAATGTGGAACCTGCGCTACCCACTGGCCGATGGTGTAAAAACTTTAGATGGCAAAGACTATATTGTTGTCGCCACCACCAGACCAGAAACCTTACTGGGTGATACCGGCGTTGCTGTCAATGCGGAAGATCCACGATACACCAACCTAATTGGTCAGCATGTACTTTTACCACTGGTAGGCAGGCTGATTCCCATTGTTGCCGACGACCATGCCAATATGGAAAAAGGCACAGGCTGCGTAAAAATTACCCCAGCTCATGACTTCAATGACTATGAAGTAGGCCAGCGCCACAAGCTGCCCATGGTCAATATACTCACCATGAACGCCGATATTCGTCAGACCGCTGAGTGCGTGAATAGCGATGGCAGCGACAACGATGAGATGGATACCACATTGCCCGAAAAGTATCGCGGCATGGAACGCTTTGCCGCGCGTCGTGAAGTAGTAGCCGACATGGACGCCCTCGGCTTTTTAGAAGACATCGAAGAAAACGATATGACCATCCCCTACGGCGACCGTGGTGGAGTGGTGATCGAGCCCATGCTCACTAACCAATGGTATGTAGACGCCAAAAAACTGGCCGGCCCTGCTATTGAAGTCGTGGAAGATGGCCGTATTAAATTTGTTCCCCAGCAGTACGAAAATATGTACTTTTCGTGGATGCGCAATATTCAAGACTGGTGCATCTCGCGCCAGCTGTGGTGGGGCCATCAAATACCCGCCTGGTACGACGAAGCCGGCAAAGCCTATGTAGGGCAGAGCGAAGCCGCCGTGCGTGAACAGTACAATCTTGGCGATATACCCCTGACCCAAGACGAAGATGTACTCGATACCTGGTTTAGTTCCGCACTCTGGACCTTTGGCACCCAGGGCTGGCCCGAGCAAACCGAGCGCCTAAAAGCTTTCCACCCCACCGATGTGCTGGTCACTGGCTTTGATATTATTTTCTTTTGGGTAGCGCGCATGGTGATGATGAGCATGCACCTGATCAAAGATGAAAATGGCGAACCCGAAGTACCGTTTAAAACCGTGTATGTCACTGGCCTGATCCGCGATGAGCAGGGTCAGAAAATGTCCAAGTCAAAAGGCAATGTACTCGACCCATTAGATATGATTGATGGCATCGACATTGAAAGCCTGCTGGAAAAACGCACCGGTAATATGATGCAACCCCAGCAAGCCGCCAAGATTGCCAGCCGCACTAGAAAACAATTTCCCGATGGCATAGAGCCGCATGGCTCAGATGCTTTGCGCTTCACCCTTTGCGCACTGGCCTCAACTGGCCGCGATATTAACTGGGATATGAAACGCCTTGAAGGCTACCGCAACTTCTGCAATAAGATATGGAATGCCTCACGCTATGTGTTGATGAATGCCCAAGGAGAGAACGGAGACGAAGACTGCGGGCAGGATAATTCCGATGACTACAGACTCACGCTGGCCGATCGCTGGATTGTCTCACGTCTGCAGCAAGCCGAAACCGAAGTGACCACCGCCATCGATAACTACAGATTTGATCTAGCGGCACAGGCGCTCTATGACTTTGTGTGGAATGAATACTGCGACTGGTACCTGGAGCTATCTAAACCAGTGCTGTGGGACGAAAATGGCGACCCCGCCATTCAGAAAGGAACCAGGCGGACATTGGTGCGTGTACTAGAAGCCGTCTTGCGCCTAGCCCATCCTATGCTGCCCTTTATCACCGAAGAGATTTGGCAAAATATAGCGCCATTAGCAGGCATAACATTAAATCCAGAGGGCGATACTATTATGTTACAGCCCTTCCCCGTCGCCGATCAATCCAAGGTCGATAGCGAGGCCGACGCCGATATTGAATGGGTTAAAAATGTGATTATTGGTGTGCGCAATGTGCGCGGAGAAATGAATATCTCCCCCGCCAAAGATCTACCCATTTATATGGCCCGTGGTGATGCCACCGCCAAACGTCGTTTAGAGGAGAATCGTCAGTTCCTCAGCAAACTGGCCAATCTGGAATCCATTACCTGGTTAGATGACCCCGCTGACGCACCACTGTGCGCAACTGCACTGGCCGGCGACTTAGAAATACTAGTGCCTATGGCTGGTCTTATTGATGTAGATGCAGAGCTGGCGCGCCTAGATCGTGAAATTGACAAAATAGGCATAGAAACCAAAAAGTTGACCGGCAAATTGAGCAACCCGAAGTTTGCCGACAATGCCCCCGCCGAAGTGGTGGCCAAAGAACGCCAGAGACTCGAGGACTTTGAAGGCTCATTATCTCAGCTACAAGAGAAACGCAGCGCCATAGCAGAGATGGCATAAGTCATTAACTAATGGCCCAAAACCTCAACCCCCAACAGCAGGCTGCGCTGAAATATATCGATGGCCCGTTGCTAGTATTAGCTGGCGCGGGCAGTGGTAAAACCAGTGTCATCACGCGAAAGATTGCCTATCTAGTAGAAGAGTGCGGAATACCAGCGCGCAATATCGCCGCCGTCACCTTTACCAATAAAGCCGCCCGCGAAATGAAAGCGCGCGTGGCTAGCCTGCTGGGCAAGACCGAGGGCAAGGGCCTCACCGTCTCGACCTTTCATAATCTTGGCCTGACCATCATTCGCACCGAGGTCAAGGCTCTGGGATTTCGCCCCGGTTTCTCTATATTAGATCAAGAAGACTGCCGCAAACTTATTAAAGAACTGCTAGTGCGCCATACCGAACTCGATGAAAAACTGATCGATACCGCGCAGAGCTCTATCTCCAACTGGAAAAACTCATTGCTCGAACCCGGCCAAGCCGTCAGCGCCTCCAATAGCACCGGCGAGCAAGCCATAGCGATGCTCTACGAACGTTATCAACGAGCGTTAAAAGCCTATAATGCCGTAGACTTCGACGATCTGATAATGACCCCGGTAATGCTGTTTAAACAGCAGCCGGAGATACTTGCCAAATGGCAAAAGCGCATTCGCTATCTGCTGGTAGATGAATACCAGGATACCAATCTGGCGCAATATGAATTAGTAAAAACCCTGGTTAACGAGAAGCAGGCACTCACCGTGGTAGGCGATGACGATCAATCGATTTATGCATGGCGCGGCGCCCGCCCCGAAAACCTGATGCAACTGCAAGAAGATTTTCCCGCGCTTAATATTATTAAACTCGAGCAAAACTATCGCTCAACAGGCCGCATTCTAAAAGCCGCTAACACATTAATTGATAATAACCCCCACCTTATAAGCAAAGCCTTATGGAGTGAGTTAGGTCCGGGCGACCCACTGCGTTTTATCAGTAGCGATAATGAAGAAGCTGAATGCGAACGAGTGGTCAATGAAATTATCGATATGCGCCTTAAACGCCGCTGCAAATACAGCGACTTCGCCGTACTCTACCGCGGTAACTACCAAGCCAAACTGGTAGAAATAAAACTGCAAACACAGAATATCCCCTATGAGATAACCGGTGGTCAATCGTTTTACGCCAAAACAGAAATCAAAGATGTCATGGCCTATCTGCGGTTAATTATTAACCCCACAGATGACAATGCACTTCTGCGCATTATCAATACCCCAAGACGCCAGATCGGCCCCACCACCTTAGAAAAACTTGGCGAGTATGCCAACCAGCGCAATCTGTCGCTATATGACGCCATAGATGAAGTCGGCCTAAACGCCAGTATGCCCGCCAATAATTTAGAACGTCTGAAACGCTTTAAACACTGGATTAAAAGCGTTAATAGAAATATCTATGATGGCAATCCGATGACCGCTATCAATGAAATGCTCGACGACGCCGACTACCTAAACTGGCTACAGCAAAATGCCAGCAATGACCATGTAGCGCAAAAGCGATGGGAAAATGTGCAATTTTTGCTCGCCCAATTAGCGCAAGTCATTAAACGCGACGAAGAGGAAAATGAAAGCGAAAATGGCGACAGCAGAATAGAAAATGCCATTGCCAAGCTTATACTCAGAGACCTGCTAGACCGCGAGCAAGAGGAGTCTGCCGACGACAAAGTACAGCTAATGACTTTACATGCAGCCAAAGGATTGGAGTTTTTGCATGTATTTATGATCGGCATGGAAGAAGAGATACTACCCCATAAAAATAGCGTAGAAGGTGGCCAGATAGAAGAAGAGCGGCGGCTTGCCTACGTTGGTATCACCAGAGCCCAGCGCACATTGACCATGACCAGCGCTCGACAGCGCACTCAGTTTGGTGAGACAGCGGCAACCACACCCAGTCGCTTTGTAGATGAGCTACCGGAGGATGATTTAATTAAGATTGGTGGCGGCGAGCCGATCAGTGAGGAAGAAAATAAAGCCAAGGGTGAGGAATCTCTGGCGGCGTTGAAGTCATTATTTGGTTAGAGCGCCACCTATCCGTCTAAACATACCAATATCTGCAATATGTAATACTTTTTTTTGGGGGGGGGGATAGGTCCTGCACCTATAGCTCACTCGCCCTGCCTTGATTAACCCCCCTCCAATCGCTCGACTAACCAAACATTGCTAATCGACTGCCATATCACGCCGAGGCACGGAGCCTCGGGTTACAGCCCTTGCATGACTTTTCAACAGATTCTGTCTGATCCAATTATTTATACCCCGCGTAGTTTAGTTGCAGATAATAAAAAATAATAAATAAAATAAAAATAAGCATCACAAAAATAAAGGGTAATTCTTATGAAAACTAAACTCGCATTTCTCTGGTTTTATGACTGCTATAACGCGGTAATGGACCACAATAAAAATCCCCTGCGCCATATCGCTGATCCAGTTTCACGACTTTGGATTATGACAGTACTAGCTTGGATGTGGTCGGTTGTCTTTGGTATCTATGTCGGTAGCGTGATCTATATAGGGATCAGTTTTGCCTCTCACTTTATCTTGATATTTATGGCCTGCTTTACCGCGGCTGTTTTCTATGACGCCGAACGACGCCAAGACAGCTGGTTGCTGCAGCTCAGAACTGCACAGCACCAGCAGCAGTAAATCCCCACGGTGCACGCTCTCTCTAATGAGGGTGTGTGCCTCCCTCCTCTCCTCTGGGGCCAGTAAAGCGCTGAACTCGTTGAATCGCCCCCAGCTGGTGTACCTTGCACCAACTGAGAGCTAACCAAAACCAATCAATACAATTAAAAGAAACGCTCGATAATGGCTGCGACCAGCTTATTCTATTGAGTGCTTTGGAGTGCTCCGGTCGGTAAAACCCACTTACGTTAGAACCGTGTAGTCTGTTACTTTGAATTCTAAGAGGGGGTTCAATGGTGAAGTAGTTTCTTCGCTATGCTCAGGATGACAGGTTGGGATGGGGTTAGCGAATAGGCTAGAGAGCTTTACAGGCTATCATTAACCCGCGTGCGCAGTTCTTTGCCCGGCTTAAAATAGGGCACGTACTTACCGGAAAGATCCACGGCATCGCCTGTTTTTGGGTTGCGACCTACACGCGGTGCGCGGTAGTGCAATGAGAAACTGCCAAATCCACGAATTTCAATGCGCTGGTTGCCGACCAATGCCGATGTCATGCGCTCGAGTATCATGCGCACGGCAAGCTCTACATCCTTGGGCGGAAGCTGATCCTGGCTGGCGGAGATTTTTTCGATAAGTTCTGACTTGGTCATTCTTGGGCTTCGGTTGTGGACTCGGATTTTGTTACTTTTTGATTTTATTGAAGTTTTAGATTTATTCAAGCATTAAATGCAGGATCATCAATTTCAGGGTAAAAAAAAGGTGGCATAGCCACCCTTTTATCTTTTGCTGTCACAAGAAGTCCGTCATTGGCGGCAGCACTTAAACCTTTTCAAGGGCCTGACTGATATCCGCAATAATATCATCAACATGCTCAATGCCAACAGAGATACGGACTAGATCTTCAGATACCCCCGCCGTTGCCAATTCTTCCGGATTTAACTGGCGGTGAGTCGTTGAGGCTGGGTGACAGGCCAATGATTTAGCATCACCGATATTAACCAAACGCAAAATCATTTGTAGCGCATCGATAAATCGCCCCCCCGCTTCCTTGCCGCCACTAATACCAAAACTCAAAATCCCTGACGCCTTACCGCCGGTGATCTTATCGCAAGTTGACTTGTGAGGACTATCATCCAAACCCGCATAATTAACCCATTCAACCTTTGTATGTCCTCGTAAAAACTGAGCGACAGCCAAAGCATTATCGCAATGTCGATCCATACGCAATCCCAGAGTCTCCAACCCTTGCAGAATCAGAAAGGCACTGTGAGGCGCTAGCGCAGCACCAGTATTCCTCAGAGGCACCACTCGGCAACGACCAATAAATGCTGCTGGACCAAGCGCCTCGGTGTATACCACACCATGATAAGACGGGTCTGGTTTATTCAGCATCGGGAAGCGTTCTTTGTTGGCCGCCCAGTCGAACTTGCCAGAATCAATAATAATGCCACCGACAGTGGTGCCATGGCCGCCAATATATTTAGTCAGCGAATGAATAACAATATCGGCACCCAGATCAATGGGTCGGCACAGATAAGGGCTAGCAACGGTGCTATCGACCATCAGTGGGACACCATGGCGGTGCGCTATATCGGCGAGAACTTCAAGGTCGACTATATTGCCCGCTGGATTGCCTATGGATTCACAGAAAACCGCTTTGGTATTCTCATCAATTAACGCCTCCAGGCCCGCAAAGTCGTCATAAGACGCCATACGCACTTCAACGCCCTGCCGTGGAAGCGTGTGGGCAAATAGATTATAGGTGCCACCATAGAGTTGCGAGGTGCTGACGATATTTGAGCCGACATCTGTTATACATTGAATGGCATAGGTAATAGCCGCCATACCTGAAGCTAAGCAGAGACCGCCTATGCCGCCCTCCATTTCCGCTAAACGCTGCTCTAGCACATCAGTTGTTGGATTCATAATGCGCGTGTAAATATTACCCGGCACTTTAAGATCAAAGAGATCCGCACCATGTTGCGTATCATCAAAGGTATAAGATGTTGTCTGGTAGATAGGAACAGCGGCAGCTTTTGTGGTGGCTTCAGATTCGTAGCCATGATGGAGTGCTAGAGATTCAAGTTTCATTTTTTTTCCGTGGAAGTTGTTCTTTGGCCGAGTATATTGCCTGATAGGAATCAAAATTTCACTTAATCAGCGTCATTTACGAATGATAGGGGGATTAATTTTGCTACGTTCCCTATTGCGTAGCCATAGGTGCTGTACGGGGTTTGGGTACCCCGCGCCCCGTTATTCTACTGATCACTGCTGGTATCAAAGCGCTGGAAGGGTCGCCTCAAATGGTCGAAGGTCTGGCATTAAAAATCAACCGACTCTGAGCCCATTGATCTTTCTGACCCCATTAATCTTTGTACTGATACTGCAACACACCTTTGTCGGGGTCGTTCATGCTCAACTTGCGGCCCAGACTGTCATAGGCCAATTCGGTGAATCGCCAGACTGTTTGCCAAAATACCATCGCTTCTTTAATTTAAACTTCCCGACTGCGGGGTAAATTAGTAGTGTTTTACCCACATACTGATCGTCTTGTATCTGCTCTAGATGTGAAATACCTAATACCCACCAAGTACAGTAGGAACGGCTAAGAACACAAAGTATTAAAGGTAACCTTTTTCTAATCTTTGAATAGTCTGGAATTATTTTTTGCATAGGCTTTTCCTTGGGCGCTATAAGCTGTTCCTAATCACACACAAAATCAATTTTTATCCCTGTGCCTGGGTCTGTGTCGATTAGGTTGGTATATGGGTCGCATGCTTTAAAGGTTTCTACACTAAAAAAAAGTCGCTTCTGAATTTCTCCATCAACGGGTTCAATTAAATACTGGGTGATTCCATATTTGCCAAATAAACGCCTAAAGCCATGGAAATATTCTTGATACTTTGCAACTATCCTGTAAAGCATTTGGGACTCATCATTTGAGGGGTATGACGAAGAATAATAGAAATAACTATCGCCTGACTGTTTGCCAATATACCATTGCTCCTCTAACATAAATTTTCCTGCAAAGGGATATATAAGCAATATTTTACCCACATACTGATCATCTTCTATCTGCTCTAAATGGGAAATACCTGATACCCACCAAGTAAAGTAGGAAAGGGTAAGAACGCATAATATTAATGGTGTTTTTTTAATCATAATTTATGACCTTTATTTGACCTCTAACACTTTGCTACCACTAAGAATACTACAAGACTTATTGCTTCGCGGATTAAAACAGGATGACCCTGAAGCAAAAATCACTGGAAAGCCATAAAAGGGGTTGGTACAAAATCGCCCTATCGTATTACATGAACATGAAGCTGAAAAAGAATGCTTACCAACACTTAAATACTTCTCGCCATTTTGATTAACATTATGACCATCTATTTGGTAGTTATTACATTTCCAATTCCTGCTATCTAGAAAACCATAGTATACTTTTTTGCGTTTAATGTTTCCGCCACAAGACGAACCTTCACAATGAGATCAATAGCAGATCAATAGGGTCAGAGTCACTTGATTCTATTCTCAACAAAAGATCAATAGGGTCAGAGTCACTTGATTCAGATCAATAGGGTCAGAGTCACTTGATTCTATTCTCAACAAAGGCTTTAGATCTCCTATCGCCACCCCTATCTAATGGTGCCAATTTTCTAGATAGCTGCTCTTCAATCATATCCTTAAAACGCTCACTCCCAAGAACCCAACCCTTGTTTGTAGACTCCCTTATTTCCGCTACTTCCCTTTCACAAAGATGCACACGAAACAAATCTCTGTATGCAGATAATCTCTCTTCCTTCGTAAGACCCAATGATAAATATTCACTATGAGGTGTTAAAAGATCATTTCGATCACCTGCCGCATTGAAGTGATAGCTACTCCACGGATAATCGGACAGACCTTTAACCATATTTGCTCTAACAGGATTGAGTTCTATATATCTCATGCAAGTCAGCAAATAGCGCTCTGTATCTATTAAGGTTGCCTTATAGCGACCCTCAAACAATGTGCCCGTACGCTTGTAGGTATAATTAAAATACTGAACATAATAACGTCCCTGCATTTGCATCAATTTACTGATGCTATCCTCATTTAACGGTGTCATCATCAAATGAACATGATTAGTCATCAAAACATAACTATGCAGCTCTACACCATACTTTTCGCAACCAGCTTTCAGTTTCTCAAGATAAAAACTGTAGTCCTTGTTGCAACAAAAGATGGCCTGGCGATTGTTTCCTCGAGAGACGATATGTTGTGGATGACCAACAACTACAAAGCGACCGTGACGTGGCATTTAACTTATCCCTGTTTTTTAAAGAACTAAAAAAATCCCTTTTCTTTTATTAAAAACCAATCGACTCTGACCCCATTGAACAGGATTTCTTTTTCTTTACCAGACTCCACATAAGAAGCGTCATACCCTCTTGACCAACATGATCAAGGTTTAGACCTTTTAAACTAATTACATCCAGATTATTAGACTCAATGGCCTCTGCGACCTGAATATATTTTTTATTTTCAAAATATTCATCTGCTGACATATCACTTAATCTTTTTAAATGTTTACTATCTCCAGACATTGCAATTGCAAATTGAATGACTGAAAAAAAAGCTAAAAGTACGAATAATATTTGTTTTATATTTCTCATTAGAACTGCCCTATACCATGTCGATCTATCATACTCCCAGAGCCGGGATGACTAATTCGCGTTCCGGCCGCATTGGGTAATAGAGTAAAGTCTTGAACAATACTCAAAATATCCCCTCGAATAAGGATCAATAGGGTCAGGATCAAGGGATCAATAGGATCAATAGGATCAGAGTCCTTGGATCAATAGGGTCAGAGTCCTTGGATCAATAGGGTCAGAGTCC
>CAJXVK010000037.1 GCA_913060735.1 uncultured Cellvibrionales bacterium
TCGGTAACAGCGGTAAGTGCAGACATGATGGCGAAAGTTGGTATAGGCGACATGGAAGATCTCTCTGCGGTAGTACCCAACTTTGAGATTAACAGCGCTGCGGTTGTTCCCAACTTGTATATCCGTGGTCTAGGTGGTGGATTAACACATTCTATTGAACAGTCTGTTGGCCGCTTTGTGGATGATGTTTACATTAGTCGTGCAGCAATTAACCTGCACCCATTTATGGATGTTGCCTCTGTAGAAGTGTTGCGTGGACCACAGGGAACTCTATTTGGTAAAAACACCGCTGCTGGTGCCTTGATCATTCACACTAATGATCCCACCGAAGAATTTGAAGCAGGGCTTAACCTGTCCCATGGACAATACGCAACCACTGGTGGTGTGACAGAAGTGAATGGCTTTGTGTCTGGTGGTCTATCCGATACTGTTTCTGGTCGATTGGCTTTCTTGTACAAAGATAAAGAAGGCTTTTATGAAAACCAAGCCGACGGGCCTGATGGTGCTCAGCGGGAAGATATGGGCTTACAGGCTAAGCTGCAGATCGATGTTAGCGATGTCACTACAGTGGGCTTAAAACTCCAGTATATGGAATATGAAGAAAACGGTAATGACACCGGTGAAATGTCTGCTACAGGTGGTCCACCACTGGGTTATTGGCAGGGCCTGTCGGTAAATTCAGGTGTTGCGACTGGCAGCGAATTTACTCCAGGGCTTGACTGGAAAATTTGGAATAACTGTGCAGAGGCCCTCTCAACGCCAGCATCCGGATCCGTCGATATTGGTGCATTTTGTCCTGGCCGAGATATGGAAACTACAAGCCTAGTGATGGATGCAGATCATGAGCTTGAAGGTGGCAGTGTCAAATTTATTGTTGCCTATCAAGAGTATGATTATGTACATAGGTTCAATGGCGCCGATGGTGGCTTTGCCAATATCTTCCGGGCCACTCGTTCGGAGCAGTACGAAAGTGTAAGCACAGAACTGCGATTTACCTCTGAAGAAAGCGACAGCTTTGACTATATTACAGGGCTCTATTTCGAGGACAGTGACCTGGCTCGACAGCAGGGCTCGGATCTCAACTTGAATGGGGTCGGACCAAACACTGCCTTTATCCGCAAGCATGAACCATGGACTCAAGCGACTGAAACCTTTGCCGCATTTGCTCAGGGGCGCTGGTACTTCACCGACAGAGTCACGGGTATTTTTGGTGCTCGGTGGTCGACAGAAACCAAAGATTTTACCTTTGAAGAGTATATGACGCCCTATGGTACTGACGCGGGTGACAGAATGTACAAAATCAATCCCCGGGCTGAAAGTCGCGACGAAAGCAAATTTACTCCGTCAGCAACTTTACAGGTGGATGTGAATGAAGAAATCAATATGTTCGCCACCTATTCCATTGGCCATAAAACTGGTGGATTCAGCGACCGAGTCGATTCTCAAGAAGGCCCAATTCAATATGATGCTGAACTGATCGACGGTATTGAGTTAGGTATGAAAGGTCTGTTTTTAGATGACGCCCTATCGCTGAATGTCACTTTTTATCATATGAGTATTGAGGGATTGCAACTGTCATCCCAGGTACCTGGCACGGTCGACTTTAAAGTAGGTAATGCTGCAGACAGCACCAGTAAAGGTATAGAAGTTGAGTCTAACTGGGCAGTGAATGACAGCTGGACTCTGGGTGCAAATTACGCCTACACCAATGCGACCTATGACGAGTATGTCGGTGGTGCAGGAGACTGCGCGGCAGAGTATAAAAATGCTGAGGGTGCCTGTGACCTGAGTGGTGCAACGCTGCAATATGCACCTGAAAATAAGGCGTCGGCTTATGCAGAGTATTTTGCAGATGACGCAGTTAACGGTTGGGATTTAAGTGCTCGACTGGATGTCTCTTATACCGATGACCACTTTACTGATGTTGGCCTATTTGATTTCACCTTCACCAAGGCATATAGCGTGTTAGGGGCGAGTATCCGCCTGATATCACCTGATGAGAATACGACTATCTCCTTGATCGGACGCAACCTTGGCAATGAAAAAATCAATGCCTGGACAGCACCCTCAGGTCCAAACAGTATCTCTGCAATGGCAGCACCTCGACAAATATCTGTAAAGCTGGGTATGAGCTTTTAAGGTTTAAAACTATCGTGACCCCTCCGGCCGGTTCGCCAAAATTTAAAAAAGGAACTCGTCCGGATGCGGGTCTGTGTTAAGCAGGCTTGAAAGAGTAACAAGGTATTACGATGCAGCTATGCACAGAGGGTTTTTGATTCTAGGGTGCTAATAGCTGCATTTTTTATCGTTATCAATGTCAGTCTAACAAACCGACATTTTAAAATTTTCGATTAGGAAGTAAATTATGTTAGACCTGTATCACCATGGTTCTTCAGTTTGCGCAGCAAAGGTGCGCTGGGCAATGATTCTCAAAGACCTGAATTTTGAAGCCCATTATGTAGATATCTTAAAGGGCGAGCAGTTTGAGCCTGAGTATATCAAAATCAACCCTAAGGCAGTTGTTCCAAGCCTGATTCATAACGGCAAGATCCTCAATGAATCAACAGTAATTATGGAATATCTGGATCTGGCTTTTCCCGAAAAACAACTGACGCCAAAAGATCCCTTCGATTACGTTAAAACCCGTTACTGGACCAAAATCCTCGATGAGCATCTGCACCCTGCCTGCGGCACGCTGACATTTGCCAGCGCCCATCGGCACATTGTTAGAAAGAATCTCAGTGAAAAAGAATTAGAAGAATTCCTCGCCTCTACGCCAGACCATTCGGTAACGGCAGATTGGGCCGGGTACAAAAAACAAGTAGTGAAGTATGGCTTTGATGCGCCTGGCGCCAGAGATAAAGTCAGGCTCTACGATAAATATTTAAAACAGATGGACTCAGATTTGCAGCAGACTAAGTGGTTGTGCAGTGATGAGTTTGGTCTGGCAGATGTTGCTCTAACACCCTATGTGAATCGTGTGGCCATGATGGGTATGTCCGGCTGGTGGGAAGATCGTTTACCGTACCTCGCTGACTGGTGGCAGCGTATTCAGGAAATACCCAGCTTTAAGCAAGCGATTCTCGACTGGTGTCCTGAAAAATTGACTAATGATCTGCTGGTTTTTGGACGTCAAAGCTGGCCTGAAGTCGCCGAAATAATTGAAGTAAAGATTTAAGAAGGATAGAGAAATGAGTCGATTGGCAGGAAAAACAGTAGTTATTACCGGCGCGGGCCGTGGCATTGGCGCAGTAATGGCAAAACGCATGGCGCAGGAGGGTGCCAATGTAGTAGTGACAGATGTACTGGATACCAAGGGTACTGTCGAAGCAATCACCGAAAGTGGTGGCTCAGCGATAGGCATCAGCGTAGATGTGACATCGGACGATAATCTTGTAGCAATGGTTGAGACCACTGAGAAGGCATTTGGCAGTCTCGATATTCTTGTCAATAACGCATCGATCTTTGCGGCTCTGCAACCTAAACCATTTATGCAGATCGATAATGACGAATTCGATAAAGTGATGACGGTCAATGCGCGAGGTGTGCATCAGGCGACAAGAGCGGTCGTTCCAGCAATGCTGCGCGCAGGCGGGGGAAAAATCGTCAATATAGCCTCTGGTACTTTTTATTATGGCGCGCCGGGTCTGTCCCACTACACCGCGTCTAAAGGTGCTGTGATAGCGCTTACCCGTTGCCATGGTCGCGAGCTGGGCGACAAGAATATTCAAGTGAATGCAATCGCCCCTGGTTTAACCGAAAGTGAAGCTTTGCAGGGAAACACTGGATTTGATCCAGCCCGAGCGCCAACGGTTCAGTCCCGTTCGATCAAGCGTGAAATGCTGCCAGAGGATCTGTTGGGAACATTGATGTATCTGATTACGCCCGACAGTAATTTTGTCACTGGCCAAACACTGAACGTGGATGGCGGCAAAGTAAACCTCTAAATATATAAATGGATATTATGATGGCAGTGAATACCAGTAAAACCATGGGTCATTGGATTGATGGGCAAGAGCTCTCTCCCTCCGGCAGCGACGTCTTGGAATCTCTTAATCCAATAGATGACAGCCTATACGGGACTGTTGCGCGAGGTACAGTCGAGGATATAAATACTGCGGTTAAGTCTGCCCACTTGGCCTTTGCAAACTACAGTCATTCCACGACCAATGATCGGGAAGCCTGGTTATGTAAAGCCGCTGAACTGCTTGAAAAACGAAAGGAGGAGTTTATAGATATCCTCCACGACGAGGGCGGGTCTACACGTAAAAAGGCTGAATTCGAAACCAATAAGGCTATCTCATTTATTCGCGCAGCCGTGGGGATGGTACGTAATCTGACAGGCAAAACACTGCCTTCTGATTATCCGGGACGCATTAGCATGACCTGGCGTGAGGCGCGGGGTGTAGTGGCGGTTATTACCCCGTTTAATGTGCCTCTTATTAAGGCTAGTCGCCTATGCGCAAACGCGCTGGCTACTGGGAGTACAGTGGTTATGCTGCCCTCGGAAGAACATCCGGTTCTTTCACTGAAGTTTGCCGAGCTTATAAGCGACGCTGGATTTCCAGCAGGCGCGCTAAATGTGGTGGCTGGCAATGGTTACGATATAGGTGATGCCCTTACCGGCCATCCGCTGGTTAAGTCTGTGACCTTTACGGGTTCAACGGTGGTCGGTAAACATATTCAAAAACTCTGTGCGCAAAATAATAAGCATGTCACCCTAGAACTGGGCGGTAAAAATCCCTTGGTGATTATGGATGATGCTGATCTCAAGGAGGCATTACCAGGCGCAGTACGCGGCATATTTACTCATCAGGGGCAGGCCTGTATTGGATCGAGCCGGGTCTATGTCCACGAGGCTATCTATGAGCAGTTCACCAAAATGTATGTGGCTATCGCTGGTAATCTTGGTATGGGCGACTTGCGTGATCCTGACACTATTATTGGTCCGCTAATAAGCGAGCGTCAGCGTGAACGAGTGAGACGGCATATTGAAGATGCGCGCAGTAAAGGTGCAACCGTTGCAGCTGGGGGAACCTGGGATGGCAATCGCTGTGCACCCACTGTGCTGCTGGATGTGACTCCGGATATGGATGTATTTAAGGAAGAGACATTTGGGCCAGTCGTCTGTGTGTACCGATTTTCAGATTTTGAAGAGGTCGTAGCAGAAGCAAATAATACCAACTACGGACTGAGTTCGGCCATTTACACCGCCAATATTCATCGTGCTATGAGCTTTGCAAAAAGAATTGAAGCCGGCATGGTGCATATAAATGGACCCTCACTAACCGATGAGGCCCATGTGCCTTTTGGCGGTGTTGGTGACAGTGGCTTTGGCCGAGAGGGAACAGAGGCAGACCTGGATGCCTTTACCGATTTAAAGTGGGTAACCATCCAGACATAGCAGACTCATTCAAATCTCCCGGAGGTATCAGTGACTCAGAGAGAAATAGAATCATCGAATATAAGGTAGAGAAGTGACCATGAGTAATAAAACCGGAGAGCTATTACCTGAATTTAAAATTAGTCTTTTAAATGGGGGTAGCTGGTCCAGCTCTACTCAGCCATCGGGCTCAATGTCGCTACTCACAGTATATCGCGGCATGTGGTGTGGGCACTGTAAAACCCAGTTGCAAAGTCTCGAGAGGCTGCAGAATGAGTTTGCCGCACGGGGCGTGGATATATTGGCGGTCAGTGCTGACACAGAGGCAAGAGCCAGCGCGATGGCAAAAGACTATGGATTGTTCAGATTAGCTATTGGCTATGAGATGCCTATAGATCGAGCTCGGGCAATGGGCGTTTTTATATCAAAGCGTGAGAAGGATATTGAAATGCCATTGTTTTGCGAGCCGGCCACATTCCTAATTAATAACCAGAGCAAGGTTCAGGCAGCATGGATAGCTTCTACCGCATTTGCTCGAGTGTTACCGGATGATATTTTGAGTTATGTAGATTTTTTAGCTGTGCACAGCGATCGCGATCCGCGTGGATCATCCTAGACTCCGCCTATAGGGATTGAAGTAGAGAGATAATCAAACAAGTCCTGGATTCGTTCTTTATCCTATTTTATTTGTGCCTTTAGATCCCAGGGCGAAAGATAGTTCTGGTCGAGCATCGAGCAATTTGTTTTCCCAAGGTGGTTTGTCGCCATATTTCCTACGTAAAAAGTCGATAAATATTCTTACCTTCATAGGCACAAACGATGAGCGGCGATAAAAGGCCGATATCATTATGCTCTTGAGCTGAACCTCGGGCAAAACAGCGACAAGCCTACCACTAATAATCTCCTCCTCAATAAAGAAAGCGGGCATTACTGCCATATAGTCATTACTCATAATGGCTGCACGCAACATCCAGATTGTATTGGTCTGTATTATTGGTTGAATGGGTATGGGCTTGATTCCTTTTGGGAAGGATAAATTAATGCAGCAGTCAGGTTCGATAAATGTATTGTGGCAAAACCTGTGTTGCGGAAGATCATCGGGCCTCGATGGCAACCCGTTATTTTTGATATATTCAGGAGTTGCCACGATCAGCCGCCGAACTGGAAATATTTCGGAGGCTTCGAGAATGCCACTGGAGTTTTGTCCTGTTTGCAAACAGACATCGAAACCTTCTTGGACCGGATCACAAAACCTATCATGTTGCTCGAGTTCCACTGTTAATTCTGGATGTTCATTTTGAAACTCACAGAGGTCATCTGCGATATGGCTATGGATAAAGGACGAGATACAGCTAACCCTGAAGGTTCCGGTTAAGCCCCACTCTACGCCACTAACGGAGGTCTTGGCATCATCGAGTTCGGAGAGCACACGAACCGCTCTTTCATAAAAGTCGGCACCGCCCTCGGTAATAGTTAGTTTCCGTGTTGAGCGCCGCAGTAGTTGTAATTCCAGATGGTCTTCAAGTTGATTGACGCGCTTGGTAATAACAGATTTTGCAGTGTTCGTTTGACGAGCAGTCTCGGCGAAACTGCCGACTTCAACTACTTTTACAAAGGCTCGTATACATTCAAGTTCATTCATTTCACTACCTATTTATTAAACGTGTTTCACGAACGGTGAGACTGATCTTTGGTGTATTATCATCCTTAGTGAGTGGTTATATATTACCACTCTCGCCACATTAGACAAATTAAAAGGCGAGATCATTCTTGTAACGGGCACAGTTGAGTGCGTAATGAAATTACTTATCAAGCATAAATGCTCGGGTGATGGATTTCAGTTCAAGGTACTAATAAAAATAGGGAGGGGTTCCTATGAGTTTCTATAAAAATAAATTTCAAAAATCTACAGCACAGGTTGTGTTGGGTTCTGCAATTTTAATCGGCCATACATTCGCGTATGGCGCACTTGAAGAAATTATTGTTACTGCTCAAAAACGTTCTGAGTCTCTTCAGGATGTTCCCGTTGCAGTTAGTGCCTTTACCGCTGAGCAAATGAAAACATTGGGTGTCACCGATGCCAGTGATTTAGTGGATATAACGCCGGGATTTTCATCTAGTTCTCAACAGGGTTCAAATAGAAGTTACTTCCTTCGGGGTGTAGGAACCAATGACGTTCATTTAACGGCGTCATCTGCGGTAGGACAGTATTTTGACGGCATCACTTTGACCAGTGGTTATCATGCCAGAGCGGCGCTTTACGATATGGAGCGCGTAGAGGTGCTTAAAGGCCCACAGAATACTCTTTTTGGATTAAACACTACGGGCGGTGCAGTTAATTACATCAGCAATAAACCAATAATTGGTGCCGGGACTCAGGGTAGTGCCAGTGTAAACTGGGGCAGTAATAGCCATATGGAAACAGAGTTTGCAGTGGGTTTCGATATATCTGATACCTTGGCGGCGCGTGTTGCTATGCAAACCATTGACGATAATGGCGCCTTTACCTCCGTTAGTAATGGCAAAAAGTATGGCGACGATGATACTAAGAGCGGTCGTGTCTCATTGTTATGGGAGCCAAATGATCAGGCTTCAGTTACCTTTAATATGCATTCTCTTAGGAGTCAAAATAATAGTACAGCCGTAAAGGCAGTCGGTACTCGATCAGCGGATGGATCTGGTGGGGTCTGTGTTGATGCTCCCATCGGCGTTGTCGATTTTGAAGCAAATACGAGCTGTCTTGGTCGTGATGGCGGTGCGACTGGTGAGGCGGCTTCTGACCCCTCTACTGGCGATTGGAAGTTGACCGCACAGGATGTTGGTTTAGAGGACATATCGACAGATGGCTTCTATCTGAAAATTGATTACGATCTGGGCTGGGCTACTTTAAACTCCATTACTTCAATGGATACACTTACCTTTAAAAATGCCAATGACAATGACGGTGGTGATACTCTCAACTTGCATACCTTCCAGCAGGACGATCGCGATACCTTTCAGCAGGAAATACGTTTAATTTCCAATGGTGATGAGGACCATCGCTGGATAGCGGGCGTTTACTTCCTTGATGAAGAAGCAGATTCATATACAGGTTTGCGAGGCTCAGCAGGTAAGTTTGGGGGCGGTAACAAGATCCCAAGTGTTGAACTGGATCATACCAAGGAAAACTTTGGTATTTATTTCCAGGGAGAATACGATTTCAGTGATGCACTGACCTTAACCACTGGTGTGCGTTATTCAGATGAAGAGATTGTGGGAAATTATAGACCTTCTTCCCCAAGCGTTGCAGGTGTGGGAACTCATACATTGTATTTCTCAGATGATGTCGCCGCACTGGTTGCTGAACAAAATCCTGGCACTGCTGAGTATGATGCCAATGGCTATGAAATTGCTCGCCAAATAAGGCAAACCCTCGATAATAAAGATGTGGGTTATACGGTTAAGTTGGATTGGAAAGCAACAGACGACTCTATGGTTTATGCCAGCGTATCCAGGGGCTTTAAAGGTTCTGCTCTGGATACCAGACCTGTCTACGCACTATTCCCGGTTGCCAATGTGATTAATTCTCTGGAAGATACAAAGCTAGAGCCAGAGTCCCTAGATGTTTGGGAGCTTGGTTATAAAGGTATGTTTTGGGATAACCGCATTGAGCTGGATGCCTCGACGTTCTTCTACACCTACGAAAATCTGCAACAGTTTGTATCTGCCGCTGGCGGTCTTCCACGCTTAGAAAATGCGCCGGAATCTGAGATCACAGGGTTTGATGCCAATGTAAGATATGCTGGTGACAGTGGCTTATACCTACAAGCAGGTGTTTCTATCCTTGATACAGAGGTAACTGAATCGGGCGATAGCAGCTTTGCTGAGGGCGCTGAACTAGCAATGGCGCCGGAGGTTTCATTTAACCTCTTAGCCTCTCAGAACTTCCAGCTTGAGAGTGGTAACGAACTTAATCTGACTGCCAACATCGCCCATACCGGTGATCAGGTCAAATCGACAGCGACCAATGGCAATGCAAATGTTGTCGATCAACTTACCCAAGAGGCCTATACTCTAGTCAATGCCAATCTTACCTATCGATTTGGTGACGCAGGTCAGTATGCATTCTCCCTGTATGGAAGAAACCTGACTGATGAACAGTATTGTGGGCATATATTGGTTAACGATGGTAATGCCATATTGGCGGGCCCAAATCCAAAAAGTGGCAAAAAGGATACCAACCAGTCAGTACTGTGTCGCGTAACTAACGCTTCTACTCGCACCTTTGGTGCCTCAATCAGCGTAGATTTCTAGCTCCCAGGTTACACATACTATCTCTCCCCTAGTATGTAAAAACCTCTCCGGGATTGCTTAATCCCGGAGAGGTTTTGTAATCTATCGTTGTGAAATCATTGATATAGGAATTGTCAGAGTGAATAGAAAAGGCATAGGTTTTTCATTGTCGGTATCCATCATCATGGGTGCTTTTTTAGCTGCTGGTACTGCGATTGCCAAAGATCCCGATCCCAGTCGCTTACTGATCAGTCGCAATGCAGAATTTAACAAGGAAATCCTCAGGGTTTCTGACAATGTCTATACCGCCGTTGGCTATGCGGTCTCGCCGGTAAGTATGATTGTTGGCCCACAAGGCATAGTAATCGTCGATGCTGGACTAGATGTGGCTAGCAGTCGGGAAATACGAGCTGACTTTCGGCGCATTGTCGATAAGCCAGTCAAGGCGATTATCTTTACTCATGGGCATCCCGATCATACTCATGGTGCTTCCGCCTTTATGGATTCAACAGATGTTCAGGTGTGGGCCCGCGAGGGTTTTCCCCATGAGCAGCATGCGCTTGAGTCGGCTGGCATTCTGATTCAAAAAAAACGCGGTAAGAAACAGGCGGGGTTCGCTTTATCCCCTAAGCAGCGTATTAATAATGGCATTGCCAAAGCATTTTGGCCCAGTAGGAAGGGCGGTATATTCTCGGCCGATCACAAGGTTAATCCCACTCATATATTCAACTCAGAGCGTCAAAAACTCAGTGTAGCTGGTCTAGATTTAGAGCTGGTTGCCGCTACAGGAGAAACCGATGATGGCCTTTATATTTGGTTTCCCGCTGAGCATGTGGTGTTTGCAGGTGATAATTTTTACAAATCATGGCCCAACCTATATGCACTTCGCGGCACACCTTACCGAGACATTAGAGGCTGGGCCAATGTGATCGATATGATAATGCAGGAGGGCGCTGTCGCCCTGGTTGGCGGTCACACTCGCCCAATAATTGGTAAGGACGATGTTAACCAAACGCTTGCCAACTACAGGGATGCAATACTCTTTCTATTTGATAAGACTGTTGAGGGCATTAATAAGGGGCTGACCCCGAATCAACTGGTCGACTATGTAGTGCTGCCGGAGAAGTATAAAAATCTTGATTATCTGCGTCCCTATTATGGCAATCCCGACTGGGCGGTTCGCGCGATCTTTAGTGGCTATCTGGGTTGGTTTGATGGCAATGCGACAAACCTGTTTCCCCTTAATGATGCACAGGAAGCGCAGCGTATCGTAAAGCTGGCCGGTGGCGAGGATTCACTCGCTGATTTGATTGTTGGTGCGATCAATGAGAAGGACTATCAATGGGCAGCCGTGTTGTGTGATTACCTTTTGTCCATTGACCCAAAAAACAAAAAAGCCATGCTCCGTAAAGCAGATGCATTGACCGCACTGGCACAAGACAAGCTAACGACTACGGCTAGAAATTATTATCTAAGTAGTGCCATTGAGCTGCGTAAACGGGCGAGCGCATTAGCCTCAGAATAGAATAAAAAAACGGTTGTCGGAAAAATGCGAAAGGGCCTTTTGGATGCCTAATCTGCGCCCGGATAGCCACTCTAATCAATAATTTTTAATAGTTGGATATGCTTATGTGGCGAATATTATCCTTAGTTGTGCTGTTGAGCGCCTGTAGTCAAGATGAAGATCCAAGTACAGCTCCAAGTGCTGAAAATGCTCAGGATATCCAGTCTCGCCCTAATATTTTACTGGTCGTTGCCGACGACCTCGGTTACTCGGATATAGGTGCATTTGGCAGTGAAATTCTGACACCCAATCTGGACGAGCTGGCCGCCGGGGGCATGTCATTGACCAACTTTTACAGTGGCCCCACCTGTTCTGTGACCCGGTCAATGTTGATGACGGGTATGGATAGCCATATTGCTGGTCTTGGCAATATGGCGGAGACAGTGGCAGACAATCAAATGGGTCAGCCAGGTTACGAGGGGCACCTCAGTGCACGAGTTGATACAGTGGCTGAGATTCTTAAATCTGCTGGTTATCACACCTATATGGCGGGTAAATGGCATCTGGGTATGCACCCTGATAGGTCGCCGCGCAGTCGCGGTTTTGAGCAGTCTTTTGCCATGCTCTATGGCGCCGGTAGCCATTTCTCGGATATGGCAGGTGGCGATGCACACCGTCATCCAGTGCTCTATCGTGATAATGGGCTCTTGATAGACGAGCTGTCCGACGACTTTTATTCAACCACCTTCTATACCGACCGAATCATTGAGCAGATTGATAGCAATGTCGATGATGGCAGGCCATTTTTCGCCTATCTGGCATATACGGCCCCCCACTGGCCGTTGCAGGCACCAGATTCGATAATAGATAAGTACCGCGGTGCCTATGATAGGGGTTATGACTCAGTGCGGCAGGGTCGTTTTGCCGCGCAGCAGAAACTAGGGTTATTCGACAGCTCCATTCAGGCACCACAAAGGCCCGGTTACGTGAAACCCTGGGCCGATCTGAGTGACCAAGAGAGAACCTATCATGCGCGCAATATGGAGATATATGCGGCCATGGTTGATTATATGGATACAGGTATTGGGCGTGTTATTGATTATCTCAATAAGCGAGATCAGTTGGATAACACCATCATTGTATTTATCTCAGACAATGGTGCCGAACACTGGGATCATAACAGTGCTCCGCCGCCCATCGGAGAGTTTGCTGCAAACTTTGATAACTCAGCAGAAAATAGTGGGCGTGAAGGATCCTTTGTGCTCTACGGGTCAGAGTGGGCCCATGTAAGTAATACACCCTTTAGTCGTTACAAGGGAACTACCTACGAGGGCGGCATTCGCTCGCCAGCGGTGATCTCTTGGCCTGATAAAATTGCCAGTGGCCAGGTTAGTCGCGCAATCACCCACAGTAGTGACTGGCTGCCAACCTTTGCAGAGCTAGCGGGCGCTGGTACTCAAAATGTTTCAGGTAAAAGTCTGGTCGGACTCCTGACGGGGTCGGTTGAACAGGTTCGTGATAGCAACGAAACCGTGGGTATGGAAATCTGGGGCAAGCGGGGCATTATTGCCAATGGGTACAAGCTGGTGAGTTCAGGTAAACCCAATGAGTTAGTGGATTGGGAGCTGTATAACTTGCAGGCTGACCCTGGAGAGCAGATCGATCTTACCCAGCGGCAACCTGAGGTATTTAACAGTATGCTGAAGCATTGGAATGACTATGTCGCAAACAATAATGTGATATTGCCTGAAGGGCCATTTACTGTGCGTCCAGTTGGGGAAAAGCCGGTTGAATAATCATCAATAGAAGGCTTGTTTTATAGTGCGCGTTTTGCGAACAATATGTATCACATTGAGGCTATTATCCGCTGAATAGTGATCGAATATAGTAATAACAATCAACGGGGCTATGGGTCTTATCATTCCGTTACAAGAATAACCAAGAGGAATAGATTGTGAGCGAGTTTACTTATGGTTGGAAGTCGCTGTTGGCGGCGACCATTGGCACCATGTGCGGGATATTCACACTAACAAATTATACCCAGGGCTTTTTTGTCGGCCCGGTCACCAGCGAATTTGGTTGGAGTGCTCCGCAATTTTTCCTCAGTTACACGGTTCTGATGTGCTCCGGCCTTCTTACGGGACCTCTTATTGGCTATATTGCCCAGAGAGTGGGGCTACGTACTGTCGGTATTGTCGGTTTAATTGGTCACTCCCTGGCCTATGTGGTGCTCTCTCTCAATACGGGTTCGCTAATGCTCTGGTATCTCAGTTGGGCGTTGGTGGCTATTCTCGGTGCAGGGTCTCTGCCGATTATTTGGACCGGTGTGCTCAATAACTGGTTTACCAAGCACCGTGGTAAGGCTATCGGAATTACCATGGCGGGCACCGGATTAGGTGCTTTCTTGCTGCCGCCGATCGTTGAGTTTCTGATTGCTAACCATGGCTGGCGAACCGCCTATCACGGTATTGGGCTGGGTGCTTTGCTTATCTCTCTGCCGATTGTTTTTGCCTTATTTAAAGAAAAACCTGACTCTTCAACAGCGACCGATGGCGAGGTGATGGCGAACAAAGTCGAGACCTGGGGTTTGACGACCAAGGATGCCATGCGCACTAAACAATTTTGGATCCTGGGGGCGGTTTTATTTCTCACGGTTATTGTGGTGGCTGGCCTGCTATCGAACTTCGAGCGCATTATGACTGAGCAGGGTTTCGAACGCAGTTCGATTGCACAGATTGCTGCTGTGATGGGGCTGACAGTGATTATAGGTCGGTTGATGGTGGGTGCCTTAGTAGATCGCTTTTGGGCGCCCGGTGTTGCCGCTTGCTTTTTCCTTGTGGCGACCCTCGGATTATTAATTTTGGTCGGTACTCAGGTGACAATGGCTACTGCTCTGCTGGTTGCCGTTATGATCGGCTTGGCGGCAGGGGCTGAACTGGACCTGCTTGCCTATTTGACCGGCAAGTATTTTGGACCGGCTCACTACCCGGCAATTTTCGGCCTGATTATCGCCTTTTTTACTGTGGGGGCGGGCATCGCTCCACCATTGTTTGGTATGGCAGCACAGATGTTCCAGGGCTACGGGACCATGCTTAGCATTTCTATTGGCTTACTTCTGGTATCGATCCTGCTATTTCTATCGCTGGGAAGATACCCAGACGAAGAATAAATGAGGCTAAACACACTTTTGAATCGCAGCTGATAAGAATATATTCACCCAACTGTGCCTTTGCCTGCGCATAGGCGAGAATTTTTATGGCTCTCCACAGCCACTATTTTGAATTGGAGCTTCCATTAATGAGGCAAGATCGACCCTACAGTAATATTCCCGGGACCTATGTTCTAGACCCCCAGCATTCAATGCAGGGCTATGAACTCAATATGTTCTGCATGTCGCTCAACAAGCCGCAAAATCGCGATAAATTTCGCCTCGACGAAGAGGCCTATCTAGATGATTTTCCATTGACAAAAGAACAGCGCAAGGCAGTTTTATCCCGAGATTGGCTGGGTTTACTGCAGCTGGGTGGCAATATCTATTACACCTTTAAGTTAGCGATCTTCGACCGCAGGAACATGCAGTATGTTGGTGGTGCTATGTCGGGGGTTAGCGAACAAGAATTTACTGACATGATGATTGCCGGTGGCCGACCAGTCGAAGGCAACTTATATACCTCGGAGGAAAAATAATAGTGGCTAATTTATTTGCAGGGGTAGGCACGTCCCATGTCCCCGGGATAGGCGCGGCGGTTGATCATGACAAAACCCAGCTACCTTATTGGAAGCCACTTTTTGATGGTTATGGGCCAGCGCGAGAATGGATGGAGCGGGAAAAGCCTGATGTGGTGATTATTGTTTACAACGATCATGCCTCGGCATTTTCACTCGAGTTAATTCCGACTTTTGCCATGGGGGTTGCCGCTGAGTTTCAACCTGCGGATGAAGGCTATGGTCCGCGGCAGGTGCCAGTTGTTGAAGGGCATCCAGAATTGGCCTGGCATATCTGTGAGTCTCTGATTATGGATGAATTTGATATGACCATAGCCAACAAGATGCCAGTGGATCATGGTCTAACTGTGCCGCTATCAATTATGTGTGGTCAACCAGAGGCCTGGCCGTGCAAAGTTATTCCCCTTGCTGTGAATGTTATCCAGTATCCGCAACCTCGGGGCAGCCGATGTTTTGCTCTGGGCAAGGCCATCCGTGCTGCGGTGGACTCTTTTGACGAGGATCTGAAAGTTGCAGTTTGGGGAACCGGTGGCATGTCCCATCAGCTACAGGGCGAGCGCGCAGGGTTTGTTAACGAACCTTTCGATACAGCGTTTCTCAATGACCTGACTGCTGATAAAGAGCGTCTAATTAATATAGGGCACACGGAATATATGCGCGAGGCAGGTTCGGAGGGTGCAGAATTGGTTATGTGGCTGATTATGTTGGGCGCGCTGGATAAGGATGCCAAAGAGGTCTATCGACATTATCATGTACCCGCATCCAACACGGCTGCCGGGTTGATCATTCTGGAGAATCCTTGACGCCAGACTATCTGTTGACCTCTCCTGACGAAAAACTCACTCAAAAAATAGCCCTGCTGGTTGTCTGCGCAGGGTCCATGATGTCTCCCTTGACTATGTCGTCTGTCAATATTGCCATGCCTGCTATGGCGGCAGAATTGCAGGCTGATGCAAGACTGGTTAGCTGGCTGCCGACTATATTCCTGATCAGTAATGTCGCCCTGATATTACCCTTCGGTAAATTGGCGGATAATATCGGGCGCAAGCGTATCTATATGATCGGCTTGCTGGTCACCGCCATAACCTCACTAGGTGCAGCAATGGCGGCTAGTATTGAAGGTATTCTGTTTTTTCGGTTTATTCAGGGTGGCGCGTCGGCCATGACTCTGGGTACTGGCGTCGCCATTATTTCATCACTGTATCCAGCAAATAAGCGCGGTATGGCCATTGGTATTAACTCGGCATGTATTTATATTGGCTTGACCATCGCGCCGGCACTGGGCGGGATTGTTACCGAGATATGGGGCTGGCGCTCGGTATTCTTAATGCCGGCACCGATTGCTGTTTTATTGGTCGCATTGATTGCAGTCTTTGTAAAAGGCGAATGGCGAGCAGATTCTCGGGTTCCCTTTGACTGGCAGGGTGCGCTGATTTTTGCGGCTGGTACAACCCTGTTGGTTATTTCCCTGACCGGACTGCCGCACTTTAATTACGCCCTGCTATTACTGGTCTCTCTGGGTTTAATTTGGTTATTTGTGTGGCACCAGTCAAACAGTGATCAGCCATTGATTCGCTGGCAAATGTTTACTCAAAATCGACTGTTTTCATTTTCACTGGCATCGGCATCGCTAATGTATGCCGGTCTCTATCCACTAACATTTTTGCTCAGCCTCTATTTGCAATATATCGGTGATCTAAGCCCCTCTGATACGGGTCAGGTGATATTGATGCAGGGCATAGCCATGGCTCTGTTAGCGCCTTTTTCCGGCAGACTTTCGGATCGTATTCAGCCCCGTAATATTGCGACTACTGGCTGTATTGTTGTCACCATTGGCTTTTTGATGCTGGCCCAATTAGATATGCACACCACCCAGCTCTACATAGGGGGTTCGCTATTTCTTATTGGTATTGGCATGGGGTTATTTACCAGCCCTAATAATAATGCAGTTGTGAGTGCGGTAGATGCGAGAGATCTCGGCGTCGCCACTGCTACCATGAACCTAGCTCGGGTAATGGGCAATCTAATCGGCATGGGCGTGGTCAACCTGTTGATGAACTTAAATTTGGGAGACAAACAGATAATACCGATTCACTACGCTCTCCTGGAGTCGACCATTAGCACTGCAATTATTATCTCTCTGGCCTATGTACTGATAGGTGGTTTTCTATCAGCCATGCGGGGGGCGCCGATGCGTAGATCATCCAAGGCCAATAGCGGTTAAATTGTAAAATACATTCTATACCGAGGTAATTATGTTAAAGCTCTATCACAATGATATGTCGGCTTGCGCTCAGAAGGTGCGTTTTGTGCTGGCGGTTAAACAACTTGAATGGCAAAGCGAAGAGCTGAATTTGCGACAGGGTGACCAGCAGCGGCCGGAGTATTTAAAAATTAATCCCAAAGGGTTGGTTCCTGCCCTGGAGCATGATGGCAATATTCTTGTGGAATCCAATATTATTGTCGACTATCTCGATGAAGCATTTCCCGAACCATCATTGATGCCTGAAACACCTCTCAAGCGAGCCAAAGTCCGTTGGTGGATGAAAAAACTGGATGATGGTCTGCATCTTGAACTGGCGGCACTCAGTTTTGGAATAGCCTATAGAATTCAGCTACTGGACGCCTGCAAAGGTGATATAAATTTGGTTGAGAAGCATCTCAATGCAATCCCTGATGCCTACATGCGCGATGTGCAGCGTCAAGTGATGACTGATGGTATGGGGTCGCCCCGTTTTGTTCGAGCGGTCAATGAATTTGCTAAATTAATTGAAGAACTGGATGCAGAATTAGCGGAGTATAAGTGGATCGGCAGTGACAGCATGAGTTTAGCGGATATTGCATTTGCGCCCTACGCAACACGCCTGGAGCATTTACATCTTTCGGCTATGTGGCATCACAAACCGCACTTTAAAGACTGGTATGAACGTCTTAAGAGAACTGAGGGATACCAGCAAGGATTAGCTGGCTGGTTTAATCCCAAGTATCTGGAGCTTATGGATAGGGCGGGCGCAGAGGCCTGGCCAAATATATCCGCTATGTTGGATTAGCAGTATATCAATGTCATGTAGTTAACCATGCTTAAGCAGTCCGCTGGCTCAGAAACGCTAGAAGCCGCTGTTCTGCCAATATGGTACTGGCAGCATCAAAACTGGGCCGAGCCTGATTGGCAAAACCATGGCCGGCCTGCTGATAGATAAAAACATCGCTGCTAGGATTGGCGGTGCGTACCTGCTCCACAATCTCAGGGCCTATGGCGCTGTCCTTGCCGCCAAAATGGAATTGAAAAGGACAATTTGCTTGCTGATGCAAATAACTCGGCAGTCGCGTGCCATAAAAAGCTGCGCCGTTATTAATGGGTAGATTACAGGCAGCTAAATAGGCAATCCCGCCTCCCCAACAATAGCCGACCACCGCAACTTGGCGAGTAGCCAATGTCTGCATGGCAGCTTTAAGGTCCAATAACAGATGCTCCTGCCTGCAGGCGCCAGCCAGTTTTCTGCCACGATCGATTTCATCGTAGCCAAGGCAGGCATCGCGCTCAATGCGATCAAACAGTGCGGGCACAATGGTTTTATAACCGGCATTAGCAAACTGGTCTGCCAGATTCCGCATCTGTGCAGTGATGCCAAATATCTCATGGATCAAAATTAAACCACCGATTTCAGATATTGTCGGCGAGGCCATATAGGTCGAAAAATTGTAGCCATCTTCGGC
>CAJXVK010000038.1 GCA_913060735.1 uncultured Cellvibrionales bacterium
GCGTCAGATGTGTATAAGAGACAGGTTAATCGCACCGCCGCTCACTTCACTCATGCCAGCACGGAAATCTAAGGACAACTCTTCGTTAACATCCCAGATCAAACGTCCGCGAACCGTAGTGTCTTCCATAAAATCAACAGACTTGGCGCCAGCAAATGAATTACTGTAGTGTCCATCGGTTTCACGCTGACTGACACTAACCCGACCCAGAACACCTTCAGCCAGACCACCGCTTAGGGTTAAGCTTGCATTCTTAGAACCATTGTTGCCGGCACCCACTTTAACCTTGCCTTCAAACTCTTCATCCGGGCGGTTGGTAGTAACCAGAATTGCGCCAGCTACAGCATTACGGCCATAGAGTGCTCCCTGTGGGCCTTTCAATACCTCAATCTGGCTAACGTCCATTAGCTCTTCGTTAAAGCCGTTGGGATTGGTAACCAGCACGCCGTCGACCACATAGGCAAAGGTGGATTCCGCATCACGGGTTGAAACAATACCGCGAATACTGACCTGCGTATCACCCACGTTAGCGGAGTCAATCATGGTCACGTTGGGCATCAAGCCAATAAAATCGCCTGGACGCTGAATGCCCGCACTTTCGATTTGCGATTCGGTAAAGGCGGTTACCGCGATGGGCACCTCTTGTAGATTTTCAGCACGCTTTCGTGCCGACACTACAATCTCTTCAATGGTAACTTCAGCAATAGCCATTGATGTCATACTGGCTAATATGGATAAAGCTAATACTTTTTGTACAAATGTAGTTTTCATTTTCTTCCCCTCAATTAAACATTTTATTGTTTTCTATTTTCTATCTTCTATTTTCTATTTTATTTACTGCCAATAAAAACCGGCTTAGTTGGCGCCGGCAAATGCGTTTCCGCTTCACAACGGCCGCGAATTTCTTCCACATCACCACCAAAATTAAACAGTGCTGGCTCTCCAGCGGCGGCTTTTAATTCGGTGCGTAACTTTTCCGTTGCACCCTCATCTACAGATCCATCCGCGGCCATCACAACGCCGTAGCGCTTGGCTCCCTCGACTGTCACCAGCCGTCGATTAATATCCTGACGTACTAACTCCGGGTCGCGGGCAAATGGGTCGCCCCAACCACCGCCGCCCCAGGTATTGAAATACAGCATATCGCCCGTTTTAACTTTAATACCCTCGGCCTTGGCTGGCAGCCATTGTTCAGAGCCATCCACCCGCACTAGCCGCTTGGTCGAACGCAGACCCGTCTCACCCCCAAGTACACCCCAGGGATAGGTCAGCCAGCGCTCATCGTGAATACCTATATCACCATCACAGAGGAACCGATAGGCCACACTTAAACCATTACCACCGCGGTGCAAACCAGCACCTCCGGAATCAGGAATAGTCTCGTAGCGTTCGATACGCAACGGGAAGTAGGACTCAATAAATTCATTGGGCACATTGGTAAAGCCAGGCCATAGGCTATGGCCATCTGGGCCATCACCGACGGGCCGACCGGGAACACCACCAAAACCAATCTGAAATAGCTGGAACCACTCATCCCCTTTGCCCGGACGAGAATCATAGCCAGAGAAGAACAGGTGGGGCGAATCAGAAAAGCCCGCCGCATTCAGCATCATCTCTGGCGCACCCATACCCAGCAGAGCGCCGAGCACATCAAAGATGCGGCCCAGTGCATGAGTTCTGCCCGACAGTGCCGCTGGGTAATTAGGCTTTAACAGGGTGCCCTGAGGAATGCGCACATCCACCAGATCATAGAAACCATCGTTAAACACAATCTGCGGGTCCACCACATTAATGGTGAATGAACCAAAGAACATTTTGAACATATCTTCGTTAAGAAAGAAGTTCACCGAGCTCTGGGCCTGGGGGTCCGTGCCGGCAAAATCAAAGATCGCCTTCTCGCCCTCACGCCACATGGTGCACTTAATTTTGTAGGGACCCATGCCCATGCCATCATCGCAAATATAGTCTTCAAACTCGCGGGGCTCTTCGGGAATAAACATACCGATAATATGCTTCATGGCGTTGTAGTTGCGCTGCAACATAATATCCATGGTCGAGAACAACACCTCATCACCAAAGCGTACGGCCAATTCGACACAGCGTTTGGCCGCGGTATTGCAGGCCGCTACCAATGCATTTAAGTCAAAACGGTTCCACTGAGGCGTGCGCACATTGTGCAAAATCAGCTCCAGTAAATCCGACTGCAATACACCTTTCTTGTACAGCTTGGTTGGCGGAATACGAATGCCTTCCTGAAAGATGGTTGTAGCTTCGATGGGAATCGAGCCCGGCACCATGCCGCCATTATCTGACATATGACCAAACATAGCCGACCAGGCAATATGGCGCCCATCTTTAAATATAGGCACCAACACTACCCAATCGGGCAAGTGAGAGACCGCGGCATTACACATATAGGGATCATTGGTGAGAATAATATCCCCCTCTTCGATCTCTTCATCATAGGCTTCTAAAAAGGGGCCGATAAATGAACCAAACTGGCCCACTACCATCTTGCCTTCTTTATTTGCGATCATCGGGAAGCAGTCACCCTGCTCGCGGATACCTGGAGACATGGCAGTTCTAAACAGTACCGCGTCCATTTCCTCCCGTGCATTACGCAGGGCATTTTCAATAATATCGACAGTCACACCATCGACATCAACATTGTTTAGAGGCTCTTTATTGGTTTCTAATAATCTTGCCGTCATTTTATTGTCCTCCATTCGCTGGGTTGATCAGTAAGTTGCCCACGGCATCGACCTCGGCGACAAAGTCCGGCAATACAACGGTGGTTGAATCCATCTCACCAACAATGGCTGGACCCAGCACCTTCAAACCCGTATTGAGTTTGTTGCGATCATAGATATTGGCGGCGTACCAATCCCCCTCGTAATAGAAACGGCTGGCAATAATCTTGCACTGCTCCAAGCTCATGCCGGTCTCGCCAATTTGACGCTCGGCGATAGATTTGGCTCGAGCCTTGGCCACCGCACGAATCATCAATATCTCGTGACCGTCATCCAACTTAAAGGTAAACAACTGCTCATGCTCCGCATCAAACTGGTCGGTCAGCAGTGCTACGCCCTTCTCCTTAAGCTCGGCTTCAGTAAAGTCGATAGTGATCTGGAAAGCCTGCCCGGCATAACGCAGATCCGCCTGATAGGTAATTTCATGTTCTGAGGCCGGGATATTGTCTTTTAATAGCGCCTCACCCGCACGCGCCTGAAGTTCATGTAAATCAGAGGTCAACTGTGCGTCGTCAAGATCACTGGCCATGGTTAGGTAGGTACGCGCCGCTTCATCTTGCACCTGAGTGGTTGCATCACCATAGGCACAAAGAACACCGGGTCCCGGCGGAATAATCACCGGCCAGGCATCGGTCAGTACTCCCAAGGCATTGGCATGCAATGGACCTGCACCACCAAAACCAACCAAGGCAAAATCTCGGGGATCATAGCCCTGCTCCACCGACACCAGACGCAGAGCGCCAAACATCGACTCATTTACAATCTTGATAATGCCTTCCGCTGCTTCCATCAGGTCGATGCCGATCGCATCCGCCACCGACTGAACCGCGGCCACAGACGCCTCACGATTAATTTCCATCTTGCCGCCCAACTGCACATCAGAGGGCAAATAGCCCAACACCACATTGGCATCACATACGGTGGGCTGCTCGCCACCCTTCATATAGCAAGCCGGACCCGGCACGGCACCGGCAGACTCAGGGCCCACGCGCAGTGCTTTGGTTAACTCGGGAACAAAGGCAATTGAACCACCACCAGCACCTACAGTTCGAACATCTACTGAAGGAGCACGAACCCGCACATCGGCCACAATCGTTTCACGGCGCACACGGGCGCGGGAGTTTTGAATCAGGGCTACATCGGTAGAGGTACCACCCATATCGCAGGTTAGAATATTGTCGTAACCAGCGCGGCTACAGAAGTAGATAGCACCGGATACACCGCCAGCTGGGCCAGACATCAGCATATTCACTGGCGACTCTGCCGAAGCTCGGGCCGAGGCCAGACCACCATCAGAGCGCAGAATCGATAGCTGAGTATCTGAACCCATTTTCTTATCCAGCGCCGCCTGCAAGTTGCTCACATAGCTAGCCACTTCCGGGCGCACATAAGAATTCACTACCGTG
This sequence comes from uncultured Cellvibrionales bacterium, assembly GCA_913060735.1. Lineage (GTDB taxonomy): Bacteria > Pseudomonadota > Gammaproteobacteria > Pseudomonadales > Porticoccaceae > HTCC2207. Next base: position 4,157 of record CAJXVK010000038.1, read on the forward strand.
GTTTCGGTGCGTTCATATTCCTGCATCTCCGGCACAACATCACTGGAGATAGAAATGGGCGTATCAGTAAATATCTCAGCGGCAATTTCGCTGGCGCGCTGTTCATGGGCACCGTTAATGTAGGCATTTATAAAGCAGATGGTCAGGGCTTCAACTTCGCCGGTTGCATGGAGAGTCTTCAGGTCTTTGCGCAGCTGGTCTTCATCGAGGCCAGACACTATTGCACCGTCGGCACCAATGCGTTCATGGGCACCAATGGTCAATTCAAGCGGAGCTAAAAGTGGCTTTTTAACAAAGCTGACCCAGCCACCCAAACCACCGGGGCAGAACGATCGCGCCACCTGCAAGGTATCTTCATAGCCAGAGGTGGTCACTAGGCCTACTTTGGCGCCGCGCCCCGTAAGCACCGCATTAGTGGCAACCGTGGTGCCATGCATCACTCTTGTTACATCCGCTGGATTAACACCGGACTCATCGCAGATACGCGCAATACCATTGAGCACACCAATGGAGGAATCCTCTGGCGTAGACGGCACTTTAGCCGTGTGGGTTTTCCCTGTATCTTCATTGATCAGCAGAAGGTCTGTGAATGTACCCCCTACATCGACACCTAATCTGTAGCTCATTTTTATCTCCGAACGCTTTTAACTATTATTATCTGTTCTGGCTTTTTCTTATTCTCTGTCAACCTGCCTGCTTAGCCAAGTGCCCCTGCAACCAAGCTTTTGATCTACCTCCAGGCGCGGTGCCCGTTAATGTCTGCGCTAAATCAGAGGCCTGCATTAATTTATCTAAATCTATACCTGTTGCAAAGCCCATTTGCTGCAACATCATGGCAATGTCATCGGTGGCCACATTTCCAGAGGCACCAGGCGCAAATGGACATCCACCCAAACCTGCAATAGAGCTATCAAAACGTCGAATACCAGACTCCACAGCCGCATAAACGTTGGCTAGGCCCATGGCTCTGGTATCGTGAAAGTGACAGCCCAGTTTGGCTGCACCATGACTTTTTACCAGTGCTGATGTCAGTGCTCGAACTTGCTGCGGGTCGGCTGCACCAATGGTATCGGCCAATACCAGCTGATCGGCACCAGCCCTGATAAATTTTGCCGCAATTTCTTCTACAACGGTTGGGTCAGTCGGGCCATCAAAGGGACAGGCAAAGGCAACAGCGATAGTAGCTATCACCTCGATATTATCTTGTTTGGCCAACGAAAGAATATCAAGAGTAATCGCTTCGGCTTCAGCCATGCTCATAGCAGCATTTTTCTGCGCCATACCTTCACTGGCATAGAGCACCATGGTGACAGTTTTAGCGCCTGCAGCTCTGGCTAGCTCATAGCCTTTCATATTGGGTATTAGGGCGATAGTAGGTGTTGTGAAGCCAATGTCCTCGAGGGCAGAAAATACCTGATCAGTCCCTGCCATGGCGGGCACGGCTTTGGGCGAGACAAAACTACCCACTTCTATCTGCGGCACGCCGGCCTCAGCAATCGCCTCCACTAATGCGAAGCGCTGCTCGATGGTGAGTATTTTCGGCTGATTCTGTAGGCCGTCTCGCGGACCAACATCAGTAATTATTATTTTATCTGACATCATCGAATGATCCCCTGCACTTTCATTTGTTCTATCTGCTCTACGCTCAGATTGAGCAATTGGGTCATTATCTCGTCGGTATGCTGCCCCAACTCTGGTGCAGCGGAAAACTCTTCATCGCTGCTGCGCGATAGCTTTATCGGGTTGCCCGGGCCCTTGGTTGAACGGCCACTGGGGTGCTTTAAATCCACCACCATATTGCGGTGCAGTACCTGACTGTCGGTGAGTGCTTGACTCAATGTATTGACCGGCGCGCAGGGAATACGCTTAGCCTCCAGCTGCGTCAGCCAGTACTGGCAAGTATTACCGCTTAAAACCTTATTTAAGGCAGTATTTATGATATCCCGATCTTCCCACCGACCCGGCTGACTATCGTATTTGTCATTATCAAACTCTGGACAGGTAACCACCTCCTTAAGGTTGTGCCAAAAGTTATCTGTGATAACCGCTATCACCACAAAGCCATCAGAGCAGGTAAAGGTACTGTAAGGCACATGCACAAAATGACTATTGCCAATTGGGTATGGATCTTCACCGGACAGAAAGTGCATGGTCGCCATATAGTTGAGCATGGAAATCTGACAATCTAACATGGAGATATCCACATGCTGACCAAGGCCACTGCGCTCGCGCTCATAGAGCGCTGCCAAAATACCCATTACACCAAACATTCCGCCACCGAGATCACCAATGGGGATACCAGCGCGCACCATATGCTGAGAATCTGAGCCGGTGATCGACATGCCACCACCCATGGCCTGCGCCACCTGATCAAAAGCAGGGCGCTTGCTACCCGGGCCATCTGAGCCAAAGCCAGACACAGTACAGGTGATAATTCGCGGGTTTACTTCACTCAGAGAGCTGTAATCAATACCCAACCGCTCTGGAACCCCAGCTCCAAAATTGCTGATTACAATATCAACCTCGGTAACTAGGTCTTTAAAGAGTGCCAGGCCCTCTACAGTTTTTAAATCTACCGCAACGCTCTTCTTATTGCGGTTTAATGTAATAAAATAAGCGCCCATACCCTCGAGAGAGTTTTTAGGGTCAGTGGCCAACAGTTTGCGGGTACCCTCACCATGGCAGGGTTCTACCTTGATCGTTTCAGCGCCCAGATCAGCCAAAATCATACTGCCATAGGGCCCAGACAACATATGCGTCAGGTCGAGAACACGTACACCTGCCAGAGCCTGCTTCATGCAGTCTCCTTTTCGTAAAATGGCGATTGGCCTAAACGGTAAAGCTTCATCTCTCTCCTTGGAGCAAATCAATCTAGCCGCGTTAGCAGCGAAAACCCTACTATGGCGTGCAACTGCAAGGTAATATGTACCACGTCAGCACCGGACCTTGGCAATAGTTTACCTAATGGTATATTGTTATACCAAAGTCCAATTTACAGCACAACATAATTATTTATTCGAACGAATTAAAAGAGATCTATATGACGGCGCGAACAGGGGAAGTACTTTTTAGCCAAAGCCAGCGCAATCTCATCTCTGAAGATCTACCCTCGCCTCTTTATCACCAGCTCTATAGTCTGATCAAAGGCTATATTACGGATGGCACCTTTCATCAAGGTGAGAAACTGCCCAGCGAAAAAGAAATAGCCGAAGCCTTTAACGTATCTCGTATTACAGTGAAAAGAGCCGTCAATGAGCTGGCCGCAGAGGACCTGGTGGAACGGGCGCGGGGCAAAGGCACTCATATCACTTACAAGTACACACCCAAACCCGTGCAGGCCCCTCTGCTCGGGGTGCTAGAAGAAATTGATAGTATCGCTCAGAACTCTGTCGCCGAAGTACTAGATTGCAGAGTTGTTATCCCGCCGCAAAATATCCGGACAGAGTTTTGTCTCGCCAATAACGACTCACTGTTTCATTTAGTTCGAAAACGCGAGCGTGCTGACGCTTTCTTCGGCTACTTCGATAGCTGGAGTGCTGGGGTAGACAGTCCAGAAAACAGCGATATCTTTATTAACCAATCTCGGCACCAATACTTTCGTGAAAGCGGCATGATTGTCAGCCATATCAATCAGACGATTAGTGCTGTGCCTGCTACCGCGGCTATTGCCAGTCACCTGCAGGTACCAGTTGGCTTTCCACTGCTGAGTTTAGTGCGTCGATCCTATTATCAAGATGATGATAAGGAAATGTTGGTGGACTATTTGGTGGCACTTTATAACACTGAGTTATTTCAGTATCAGATGGATTTGAAACTGGATTAGCCCGTCAATCCCTCACTTTATAGCCATACTGGCCAAATAAATTACTCGCAACTGCTTTACGTTAACGTAAAAGTAATATTATACTCTGGTTATAGACCCAATCAATGAAGCCCCGCTATGGCCGAATACAGTATTTCTCAGCTCTCTAAAGAGTTTGAGGTTACCACCAGAACTATCCGCCACTACGAGGAACTCGGGCTTCTAGCTCCTGCCCGCCGCGGGCAAACGCGGGTTTATAGTCCCGCAGATCGCACTCGCCTCAAGCTTATTTTGCGCGGCAAACGCCTCGGCCTATCTCTAGATGACTCCCGTGAAATTATCGATATGTATGAGCCGGGAAAAACAAATATTGATCAGCTAAATAAACTCATTGGTGCGATACAGACCCAGCGACACAAACTCAATCAGCAGCTGGACGACATCAGCATGCTGCTCAAAGACCTCAATAAGGCTGAAGCTGACTGCATTAAAGCCCTCAAATCCAGTGGACTCACCTAATCTATGAATACCTCCTATCCCACTTTAAATTTTAATCTTGGCGAAGATATCGACATGCTTCGCGAAAGCGTTTTTCAGTTTTGTGCTGCTGAGCTAGCACCTCGCGCTGCGGAAATAGACAGTAACAATGAATTCCCGATGGATCTGTGGCGCAAGCTGGGTGATATGGGTTTGCTGGGCATTACGGTTGATGAACAATATGGCGGTTCGGGCATGGGCTATCTGGCTCACTCCGTCGCCATGGAAGAAATCTCCCGTGCCTCGGCGTCAGTTGCTCTCTCCTATGGTGCCCATTCCAACCTCTGTGTTAATCAGTTGCATAAAAATGGCACTGAGGAACAAAAACAAAAGTATCTACCCAAACTTTGTTCGGGCGAACATATTGGCGCCTTGGCCATGAGTGAACCCAACGCCGGCTCTGATGTGGTGAGTATGAAACTCCGAGCCGATAAACGCGGTGACAAATATATTCTCAATGGCAATAAGATGTGGATCACCAATGGTCCTGATGCCCATACCTATATTATTTACGCTAAAACTGATCTAGAAGCTGGCTCTAAAGGCATAACCGCCTTTATTGTTGAGCGCGACTTCCCCGGCTTCTCCCGTCACCAAAAACTCGACAAGTTAGGTATGCGTGGATCAAATACTTGTGAGCTGGTGTTTCAGGATTGTGAGGTTCCCGCGGAGAATATTCTCGGTGGTGAAGGTCGTGGTGTGGCGGTATTGATGTCTGGTTTGGATTACGAGCGCACGGTACTTTCTGGTGGCCCTGTGGGCATTATGCAGGCCTGCCTCGACGTGGTGCTGCCCTACATTCACGAACGCAAACAGTTTGGTCAGGCGATTGGTGAGTTCCAATTAATGCAGGGCAAGATTGCCGACATGTATGCAGAGCTAAACGCCTCTCGCGCCTACCTCTATGCCGTCGCTAAGGCTTGCGATATGGGTCAGGACTCACGCAAAGATGCCGCTGCGGTGATTTTATTTACCGCAGAGAAAGCGACGCAAATAGCACTACAAGCCGTTCAGGCACTGGGCGGTAATGGTTACACCAATGAATATCCTACTGGCCGGTTACTGCGCGATGCCAAACTCTATGAGATTGGTGCTGGTACCTCTGAAGTGCGGCGCATGCTGATCGGCCGCGAGTTATTTACCCAGACCGCCTAACAGGCAGCATGAGGAAACCCTATGACAACAATCAAAAGTAACATCAACATTAAAAGTGCTGAATTCGCTACCAATGCTAAGGCGATGCAGGTTCAGGTCGATGATCTAAAGACAACCATTGCCAATATTACTCGGGGTGGTGGTACCAAAGCCTGCGAGCGTCACGTGAGCCGTGGTAAGTTATTACCGCGGGAACGGGTCCAGGGGCTACTAGATCCCGGCTCTCCTTTTTTAGAGTTATCGGCACTGGCCGCTCATGATGTCTATGGTGAAGATGTTCCAGCTGCAGGCATTATTACCGGTATTGGCCGAGTCAGTGGTCAAGAATGTGTGGTGGTCGCCAATGACGCAACGGTTAAAGGCGGTAGCTACTACCCCCTTACAGTAAAAAAACATCTGCGCGCTCAGGCCATCGCTGCCGAGAACAATCTGCCCTGCGTCTATTTGGTAGATTCTGGCGGTGCCAATCTGCCGCGACAAGATGATGTCTTCCCCGACCGCGAACACTTTGGTCGCATCTTTTTTAATCAGGCCAATATGTCGGCGCGCAATATTCCGCAAATTGCGGCGGTGATGGGTTCATGTACAGCGGGTGGCGCCTATGTGCCAGCTATGGCGGATGAATCAATTATTGTCAAAGAGCAAGGCACCATCTTTTTAGGCGGTCCGCCGCTGGTTAAAGCAGCTACTGGTGAGGTGGTGACGGCGGAAGATTTAGGTGGTGCTGATGTGCACTGCCGCACCTCTGGAGTTGCTGACCACTATGCCAACAACGATCACCATGCCCTTGATCTCGCCCGTAAAGCTATCGCGAGACTCAATCGCGTTAAGCCGGTAAATGGCGATTTAAAAGACGCGGTTGAGCCTGCCTACGATGCTCGCGAAATCTATGGTGTGGTACCTGCCGATTCGCGTAAGTCATACGATGTGAGGGAGATTATTGCACGCACTGTCGACGGTTCTGATTTTGACGAATTTAAGGCGCTGTATGGCACTACTCTGGTCTGTGGCTTTGCCCGAATCTTTGGCTACCCTGTGGGTATTGTGGCTAACAATGGCATTTTATTTGGCGAGTCGGCACAAAAAGGCGCGCACTTTATTGAGCTCTGTGCGCAGCGCAAAATCCCTTTGGTGTTCTTACAAAATATCACCGGCTTTATGGTCGGTAAGCAATATGAGAATGATGGTATCGCCAAGCATGGCGCCAAGATGGTGACTGCGGTCGCCACGGCGAATGTACCAAAGTTTACGGTACTCATTGGTGGTTCGTTTGGCGCCGGCAACTATGGGATGTGCGGCCGTGCCTATGACCCGCGATTTATGTTTATGTGGCCTAATGCGCGTATTTCGGTGATGGGTGGTGAACAGGCGGCTGGCGTTTTGGCTCAAGTCACCAGAGATAAGTACGAGCGTGACGGCAAGGACTGGAGCGCTGACGATGAGGTTGAGTTTAAGCAGCCTATTATTGACAACTATGAGCATCAGGGGCATCCGTACTATGCCTCCGCACGACTTTGGGATGATGGTGTGATTGACCCTGCGGATACTCGCATGGTGTTGGGGCTAGCTATATCGGCGAGTCATAACCAGGTAATAGAAGAAACAAAATTTGGTGTATTCAGAATGTGACTTAGGCCTATGGCCTAAGTCATCTTGAGAGGTAGCACAAAGAAGGATCTCTGGATTAACCAAAATTTTTACGTTACAAAAAAAGAGTATAAGCAATGGATAAAGTGATTACTGAAATTGATAACCTTGGGGTTGCTCGGGTCACGTTAAGTAATCCCGAAAAACACAATGCATTTGACGACCAAATTATTACGCAGCTGACAGAGGCTTTTAGTGCGGTCGCATCAAACGCAGATGTGCGCGTTATGGTTTTGGGCTCTGAGGGAAAAAGCTTCTCTGCTGGCGCTGACCTCGACTGGATGAAGCGCATGGCCAATTACTCCTATGATGAGAATTTGCAAGATGCTCAGGCGCTAGCCCTCATGCTTAAAACGCTAAATGAACTACCTCAACCTACTATAGCCCGAGTTCAGGGCGCTGCTTTTGGTGGCGCTGTGGGGCTGGTCAGCTGCTGTGATATGGCGGTGGCGGCAACTGCTGCAACATTTAGTCTAAGTGAAGTTAAGATTGGGTTGGTGCCGGCTACTATCGGACCCTATGTTATTGCAGCTATTGGCGAGCGTGCTGCAGGCCGATACTTTACGACGGCCGAGCGTTTCAATGCGCAAACGGCCAAGCATATTGGTTTGCTTAGCGAGGTAATTGATGCCGAGCATTTGGATGATCAGGTCAATCTGCTTGTCAATGCATTATTGGCTAACGGGCCCGAGGCAGTAGTAGCTGCTAAGCAGCTGGTATCTGATATTAGCGGTCACGCTATAGATCAGAATTTGATTGATCATACCTGCGAAATCATCGCTGGCATTCGTGTTAGCGAGCAAGGTCAAGAGGGTTTAAATGCCTTTTTGGAAAAAAGAAAACCTTACTGGTTAAAGGATTAATACCTGCTATGTTTACTAAGATACTAATTGCTAATCGTGGTGAAATTGCATGCCGCATTATTAAAACAGCACGTGCTCTAGGTGTTGCGACCGTAGCTGTTTACAGTGATGCCGATCGACATGCACTGCATGTACAGATGGCAGATGAAGCGGTCCACATAGGCTCTTCGCCGTCTAACGAATCCTATTTGGTCATTGAAAAAGTCATTCAGGCTGCCCTTGAAACTGGGGCTAAAGCAATTCATCCCGGCTATGGTTTTCTCTCTGAAAATGCAGAATTTTGCCGTCAGTGCGCGGCCAACAATCTGGTTTTTATAGGTCCACCCGTTGAAGCTATTTTAGCCATGGGCTCTAAATCTGCAGCCAAAACCATTATGGCTGACGCTGGCGTACCTCTGGTGCCCGGCTACCATGGCGATGATCAAAACCCTGACATTATTAAACAGGCCGCCAATCAAATGGGTTATCCGGTGCTGCTTAAAGCCGCCGCCGGTGGCGGTGGCAAAGGTATGCGCGCCGTTTATTCTGAGGCTGAATTTGATGAGGCCTTAGGCGCGGCTAAGCGCGAAGCAATAAACAGCTTTAATGACGATATTATGCTGGTAGAGAAGTACCTGCTAAAACCGCGGCATGTTGAAATTCAGGTCTTCTGCGACAGCCATAAAAATGCAGTCTATCTATTTGAGCGAGACTGTTCTGTGCAGCGCCGCCATCAAAAAGTTATCGAAGAAGCGCCAGCTCCCGGCATGACCGATGCTCTGCGCAAACAGATGGGTGAAGCAGCCATTAAAGCGGCTAAAGCCATTAATTATGAAGGCGCGGGTACTGTGGAGTTTCTTCTCGATGCGCAGGGTGAGTTTTTCTTTATGGAGATGAACACTCGCCTCCAAGTCGAGCATCCTGTCACTGAGATGATAAGTGGCCAAGACCTGGTCGAGTGGCAGCTGCGAGTCGCTGGCGGTGAGCCTCTGCCCTGCTCTCAAGATCAATTAACTATCAGTGGTCATGCCTTTGAGGCTCGCATCTATGCCGAGGACCCAGACCATGACTTTTTACCTGCTACTGGAATATTAAAGCATCTGCAGGCGCCGCTAGAAAACGCCAATGTTCGGGTTGATACAGGTGTCGTTGAAGGCGATGAAGTGAGCATTTATTACGACCCAATGGTTGCTAAGTTGGTGGTGTGGGATACAGATCGGGATCGTGCACTACAACGCTTAACTCAGGCGCTGAGCGAATATCGCATCGGCGGGCTGACCACTAATATTGGCTTTCTTTATAATCTGGCCACAAGTCAGGCCTTTCAGCACGGTGATGTCGACACTGGCTATATTGAGGAGCATGAGCAAGAGATATTTCGCCAGCGCGATTCCGATATCGATTACGCGGCACCTCTAGCTGCAGCGGCTATCATTGAACAGCGTCAACAGCAGGCTATTGAAGCAGCTAGCCTCTCCAGCGAACCCAACTCGCCTTGGCATTTAAATACTAGCTGGGGACTGCCGCAGCCAAATCTTAAAATGCAAATACAGCGTGCAGTGGTAGAGACAACCGTCGATTCCAATACCAGCCTCGATGGCCTTACTATCGCACCTACTGATACCGGCTTCGATTTATTTACCCCTCAAGGTTTCTTTCACTGCGCTGAAGTACAACCAGATTTGGGTACTGATGACGAAAACGCCCACGGCGGCAATCTTAATGCACCGATGAATGGCACTCTGGTAGCGCTATTGGTGGATATAGGTACCAAGGTAAATAAAGGCGATACCCTATTGGTGATGGAGGCGATGAAAATGGAACATAGCATTATTGCGCCCAGCGATGGCGCGGTTACTGAGTTCTACTTTCAGCCAGGAGATCTAGTTGATGGCGGCAGTGAATTATTGGCTTTTGAGGCAAACAGCGAATGAACTATCCCAGTAGCGTAAAGATTGTTGAAGTGGGCCCCCGCGATGGCCTACAAAATGAAAAGGTTGCTGTAGATGTGGCTACCAAGGTTGAGCTTATTAGCCGCTTAACCGATGCAGGGCTGACCACCATTGAGGCCGGTAGCTTTGTCAGTCCCAAATGGGTGCCGCAGATGGCCGGTAGCGACGAGGTCTTCGCCGAGCTGCCTAGTCATGCGAACACCACCTATACGGCCCTAACGCCCAACATGAAGGGCCTGGAGCGCGCTATTGCCTGTGGTGTTAAGGAGGTAGCGGTTTTTGCCGCTGCATCAGAGAGCTTTAGTCAAAAGAACATTAACTGCTCGATCGCTGAGAGTATCGATCGTTTTAGGCCGGTCGCTAAAGAGGCCCTTAGTGCCGGGTTAGCCGTGCGTGGCTATATTTCCTGCGTGGTTGGCTGCCCCTATCAGGGTGCGGTAGATGGAGAGGCGGTCACCCAAGTGGCAGCGCAGTTACTGGCCATGGGCTGCTATGAAGTTTCCCTTGGCGACACCATAGGCGTTGGCACCCCCGCCGCTATTGAGACATTACTCAACGGGCTACTAAAAGACATTGCTCCAGAGCAACTCGCTATCCATGCTCACGACACCTATGGTCAGGCACTTGCGAATATATTGCGCGCATTACAGCTCGGTATTAGTACAGTGGACAGCTCTGTTGCTGGTCTTGGCGGTTGCCCCTATGCCAAGGGAGCCTCCGGCAATATAGCCACCGAAGATCTAGTTTATATGCTTGATGGTCTGGGTATCCATCATGGTATTGACCTGCCGAAATTAGTAGCTGCGGGCAATTATATTAGCCAGAAACTTAATCGCACCAACGGTTCAAAGGTAGGAATAGCACTGCAGTAAGTTATACTGCAGCATCGCTAACTACTATTCGGAGTTAACACCCTTGACCGCGTTTCGCCCCTGTATCGACCTGCACCAGGGTCAGGTAAAACAAATTGTCGGTGGTAGCCTTACCGACGATGGTGCAGACACCAATTTTGTTAGCAGCCAAGATGCCGCTTACTACGCCAAACTCTATCAGCAGCACCAGCTAACGGGCGGTCATGTTATTGCCCTTGGGCCCAATAATCAGCAGCAGGTACTCCAAGCGCTTACCGCCTACCCGAATGGCCTGCAGTTTGGTGGTGGGGTCAATCTTGAAAATGCTGCCGGCTATTTGGCTGCGGGTGCTTCGCATATTATTGTGACTTCCTATCTGTTTGAAAATGGAGAACTTTCTTGGCCTCGCCTTGAAGCCATAAAAGCAGAAGTGGGCGCCGAGCGTCTAGTATTAGATTTAAGCTGCCGACGAACCAATGACGGCTGGATGATCGCCACCGATCGCTGGCAAACCATTACCAACACCCCCGTCAATCAAAAGACTATTGCGGAACTGGAACAGCACTGCGCAGAATTTCTGGTGCATGCTGCGGATGTTGAAGGCCTACAGGCTGGTATAGATAAAGACTTGGTAAACCTACTGGGCAATCACTGCACAGTGCCTGCCACCTATGCCGGCGGCGCCCGCTCTGCGGCTGACCTTGAGTTGGTTGAGTCCCTATCCAATGGCAAAGTTGATCTCACCATAGGCAGTGCATTAGATATATTCGGCGGTCATGGCGTTAGCCTCGAAGACTGTATCAGCTGGAATCGCCGAACCGCTTAGCCCCTAAGCTCTTTATCTCCTCTAACCCCTCTAACCCCTCTAACCTCTTAGCTGTGCAATTTCTTACGAATTCTTAAGATCACCAAAATAGACCCGAAGAAAACGATCGGGGTCACAATGGCTAGCGCTATGGGCTGAGAAATAGGCAGGTAGTCTTCAATGGGTATGGGCTTAGTCAGCAGCGAGATCAAACTCATGCTGTAATAGGTCATTGCTACCACTGATAGACCCTCTACCGTTTGCTGCAATCGCAGCTGTACTTCGCTGCGCCTATCCATAGAGGCCAATAATTCTTGGTTTTGAGTTTCCAGGGATAACTGTAATCTAAGGTGTAGCAATTCGCTGGTGCGACTAATGCGCTTGGACAGGTTTTCTTTGCGTTTCACAACTGACATACAGGTATTAAATGCGGGAATAAACCGTCGCGCATGAAACTGCTTAAGGGTACGGATGGCCGGTATTTTTTGTTCCCGAAGCATATCCAGCCTACTCTCGGTCAAATTAAAATAGGCCTCTGTGGCCGAAAAGCGAAAATTATGGTCGGCCACTAATTTCTCAAGCTGAGTCGCTTCAGCGATCAACTCATTCATCAAGCTCTGCTCATCTTCCAAAGTAACCAACTTGTTTAACTTATCATTGGTTTCGACCAATCGCTGCTCGAGCTGGCGAACCTCTGGCATTAAAAGCCGCGCAATCGGCAGTGCCAACAATGTCATGGACCGGTAGGCGGCAATCTCTAACAGGTTGCGAATCACCCTGCCCGCCTGAGACGAATCTAGGCCCCCATCAACCACCAGAGTGCGAATAAAACCATCTGGGTCTGCCTGAACTGAGGTCCAGATAGTTGCCAGCCCATCATAGATATTCCCCCCGACAAGACGCTGGCCATTAAACTGCTCGGCAAGGGCATCTGCTGTTTTAGGTGCGCTATCTGCGGGACGTAAATCAATATGATTAGCTGCAATTAGCTGCCCATCCAGGCTTTCAACCCAGCCACTGTCGATAAGGGAAAATACATTCAAGCAAAACTGCTGTTCGGAGTTGCCCTGCCGGATAACCGTATAGGTGGAGAACTCATTATGAAATTCCCAGCGCAGATCAAACGTTTTGAAACTTTGGTAATAGCAGTCGGTGCTATCTGATTCGGATGGGCCGGGAACATTGTAAAACTGGGCAAGTTCAGCAAGCTTATCTAGCTCGGCTTGGCGGTCTCCACTGTGTAGAAACACCAAACTGGAAATCTGTGCTGGCAGCGCTACTAATGGAAAGGGGCGATTGTGTAACTCATTGACCAGGGCATCTTTAAGCGGATGAAGATCCATACAATGTAACCTCTAGGTGGGTACTTATCACTAACTCACTGGGCTTCCATTCTCTGTGGGCCTTAGGGGTGCCTGCACATAATTAACTGTAAGTACTAGGTGTCCGTTTAAGCATACTACCACCACAGTCCGCGCTTAGGTACAAAAACACCGTTAGCCCTGAACAGCAATGCTTAGGGTTAACGGCTTTGTAATTCGCTTGGTGACTGTAAAAGTTCCTTTAACTTTCCACAGTAAATGTAAGCCCTGCATTGGCCTGTAAACGCTCGATCAGCAGAGAACCCATTGCAGGCGCTGGCGTCCAGATTCCACCGCTGGCAGTCTCAGGATTTTTAAGCAAGCAAACAGCGCTCTCGGCAATCATCTTTGAGGTAGAGCCATAACCTGGATCCTTATCACCCTGCACACTCACCTTAACCAAATCACCATTGGTGGCCTGACCGACAAACAAGACGTCATACATACCATTTTCACGCTCTTCTTTATCTGGGCCCTCACCTGGCTGGCGTGGGTCTTCAGCCATCGAGTTATCACTGGCAATATGGTTGGCAATTGCCTCACCTTTCTCGCCCGGGCCTGTCATCATCATTTCATCATAGACAAAATCTGTCCCGTACTGATGCCCCATCAGCATATTTGAACGATGAATGTTTTTGGTATTAATACTAGCCATAACAAAGGGCGCAATCCAGCTTTGCAGTACCTCATCAAACACAGGTTTATCGCCCCTTGGCTGGTCGGCCCCAGTGAAGCCAGGTGTCAGCGAAAAAGGATTGCGTAAAACATTGATCAGATCACGATCCTTAGCAGCTGCCGCCATCGTTGTGCGAAAGCTCGCCAGAGTACCTCCAGAAAAAGTGCCTTTCATTGCACGTACTCGGCCTCTAACTCGGGGGACTGTAGCACCCAGTTTTTGCTCGGCGGTTTGCTGTAGAAACAACACACCCAAATCAAAGGGAATAGAATCAAAACCGCAGGAAAATACAATGCGCGCTCCGCTGGCTTCAGCAGCCTCAGAATGGGCTCCAATCATTTTGTGCATCCAACCCGGCTCACCACAAAGATCCACATAATCGGTGCCGGCCGCGGCACAGGCCTCAACCAGTTCATTACCATACAGCTGGTAGGGGCCCACGGTGGTGCACACCACGGCAGTGCGCTCAACCATAGCTGTTATGGAGGCCAAATCAGAAGAATCGGCGACAACTAAGGGCACATCAGCAGAAATCCCCATTTCATCGCGAACCTGCTCTAACTTACTCAGGCTACGACCAGCCATAGCCCAGACCACTTCGCCATTAACGCCGTACTGTTTCTGTCTCTTATACACATCTCCGAGCCCACGAGACCAGAGAGGATCT
>CAJXVK010000039.1 GCA_913060735.1 uncultured Cellvibrionales bacterium
GACGACGTTATTATTGAAGGTAATATTATTTCCAACAATAAAACTGCTGGCATTATTATCAATGATCACAGCTTTGCCACCACCATCACCATGGATGTGGAGTCAGACCCCAACTCTGATCGCACTATGATTTTAGATAATGTGATGCTCAATAATGGCTATGACACCATTCCCGAAGTGACCGCTGTGGCACTCACTGAATTGCACACTGGCCCGGTAGATATAGTGCATGTGGGATCCAGCGATGGTAGCTGTATTATCAATCGCCATCGCTATCGCACTGTGGGTATTGGCAACTACGCAGAATGCGACTTTACCAATACTGACAGCACCGAGTCCTATTTACTGGCAGGTGGTGCCAAACCCCGTGTAATCAACCCAGAAGAGCGAGGCGAGATTGCCTATCTAGGCGTTTGTACCGGTTGTCACAGCTATACTGGACGCTTAATTGGCCCTTCGGTGGAAGTGATTCAAGCTATGTATGCGGGTAATCCCCAGGGGCTTGCAGACTATATTAATGCGCCGATTAAGAAGCGTAATAATTTTCCTGAAATGCCCGCACAAAACTATCTAGATTCAGAAACACAGTTGGCTGTTGCAAAATATATGCTGCAAGTCGACAACTAGTTCTTTGATGTCTATAGAAGAGGCAATAAATTATGGCCACTCGTGAAACTCAAGCAAAGATAACCAGTGCCGCTTTAGAGCTCTTTAATCAGTTCGGTTCAGCATCAGTATCTTTTGATAAAATTGCATCCAAGGCGGGCATTAGCAAAGGCAATCTGCACTATCATTTTTCGTCGAAAGAACAAATTGTAATGGCGCTTTGGTCACAGCTAGATAAACAAATCAATAACGTACTCTATCCTCTATCAGATCTAAAGATCTCAAATATTTCCGATATGCTATTGGGTCATTTTAAGCTCATCTGGGACTACCGCTTTATTTATAATGAGCTAAACTTTATTCTTGCCAGAGATCCAGACCTTCAATATCGCTTCGCTAAAGAACGCAGACAGCGCATGACGCAGTCCTCCGTTTTATTAGAGGTTGTAGCGAATCAAAATTTACTCCAGCCCGGCGTAACTGATTGCGAACTGCAACGCCTAGTTAAAAGCATATGGGTGATTTCAGACTATTGGTTAAGCCATATGTCTGCTGAAGGCAAAGAGATCTCCTATGACATTATGCGTGAAGGCTATGAGTTGATCGCACAGTTAATAAGACCTTTTCTTATCGATCCATCAATTATCGACCTGCCCCCTATACCCTTTGGAGCAGCCCTATCATTTGCTGAGCCGCCGTTGATAGCGGGTGGCGCCGCCGGGTAAATAAGCCTACCTCACGCTCAATGCCAAGGCTGGCAGGAGGATGTGCAGGCGGTACTATTTATCATGCTGCGCGACGGCATTGGACTCACAGACGATCTGCAACAAAAAATTCACCAAACCATTCGCGCCGCAACCACACCCCGTCATGTACCAGCCAAGATTATTGCTGTAACAGATATTCCACGTACTAGTAAGCGGTAAAATAGTCGGACTCGGGGTGCGCAAGATAGTGCATAATGACCTGGTCAATAATACTGATGCGCTGAGTAATCCAGAAGCATTAAAAGTGTTTTCTGGACTCGAAGATCTACAACAATAACAAGGTAAATCTATGCCACGCCAGATTCTCGCGGATAACAATATTCACCCTGCGATCAAAAAGACGATCGCTGATAATCACGCAGATATTGTTACGGAAGTTCAAGAAGCTATTACCAAGCACAAAGTCGTGGTTGTTGGTATGGCACAAAACCCGGCCCCAAAAAGAGCGCGAAAAAGGCTCAATAGTCTGGGTGTCGAGCATGCTTATTTAGAGTACGGTAGCTACTTTAAACTTTGGCGTCGTCGCAATGCGCTAAAAATGTGGACCGGTTGGCCTTCATTCCCAATGATTTTCATCAATGGTACTTTGATCGGCGGATCGAGTGACTTAAGAGCTCTGGTCGAGGCTGACCAGCTAGATAAACTACTCTAGCTCGCGCACCTATTCACCCTCATAACTGCTTCGCGCTCATGGCTGCTGTGAGAGTCCATTCTTATGATAAGCAGGTAGCTACACCCCAGTAGTTGTAACCGGCAAATTTCGGCGTACTGGGCAAATACATTTGCTCCATAGATTGAATGTTAAAGCCTGCACTCAGAATTAGCTGAGGTATATCTCGATTAAGATGGCAGCCTCCGGCAATTTTTCCCCAGTAGGGGTCAATTCTTGCCTGCCACTTAGCGACACCCGCGTCAGGTGCCAACCCATGCTCGCAAAAGATCATTTTGCCATCTGGCTTTAAAACTCTGCACATCTCTTTACTAGCCGACAACGCATCGGGGATAGTACACAGGGTATAAGTGACCAGCACCGAATCAACATGGTTATCTGGCAGGGGAATTGCCTCGGCACTGCCAAGAATAAAATCGACCTCTAAACCATTATCAGCAGCCACTTTTTTTGCCATATTGTTGAGCTCTTCGGAGGGATCCAACCCAATAATCGCACTGATCTTAGTGCTGTCGTAGTAAGGGATATTAAGACCTGAACCAATACCCACTTCTAAAACCACACCCTCGGCCAGGGGTACCACCTTGCTGCGTTGATACTTAATCGGCTTTGATCCACAGGCGCAATTTAGAAAACTGGGCAAGATATATTTATCGTAAAAACTCATGTTCTACCCCCTTTAACCAAGGTTGTTTTTTACCTCATCATCTACCGATTTGTCGCAATAAACAACTGAACGGTTACATAGAGGTGCGGCTGCTGTAGAATCGCCCGTTTTAACCCTCTCACTGGAACTGACAATGGGTAGAGCCTACCAAAACCGCAAAGAATCCATGGCCAAAACATCGGATGCCAAGGCACGGGTGTACAGCAAATATGGGCGCGAGATTTATGTTTGCGCCAAGGCAGGCGGCCTTGATCCCACAGGTAATTTAGCCCTGCGCAGCCTGATCGAGCGCGCCAAAAAAGATCAGGTGCCGACCCATGTTATCGACAAGGCGATTGAAAAAGCCAAAGGCGGCGCCGGCGAAAACTTCGAGTTGGCCCGCTACGAGGGCTATGGTCCCGGCAACTGCATGGTGATTATTGAATGTTTAACCGATAACCCAAATCGCACCTTTGGCGATGTGCGCCTGTGTTTTACCAAAACTAAAACCAAGATTGGCACCCAGGGCTCGGTGAGCCATATGTTTGATCATCTAACCATTCTTAGGTTTGGCGGACAGGAAGAAGAGGCCGTATTAGACGCATTGCTCATGGCTGATGTGGATGTGGTTGATATTGAAAATGAGGAGGGCATGCTAACTGTATTTGCGGCCCATACCGAGTCATTTAAAGCCAAGCAGGCTCTGAGCGAAGCCTTTGGTGAGATTGACTACGATGTCGATGAAATTCAGTTTATCGCCCAAAATAGCGCACCACTCGTGGGTGACGACATTGAGATGTTTGAGCGCTTTATGGCGATGCTCGAGAACTTGGATGATGTGCAGAATATCTACCACAACGTCGACTGAGATCGCTTTAGCAAAGGCCTTTTAGGCGCAGTTAAGTGCAGTGATCACCACCGTGCGCGTATCTGCCGGATCAATAACTGCATCTATCTCAAGGTGGGCCGCTGCCTCAGTGGCCCTACCCTTTTCGTACATGGTATCCACCAGCTGATTAAACAGCACCTCACGCGCTGCAGAGTCTGGCTGCGCATCCAATTCCTTCTTAAAGCCGAGCTGCACAGCACCTTCTAGGCCCATACCGCCAAACTCACCGCTGGGCCATGCGGCACTGTAAATCGGACGATGAAAACTACCCCCCGCCATGGCCATAGCGCCAAGACCATAACCTTTGCGCAAGAAGATCGTCACCATCGGGGTGGTCATTTTGGCGCCGGCAATAAATAGCTGCGCCATACGATGTACCGCCGCCTGCTCCTCACTCTCTGGGCCAACCATAAAGCCCGGCGTGTCACACAGAGACAGAACCGGAATAGAAAAGCTATCGCAGAGGGTAATAAAGCGCGCAGCCTTATCAGCTGCCTCAGCATCAACAGCGCCACCCAGAACACGACAATTATTGGCTATCAGGCCCATAGCGCGCCCTTCAATACGTATAAAGCCAGTAATAATGCCCTGCCCATGGGCCTGAGTAAGCTCTTGAA
Source organism: uncultured Cellvibrionales bacterium (assembly GCA_913060735.1). Lineage (GTDB taxonomy): Bacteria > Pseudomonadota > Gammaproteobacteria > Pseudomonadales > Porticoccaceae > HTCC2207. Next base: position 4,196 of record CAJXVK010000039.1, read on the forward strand.
AGCTATCCGTATCAGCAAGCTGCACAATAATGTTTCTTATATCGTAGGCATAGCGCCTATCGGCAGGCATCATCTCACACAACCGCTGCTGATCAGCAGCCTGCCAAGTTTGTATGTCACCTTGAAAATAACCTAGACAGGACTGCGCTAGATCAGTGGCATGTGCCTCATTGTCAGCCACCAGATCAACCACGCCATTGCTAGCCTGCACATCAATCGGGCCTATGTCCGTGGGTTTAAAGCTACCCAGACCACCGCCTTCAATCATCGCCGGGCCAGCCATACCTATCCAAGATGTTTTGGTGGCAATACGAATATCGGCGCAACCAAACAGCGCGGCATTCCCCGCAAAACAGTAGCCATTGTTCACCGCTATTAACGGCACCCGACCACTTAGCCCAGCCCAATTGGCAAATGAGGGCACGTCCAATCCGGCTATCTGGGTTTTAACATCTGTGTCGCCAGGTCGGCCACCCCCACCTTCGGTATACATAACCACTGGCAGACCAAATTTGCTGGCTTGGTCTAGTATGCGGTCGATTTTGCGATGGTGAAAATAGCCCTGGGTACCCGCCAAAACACTGTAGTCATTGACGATAACCGCAACCTGCGCCGCCTGCGGACCAAACTCTGCGCTATTGATCGTCGCCAAACCGGTAATCACGCCATCGGCCGGCGTATCCATTTTTAGTGATTTAGCTGTTTTACGATCGCGCTGTGCCGCCACTGCAAGCTGACCATATTCAATAAAAGACTCATCATCACAGAGGTCGTAAAGGTTTTCTCGCGCCGAGCGGTAGGCTTTGGCATGTCGCTTGGCAACGGCTTCAGGCCGCGCATCATCACGAGTAAAGGCCAGCTGCTGATTGAGCTGCTGCAAACTATTGTCGGTACCGGTTGCCTCAATCATTGGCGCACTGTCAACCACGCTGTCCGCATCAGTGGGCTTTATTTCGCAGACCAGCTGTCCAGCCTGAATAGTGGCCCCCAGCACAATAGAGAGATTGGCAACTATTCCCGCAACTGGCGCAGTGAGTGCTGTTTGCATTTTCATCGATTCAACAATGGCAACAATTTGGTCTTTGGCGACAGTCTGACCGTCACTCACATCAATACTGATTACAGCGGCTGCCAATGGCGAGACAATACTTTGATTTACAGGCTTCAAGACGAGCACCCCAGCTTATTTGTAATTCTTTTCATCCGGATTATTAGACAGTGTTTACAGTAAGAATGGAATCGATCTGGCCCACTAAAATACCAATAATGGGCCACACCTAATTGCGCTTAATATGCTTTAGCTACCGGTAAACTGATCGGCACTGAGGTCATAACAGGTGCTATCTAAACCCGCCACCAGTGCCAAACTGGCATCGGTTTTAGGCAGTTCATAGCGGAAGAAGAACTGTGTTGCCGCCAATTTACCCTGATAGAAAGCTGTATCTGCTGCAGTGCCTTGCTGCAGGCCTCGCGTTGCTGCAACCGCTTGCTTAAGCCACATCCAGGCAATAACCACATGCCCCATAGCATCGAGGAATATGGTCGCATTGGCCAGTGCCAACGATGGGTCAGCCGCCTCACTCACCGTCTTAACCGTCGCTTCAATCTGTGCCAGTGCATCCTTTAGCTGAGTACAGTGCTCCGCTAAGCCAGACATGCCAGTAGCGGAGTCAACTGTGGCCTGGATTTCTTCACGCAACACTGCAACGGCTGCACCATTGTGCATCTGTACCTTGCGGCCCAGAATATCAATACCCTGAATACCCCAGGTACCCTCGTGAATATGATTTAAACGGTTGTCGCGATAGAGACGCTCGACCGGATATTCACGAGTATAGCCATAGCCTCCCAATACCTGAATAGCCAGTTTATTAGCTTCCAGACAGAACTCAGAAGGCCAAGATTTACAGATCGGTGTAAGCAGCCCTAACAGTAAGTCAGTGCGCGCATTGGCTTCTTTGTCAGTGGATAATTTCTGCTGATCAATCAGCTGAGCACTGTAATAAATTAAAGTTTGTGCGCCCTCAACAAAGGCTTTTTGAGTCATTAGCATGCGTTTAATATCAGCATGTTCGCTAATCATAATCTGTGCATCTTCCGGATTGCGATTAACCAGCGGACGACCCTGTGGACGATTGCGGGCATAATCCAGCGAGTAGAGATAACCGCCCATACCCGCCATCACTGAGGCCATGCCTACAGAAATACGCGCCTCATTCATCATATGGAACATATTGGCTAGTCCCTGATTCGGCTCACCGACCAGATAGCCAATCGACTCACCGGACTCACCAAAGTTAAGCAGGCAGTTTGTGGTGCCGCGACACCCCATCTTATGGTTGAGGCCCGCCAACGCAACATTGTTGCTATCGCCAATACTGCCATCGTCATTAACACGGTTTTTCGGTACCAAAAATAATGAGATGCCTTTAACCCCTGGAGGCGAACCGGGAATCTTGGCCAGTACCATATGCACAATATTGTCGGTGATATCTTGCTCGCCACCAGATATCCACATTTTGGTGCCGCTAATATTGTAACCCCCGTCGGCACGCACATCTGCCTTGGTACGAATATCCGCAAGCGATGAACCCGCCTGAGTCTCAGACAGACACATGGTGCCAAACCACTCACCCTCTACCAACTTGGGCAGGTACCTAGCCTTGAGCTCATCGGAGCCACAGGCGTTAAGCATATTGGCCACACCCTGAGTAAGAAACAAATAGGTATGCACCGGATTATTGGCACAGACAAACATGCCATTGAGCGCCTGATCCATCATCCATGGCAATTGCATACCGCCTATAGCCGCATCATAGGCCGAGGTACAGAGGCCCGCTTCGCGGTAGGCATTAATCGCCTCTTTGACCTCGGGAATAGTTTCAACCTTGCCATCCACAAACTTGGGCTCATTGGCATCTAGCTTGGCGGCAAAGGGTAAAAACTGATCTTCAGCAAGTGACTGGCAGAGATCCAGCATTGCATCCAAAGATTCCCGATCATAATCTGCGTAATGCTCAGATTCGAGAATCGTATTTAGGTCTAGGGCCTCATACATAACAAAGTCGAGGTCACGGCGGTTAACAATGATTGACATAGTTTTCTCTCCAGCGTCCGTAGGTGTTCTTTTTTTAGTTAATAGCAGTATTGTCCCAGCAAGCACTGTGGAAATAACGTAAATACAGTGACCAAAGAGTCTATTAACTTCTGGCATATATAGTGTTAATATAATCATTACAGCGGTTTGCAAATCAAGCTCCAGAATACAGCCTGCTCTAACACCACAATACATAATCGGGAGAATCTTATGAGAGCACTATTATTGAAAACGTTAGGTGGGATCATTGTCATTGTTGGGCTGCTGGCTCTCGCGCTGCCAACATTACTGCACAAAGCTGGCCTGCATCCAGAATACCAAGGTGAAATAGCTCAGGTACCCGCAGGCAAACGCGCACTGATCATTGCCACCAATCAGGCAGTGCTCTCTGCACCAGGGGAGACAACGGGCGCAGCCACCGGCGTAATGGCCTCAGAGATCACTCACCCCTATTACAACTTTATGGATGCCGGAATACAGGTCGATATCGCCAGCATTAAAGGGGGTGTTATTCCCGTAGACCCTCAAACTCTAGGGCGTCTTGTAAAAACCCCAGAAGACGACCGCTTTATGGCCGACGCAGCATTTCTGGCCAAGGTTAAAAACTCAATATCCGTCGCCGATCTAGACTTCACTCAATACGATATTATCTTTTTATCAGGGGGCTGGGGTGCAGCCTATGATCTTGGCTATTCAGAGCTTCTTGGCGAAAAAATAAGTGATGCATTTTACGCCCAGCACAAGCCAGTGATTGGTGGTGTCTGTCATGGTGTACTGGGCCTGATTAACGCCAAAGATCGCGACGGGAATCTATTGATTGCCGGACGTCGCATGACCGGAGTTACCGATAAACAGATTAAAGAGCTGGACATTGAAATTACGCCACAGCATCCGGAGACAGAGCTGCGTAAAGCCGGAGTTATATTCGAAAGCAGCAGTGCCTTTAGAGATATATTTGCAACCCATGTTGTGGTGGATGATGAGCAGCGCTTTGTAACGGGTCAAAATCAAAATTCAGGCCATGAAACTGCGCAAAAAATGATGGCTATCATTGCCCAGTAAATCATATTTCCACAACACTTCAGACAGCATCCGAGATTAATCTCTATTTGTTGGCCTTTGATTTTATTATCACTGGTTTACGGATTGAGGCTGATCTCGGAGACTCCCAAAATTTGACGTACTGCCAATTCAACTCCGCTTGCTTGATGATCTGTCAAACTTATAGGCTCTCAGTCAGTCCTCTGTAGTTAGCTTATTCAATAATTCTGGGTCTTCACCAGCAAAAAAATCTCAGAGTGTTTTTTCAGTTAAACTCTCTGCCCACAGGCGTCCTATAATGTTAAATAAACCGCTCTCTCAGGAGTCTATAATGATAAATAAACTGCTCTCTCGCCAGCTTACCACCATCGGCTTATTGGCTATGCTAAACCCGGCACAGCCAGTGGCAGGTCAGCCCGATCGACTTTTCGAGCCCGCCGAACAGGATGCCAAGGGCCGTTTTATCAATATGGATAAAGACGAGTCCAAAATATCAATCAAGGTGCGCGCGCCCTTTTTTATGCGTCGTGTCGCCTCCTCATTTATCAGCAAGCCCGGAGCGCCAACTCGGGTTGCCAATGATGGCGCTTACCTGCGCGACAACGCCATGCACAGCGAGCCAACCACCACCTGGATAGGCCATGCGACATTGTTAGTACAGATGGAGCATCTGACATTTCTGACCGATCCGATCTGGTCAAATACGCCAAGCCCTATACCCTTTGCCGGCCCCAATCGCTTTGTAAAACCAGGGATTGCCCTCGATGACTTACCGGCGATCGACTTTGTAATGATTTCTCATAATCACTACGATCACCTAGATCTGCCCACATTGCGCAAGCTGGCCAAACGCAACCCCGAGACCGTATTCTTTGTCCCCATCGGCAATGGCAAACTGCTGCGTAAAAATGGTATTGATCAGGTTCAGGAAATGGACTGGGGCGATACTGTCAGCTATAAAACTGCCACTATCCATTGTCTGCCAACCCAGCATTGGAGCAAACGCAGCCTCACAGATACTCGCAAAGCCCTGTGGTCGTCCTGGGCCGTCACTGGACCACAGCGGCGCTTTTTCTTTGCCGGCGATACGGGTTACTACTCTGGTTTTAAGAAGATCGGTGAGAAACTCGGGCCCTTTGACTTAGTCGCGGTGCCCATCGGCGCCTATGAACCCAATGTCATGATGAAGGCCTCTCATATGAATCCAGAAGAGGCCGTGCAAGCAGCGCTGGATCTGCGCGCCGACAATGCCGTGGCCATTCATTACGGTACGTTTAATCTATCCGACGAGCCCCTTGACGAACCCCCAGCGCGCTTTAAAGCTGCCGCTGAAAATACTCCGCTGGCCGATAGCCACAGCTGGGTGTTAGATATTGGCGAGACGCGAAAATTCTAAACCAATAACCTTAATAGGCTCCAATGACCGAGGCAATTTATGTCAATGTACAACAGTTCCATCCCAGTTTTTATTCGCCACCTAGGTAATCTATCTGGCCTGCTTGATAGCGCCATCGCCTATGCTGCAGAACAAGATATCGACGAATCAGTATTATCCACCGCGCGCCTATTTCCCAATATGCTGCCACTTATAAAACAGGTACAGATTGCCTGCGATATGGTTTCCCGTGGCGGCGCCCGACTGGCAGGTGTTGAAGTCCCTACCAACGAGGACATTGAGACAACCTTTTCCGAACTGAAGGCCAGAATCGAAAGTACCCAAGCATTTTTACAGGATCTGTCAGAAGAGAGTATTAATAGCTCGGCAGACACCACCATTGTGATGCCAGCTGGCCCCTACGAACTAACCTTTAGCGGGCAGGAGTATTTAAACCTGTGGATACTGCCTAATATGTATTTCCATATCAGCACCACCTATAACATTTTGCGCCACAATGGCGTGACCATTGGCAAGCTCGACTTCCTGGGCCTTGACTCGTTTATAGCTACAGGCCCCTAGATCGAAGCAGTCTCAGTTTTTATCCAGACTAACTTTTGTTGAGAGCCTGATTGCGTTTTTCTGCAGCCGCCCAGTCATTAGGTAGCACACGGGCAACGACCAAAAAGCTAACAATGGATGGAATAAACATCAGGCAGGTCACCGTCATCGCATAACGCATGGCCTGCAAGTCTGCATTGTCTGCCTTAAAGACGTCGATAAGCCAGCCTGCAAAGGTAGGGCCACCACCCAGAGCGATCATATTAAGAATAAAAAAGAACAGTGCAGTGGACATGGCGCGCATATTGATCGGTGCCAATGTCTGAGCTATAGCAAAGCTAGGCCCTAGATAAATACCCAAAAAAAGTAAGAAAAAGGTCGTGAAGGCCAAATGCGCCCATACCGTCGTCACCCAAAAGCTTGCTATGCCAATGGGCAGGCAAATACCTATCGCGATAGCAGGCAGCCAGCCATAGGCGCGTATATTTTTAGCGCCCCATTTATCCGCAAGTTTAGCGCCAAAAAAAGCACCGCCGGCGTAGGTCGTACCATTGATAACGCCGAGAATAATAACCAGAGTTTTAAAATCAAAACTAGGGTCCAGAGCAACCACATACTTGGTTTGGAACGCAGAAAAGGCATAGGACACAAAAGAGCCAAAGGCGATACCAAAGCACATCGACCACCAGGCTGGAATTTTGAGCAGGCTCTTCAGTGACTCTAAAAAAGGTGGCTGAACAATGTTTGCATGGTTATCAAGTTCCATACCCCCGCGCAACGGCTCGCGCAGCACCAGCCGCACAACCACCGCAAGAGCAACGCCCGTCACACCCAAAAAGATAAAGATACGCCGCCAGTTGACCTCGTCACCTGTCGCCCCCATCAGCGAAGCAGTGGCGAAATAAGCCGCCATAATGCCCAGCGGAATACCCATAGAATAAACACCCAGAGCACCGGCGCGCTCTTCTTTAGGGTACAGATCAGAAATAATTGAATGGGACGGCGGACTGCCACCAGCTTCACCAATGCCCACGCCCATGCGCGCCAAACCGATCTGCATAAAGTTGCCGGCCAGCCCGGTTAGGGCGGTAAAACCACTCCAAACGGCTAGTGCTATCGAGAGAATATTAACCCGATTGTAGCGATCGGCTAACCAGGCGATAGGAATAGCCACTAGGGTATAAAACACCGCAAATGCCAAGCCGATTAGCAGCCCTAACTCTGTATTGGTAAGCCCCAGGTCCTTTTGGATAAACGGCGCCAAAATACCGACAATTTGCCGATCGATAAAATTAAAGCCGTAAACAATAGTCAGTAGCACCAGCACCATACTTCTATAGCGCTTACCCGGTGTTTTTTGATCCGTCATAGAAATTTCCTGGAGATACCTGAGCGGTATTTATTGTTATTTTTGTTGTGAGATAGGCTACGTTAACGCTTCGAATAGAGCAAGCCTCCCATAAGTATTATCGGCTCAGAAGCCTTGATAGCCTCTATTTCTGAGTTATCTATGGCACTGTGTTACTCTACTTCCTCGCCTTCACAAAAATAATTCTATGAGCGATCCAGCGAGTATTAATCTGTTAGACCCCCAAAGTGAGCCGCAAGTCGATTGGACTATATTTATCCCCTCCGTTATCGTGGTTCTCCTCTGCGCTATTCCATTAGTTATCTTCCCCGATGAAGCAGCTCGATTTCTGATCGATAGCCGCAAAGCCATCATGAGTAACTTTCTGTGGCTGTATCTCTCGGTGGGTGTGAGCGCCGTAGTTTTTTGCCTATGGCTGGCCTTTGGCCGCTATGCACACGTCAAGTTAGGTGCGCCAGATGAGCCGCCTGAGTACTCCAATATTCACTGGGTTGCGATGATGTTCACAGCTGCCATTGGCGCCGGTGTTATTGCCTGGGGATTTGCCGAGCCGATCTATTATTTGCAAACCCCACCCATGGGCATTGAGGTCGGGTCTGCAAAGTCTTTCGAATGGGCGCATATGTATCCGCTCTTTCACTGGGGTGTCATAGGCTGGGCTATCTATGCGGTACCTGCCGTTCCCATAGCCTATATGCTCTATGTAAAGCGCTATACCACCCTGCGTATTAGTAGCGCCTGTGATGGTGCACTGCCAAAAACAGGCCGCGGTCGCGTTAAGACCCTGATCGATATCTTTATTGTATTGGGTATTGTGGGCGGCGTTGCCACCTCTCTGGGTTTGGGTGTGCCCTTACTTTCGGCCATGCTGGCCACATTATTTGATGTGCCCGACAGCATGCTTATCAAAATGTTGGTGCTGGCATTTTGGACTGCACTGTTTGGTGCCAGTGTTTATCGCGGCCTAAAGTCAGGCATTAAGGTACTGGCCGATATCAATATTGCCCTGGCTATTATAGCTATTATCTTTGTACTGATTGCTGGGCCCGGTATTTTTATCATGGACCTAACGGTCAATAGTATCGGCTTAATGTTCAGTCATTTTGTTAGCGCTGCAACATGGACTGATCCCATTAATAACGGTAGCTTCCCCGAAGACTGGACAGGTTTTTACTGGGCATGGTGGTTAGCTTACACAGGTATGATCGGTCTGTTTTTTGCACGAATTTCTCGCGGTCGCACTATCCGTCAACTGGTACTGGGCGTGATAACTTGGGGCTGTCTTGGGACCTGGTTATTTATGGCCGTTATGGGCGGGTACTCTCTCTATCTAGAAACCACGGGTACGCTTGAGGTTAAAGAAATCCTTGCCACTCAGGGCATGTCATTTGTTAATGCACTGGTAATTCAAAGTATGCCATTGGGTAAATTTACTCTGGCCATGTTTACCTTATTATCCATTATTTTTTATGCCACCAGCATTGATTCTGGCGCCTATGTGCTGGCCAGCATCTGCGCCAAAAATTTACCCAGCGATGCAGAGCCAAAACGTTGGAATCGTTTGGCCTGGGCGGGGCTACTGGCAATTATTACTGCGGGGATTCTGCAGTCAGGCACACTGGATACAGTGATGTCGATGACAGTGCTGAGCTCAGCGCCGTTGATTCCCATTATGGTATTGCTATGCGTCTCATTGGTGCGCTGGTTAAATGAAGATTTTGGTGAATTGGTGCGCCACCGGGAACTGGCCTTGGCGGTCGCTACCCACAAAATACAGAAAGAGACCCAGCACAGGAATACTAAAAAACCTTGAAGGCTAATTAACCACTGCCGGCATTAACCTTAAAGCCAGTAACAGGAGACCGTTATGATTGCCTGGTATATAGAGTACGAATACTGGGTGGCTGCTGTGCAACTTGTACTAGCCATGCTTGGTATGGGCGCTGGCCTTCAAATTGCTGATTTTAAGAAAGTCGCCATGCAACCCAAGGCAGCGACCATTGGCCTATTGATGCAACTCATTGTGGTGCCACTGATTGCCCTTGGGTTTATTATGCTGACTAATCTTCCCCCGGGCATGGTGATTGGCATTGCTATTGTTGCCTCTATTCCCGGCGGCACAGTCTCCAATATCTTTACCTTTATGGCGCGGGGCAATGTGCCGCTCTCGATTAGCATCACCGCTCTGACCTCGGTCGCCTGCCTGGTGACCACGCCGATGATTTTAGACTTTCTAATATCTGACTATATGACCGATAGCTTTGTGATGCCGGCAACAAAAGTCGCTATTGAGATAGGTCTCTGCCTGCTCTTGCCGCTTGGGTTGGGCATGGCTTTTTTAAAACGCTTCCCCCATTACGCCGAACGATTTTCTAACCTCTGTGTTAAGGGTTCTTTGGCTGGCATTGGCATGATAGTCATCGGCTCTCTAGGCGCAGGTAGGCTCAATTTTGCCAATGCATCAGGCGATGATATTGCCGTTCTTTGCGGCTTTATTCTTAGCCTCAGCCTAGTGGGCATATGGTTGACCAAGGGCTTTGGTCTAGCGAGTGAAGATAATAGAGCCATAGAGATGGAAGTGGTGGTTAGAAATATTAATCTGGGTTTCTTACTTAAGGTGTCTCTCTTTCCAATAGTCGCGGGAGAGAGCAACCCAGTTGCAGATATGGCGCTATTTTCCATGCTTCTATATGGTGCATGGCAGTTGGCTATGGGTATCTTTTTGATTTTTTGGCGACGCAGGCAACCTATGTCGACCGTTGTTAAACCGATGAACTGACTCGGTGTTGATATGCTAGCCGGATATGGTATCAGTACCCATTTGGGGTTTCTGATGATCCCACTGATATTTGGTATTGGCTCCGCGTCCATCACCATGGTGAGTGCACACTTCGGTGCTGAAAAATATCAGTGAGGAGTCAAGGCTGGCTGGATTTCGTCATTCACTGCTGGAGTTTTAGCCGAGCTTATGAATGTGGTGATGGCGCTCTTTTTCTCCCTGTGGGCCAACCCATTTACCGATGTGGAAACTATGCGCCTGGCTTGCCGAGGCTACCTGCAGATTGTCGGCCCGTTTTATGCAGTCTTTGGTTAGCGACTGCGGCGGCTGTTTATCTCGGCGTTTGGGCTAACGGCCTGGAACAGAAAAATATTTAATTTAGAGTAAAGATACAGGCGACTAAGTTTCCCCAACTGATAATGCTTTTTCTGAAACAGCTTTCTCTGCTAAAAAGGTTATGTCTTTTTTTAGCGGCTCTCTTACAAACTCCGGCATAGGCTGTGCGCTGACCAACACTCTTTGAGGCAAGTTATCTCTATTCAATATAGATGATCTCTGGAGCCCTTCACTGATAATAAGTTGTCGAGCAAAGTTTATATGCAGCGAAAAATATGCCGAGAAGTCCTCGAGACTATGCCAATTGTTACACCACTCAAGGTACAGCTCTCGATTACTCAAGATTAAATCTCCAAAATACAAAAGTTATGAAGCGCACAAAACTTGTTGGTTACTTTCGGGATATCAGAACGGAAGATTTATTATCTTCACTTTTAAATTAATGGCCTTTTTATATAAATGCGCTCAGCCTACTTAGCAAAGCCAGTAGCGTTCTCTTCGTTATTATTTGAAATGACTACCAATAACTGGGAATCTATTGCCCAGCCTTATCTAGTTTTTTCTCTCATGGTTACAAACTCTTCTGCAGCAGAGGGATGAATACCCACAGTTGCGTCAAAATGGGCCTTTGTAGCACCTGCTTTTAAGGCAATACCCATACCCTGAATAATCTCAGCCGCATGTTCACCTACCATATGACAGCCCAGCACAATATCTGACTCTTCATCGACCACCAGCTTCATAGTGATGCGCTCAGTGCCGCCACCCAGCGTCTGTAACATAGGCTTAAAATCTGATAGATAGATCGCTATATCCTTGTATTCTTCCCTCGCCTGTTCCTCGCTGAGACCTACAGTGCCGAATTCTGGCTGGCAGAATACGGCCGTGGGGATATCCCGATAATCAATAGTTGCGCTGCTATCACCAAACAGGTGGTCAACCAACACCATGGCCTCTTGAATCGCTACCGGGGTTAACTGTACTCGGTCAATCACATCTCCCAAGGCATAAATGCTGGGTTCCGCAGTAGCAAAATACTTACCAACCTGAATGGAGCCATTGTCCCGCATCACCACATTGGTTGTTTCCAATCCCAGCCCGGCCGTATTGGCCTGACGCCCCGTGGCGTAAAGTACCAAGCCTGCCTCAAGATCTGAGCCATTATTTAAGATTACAGACTGCTGTTCATCAGTCTTGGTGATCTGATTAACCTCAGTGTTTAAATGGATATTGACGCCTTTGTCGACCATACCCTGCATAATTTTGTCACCCATTTCTACATCAAAGGACTTGAGCAGTTTAGGGCCACGATAGACCAAGTGGGTCTCTACCCCCAGACCGTTTAAGATGCCGGCAAACTCTACTGCTATATAGCCGCCACCAACCACCACAGCCTTATTGGGTAGCTTATCGAGAAAAAACATTTCATTAGAACTAAGCGCATGTTCGCTACCGGGAAACTCTGGAATATAGGGCCAGCCGCCCGTCGCGACCAAGATAGTACGCGCTTTGTAGGTCTTGCCATTAACGCTGACAAGGTTCGCCCCAGCCACGGTTGCTCGGCCATCAAAGAGATCAGCGCCACTGTTATCAATCAGATTATTGTAGATACCATTAAGGCGCTCAATCTCAGCGGTTTTGTTATCTCTTAAAGTTGCCCAGTCAAGCGTCGGCTGCTGGGGCACAGTCCAGCCAAATCCCGCGCTGGCATGAAATAACTCCGGGAACTGAGAGGCATAAACAAATAGTTTTTTCGGCACGCAACCCACATTAACGCAGGTACCACCGAGGTAACGCTCCTCTGCCACAGCCACCTTTTTACCCTTAGATGCCGCCATCCGAGCTGCTCGCACCCCCCCTGAGCCCGCACCAATAACAAATAGGTCGTAGTCAAATTCCGTTGTCATAAAAACATCTCCGTTAAATTAAATTATCTCGCTTGATTAGGTGCGGCCGTCATCCGAATTGCCAATTTGGCAGTACCCCAATTAATCGCGGCCGTCTCTTCGGTTAAGCCCTAAAATCAACTAATGAAATTGACTTTGACGATGCTCCGCTTGCTAGCGGGGGGATCCCCGCCAGTATCTAAACTTACGGAAATACATGGGGCGGAATTGTCGCCAACACACCGTTGACGAAGTTATCTACCCTGTTGTTAACCGGATTTTCTCTATTGGTTTCAACGTGATCACCGGTGGGAGAGAGATCAAATACATGAGGACTGTTGGGTTGATTATCGATTGCGTCACGCAAGTCATCATACATCCAGCCGCAGTTACTCAAGCCGGCGGCTGCGGCCTGGGGGATTGTCGATAATATGCCCCCGCGGTAGCCCCCGCAACCAGGATCTTTCTCGCCGACAATGTACATGCTCGGTACCTCGACGAAGCCACCCTCGATTACTGCCTCAGGGTAGATGCCGAGACCCAGGTAGTCATAACCCAACTTATCCATACCATCGGTGCGAAGGTGGCTCCCGGCGTTAAATACGTACCCCTCCTCGCCGACCAAGGCATCAAACATGTCGAATATCCTGGGGGGAGTGAATGCCCACGAGTCGGCCACGATCGCCGTCAGGTAAGTGCCTTCTTCCGCGTAGGCCTGTGACATGGCAAACACGCCAAGCGAGCCCGCGCTGGTACCGTGAGCGAAAACGTGAGTAGAAGGATAATTGGCCACGGTGTAGTCCATGGCCGCCATGGTGGCCTGCAAGCCGTTAACCTGCCTCTCTCCACCATTCGGGTTCGGGTTATTCAGGTAGGGCGCGCCCCTGCCGGCATAATTATCATGGTCACACATGGAGACCAGCAGCACCCGGTATCCTTCCTGCATCCGCCGTGTGAGTGTCGAATCCATCACCTCATCATTGCTCATCGTATTGTAAAGCAGATGGTTGTCTATAAGATCGTCGAATGTTTCTTCATGATTGAAGGTGTCCTGGGTCTGGGTCTTTACTGCCTGGTAAACCTGATCCTCATCAAACCAGCCATAGCCGCCGCCGTGCAAATAAGCCCACAGCGGTGCCTCGGCACCGGAATTATTGGCGGGTTCCATCACGAAAAACGTGTAGTTGCCAGACAGACCGCAGGTGTAGGCATCATTGCGATAGAAGTTGAGTACCCAGGAGTCAACACCCAGAGTGAGTGTTCTGGACTCGACAGGTGTTATCTGGGCAGTGGTTCGACTGACAATTAAATTCGGACCAGGGGTGATTTCCACTTCAATGCTCATCGATTGCTCGCCACCAGCACCACTACAGCTGAGCGAATAGATTTTGGTGCCTGCAACTTCTTCGGAGATTTTTTCATCTCCAGAGAGCGTCTTATTGCCACTCCAGTCCCCCGATGCAGAGCAAGAGGTAGCATTCGAGGATGACCAAGTCAGAACAAATTCCGTGTTAACCTGAACCTGCTCCTGTGAGGATGACAAAGACAAAACTGGCAACGCCGGTGGCGGTGATGTCGTATTGGCTGCGCCACCTCCGCCACAACCTATCACTAAAAGCAAAAAACCGACCCCATTAAGGAGTGTTATGCCTTTAAAGTACTTTAGCAGGCCGCCTGTCTCCGAATCACATTTAGCATTCATATTTGTATTCCCACCTCAGTTAACATTTGTTTGCCCCTGTCTCTTATACACATCTCCG
>CAJXVK010000040.1 GCA_913060735.1 uncultured Cellvibrionales bacterium
GTAGTGGCGAAAGCCGTGCCGGTTCAAGTCCGGCCTTGGGCACCAAATGCAGTTTACTCAGCAGGAAACCCTGACAAAAAATCCCTGATTTGGGAGTCTAAGCGGTCAGTTATCTTTAGATAGTCTGTTATTACGGTATTTTACCGACGTTCATAACCTCCCATGCGTTTTTATCTTGCGCACCGCTATTGCAGTTCCAACCCATATATGACTTTAGGTCAGAATTTAAGTAGTATCTGACTTGGCATTTGAATTGGGGTAAATCAATTACTCAGTTTCAAAGCCAAAGCAACTGGGCAGCTATGTGCCCAGTGATAATAAGAATAACAATGCCCTTAATATCAGGCGAATACCTAACCAATCTTTATTGCGATACTGAGAATCGCAATAGGTCTCTTGTTAGTGCTCTATATTTTGGTGTGGAGAGTAAATACGCGGTGATTTATAAAGTAAATTCATTAAGCTCTTTATCAAAGACCTTGTTAATTGTCTGGGTCGCAATAACAGGATTCTGTTTCTACGCGCTTACCTCTCTGGAACTAGGTATGGTAACCAGTGAGTTGGGGACCATTGAGAATGTTATGTATGCAGAGCATGGTTTTATGGAAAATCTACAGGTTTTCTTGTTAACACTTGCCTGTATGGGTTTTATTTATACAGTGCGAAATTCAAAGGCATTTAGTAGGGATCTTTCGCAATTCCTGGCACTTTTAATGGTTGCTTTTATTGTCCGAGAATTAGGTATAAACGCGATATCTGATACCAAGGTAATCCTCTTTGAGGGCGATATTCGGTTGCTCTATGTAGTACCTCTTTTCGGTTTGATACTCAAAATGCTCTTTAATTGTAAGTTCTATTTCAAGCACCTGAGGATTTTCATGGCGACACGCTCGTTTCAGTATCTTGGCTTGTCAGCAATTTTTTATGGCGTAATAAGTCGTGGTTTTGAAAAAGGATATTTTCTTGTTTCGAATTCCGGGTTCTGGGAAGAGTCGGTTGAAATAGCTGCCTGCCTATTGTTGGTTGCTATAGGCTGCCGAACAATAGGGCCAGATTTGGCATATATAAGAGCCAAAATCGAACAGTAGCTTAGTCTCTTCTTACTAGATGTGAGAGGCTGTTTTTTCCTTGCGGGCTCTGTTCGTGGACTGTCTTTGTTGATGATATGGGTTTCAATCCTAGTTGTTTTAGGTGTACGTGGCGCCTTGAGCGGTTCCATACGCATATCGGTTAAGTAGAGCACTCGATAATAAGCCCCCGAGATTTTTGCCGCGCTAGTCATTGCTGTATCAATGTCACCCTCTAAAACGTCGGATTCGCGATCTACTTTAACGCTAATATAGAGATCAAAAAGTAGGGTCGGGGTATAGAATTGCTATCAAGCATGCACATTACACTGTTTAAAGGCGCATTTTTGCCTGGTGTCCTTTAAATTTAGGAGCAGTCGTCGATAATAATCCGTAATCTAGCCATGTCCGTAAAGACTTGGCCTCTAGTGTTTAAGGGGTTAGACAGCGAACTTTTTATTGTCCTCATCAAAGTTCGCCGCTAGAATGCCGGAAATTAGATGTAGGAAGAAAGTACGAGTATGACCATTGCCACTCCACCCGAAACGTTTGCTCCGCTCGATGGTATTATCGAACCAAAGTGGTGGACAGGTACGCCTGCAATTTCTCCTGAATTATTTACCATCGACGGCAATGAATTCAGAGTTCCTGGCGAGCCATTAGCGCCTAGCGCAGAGCTTGCTCAGCGCATGCAAAAAACCTTTGATGATATTGGTCTGGTACATGTGATCAACACTGGCTTAACTGATATGCAGGCCATGCGCCTTATTGCGACTCAGGTACTAAAGAACGAGCGTCAATATGAAGGGGGCGCCAATCCGCGCAAGACTTTGCAACCCAATGTCTACGAGGTGGGCGCGCCACTGGAAGCCTCGCTGCACTACCACCACGAGATGGCCTACATTGATTCAAGCACCACAATGGTCAGCTTTATGTGTAATAAAATACCTGCCGAAGGCGGGTATACATTTGTGTCGGACAATGTAGCGGCCACTGAATCTATTTTAGCGACGCCCTTTGGTCAAAAGCTTAAAGAACTCGGCATTTGCTATCACCGCGATCTTACCGATCGTGATTCGTTTAAAGATCGCATTGAGTACGGTGTTTACAATCACTGGCAGCTGTCCATGCTGACAGATGATCAAGACGAGGCCATCGCAGAGGCGCGCAGCCGTGGTTTGACCGCAGAATGGGGTGAAGACCGCAAGTTAAAAACTCGTTATACGATTTCTGCCTTTGAGTATTTTCCGCATATTGATCGCAACCTGCTTTATAGCAGCATGGCCGATGATAGCGCATGGTTTGATACCTGGCCTCTGGTGCAGCATCTGCCCGCAGACGAACGGCCGCTAAAGCTGACTTTTGGTGATCTCACTGAGATGACCCGTGAAGAAAAAGAGCTATTTATCGACATCTATGACCGTCACGGTATTCCAATTCCCTGGAAAGTCGGTGATGTTGCATTGATCTGTAACTATCGCTTTGCTCATGGCCGTCCCGGCATTCATTTAAAAGAAGGTGAGGATCGCGAGTTGGGTGTACTTATCGGTGAGTCTTTTAATCGACTGCAAACATTTGAAGATAAGTGGTAGGGGCGCTATTGTTGTCATTCCAAAATGACAGCAACCCGTCTACATGAGCACTCTACTCGATCAGCTTGCAGCCTCCCTGGATAACGCCAGCCTAGTTCTTGGCGACGCGATCAGCGATAAATATTACTCTGATTGGAGTGGTGCCAAGCCCTGTCCGCCTGCGGCACTGCTAAAGCCTAAAACTACCGACGAACTATCCTCCATCATGGCTCTGTGCCATCAATACGATCAGCCTGTTGTGGTGCAGGGTGGTTTGACTGGTCTGGCCGGTGGCGCAACTCCGCAACAGGGTGAGTTTGCTATTTCTTTAGAGCGCATGAGTGCTATCGAAGAGATTGATACCACCGCCATGACCCTGACTGCCCATGCAGGAACACCATTGCAGCTATTGCAGGAGGCCGCAGCTGCACATGATTTATTCTTACCTCTCGACTTAGGTGCTCGCGGCAGCTGTATGATTGGTGGCAATGTTGCTACCAATGCCGGTGGCACCGAGGTGATTCGCTACGGTATGACTCGATCAATGGTCTTGGGTCTGGAGGCTGTGCTGGCTAATGGCACTGTTATCAACGCCATGAATAAAATGGTCAAGAATAATTCCGGTTATGACCTCAAGCATCTCTTTATTGGATCCGAAGGCACCCTGGGTATAGTCACTCGTGTTGTGTTGCAGCTGCAGCCAACATCTCGCAGCTCTCACACTGCGCTTTGTGCACTCAATAGTTACTCAGCGGTCACTGCGCTGTTAATTGAATTAAAGCGTAGTTTGGGTTCTGGCCTAACCGGTTTTGAGCTGATGTGGGACAGTTACTACGATAAAGTAATGGAGGTCGTTCCCAATCTATCTAGCCCTTTCGCTGAGTCACATCCATTCTATTTATTAGTTGAATATAAAGATAACGACGAGGTCTCTGGTGAGCAGCGTTTTGAATCTACTTTATTTGCCCAGCTTGAAGCGGGGCTGCTAACCGATGCGTTAATAGCACAGTCTCATCAGGATGCAGCGACGTTTTGGCAGATACGCGATGGCATTGGTGAGTTATTCCAGGTGTTGGGTCCAGTATCGAATCAAGATGTCAGTTTGCCGGTGACCGAAATCGGTGTTTTTGCTGCCGATCTCGATAAGCGCCTTAAAGATAAATACGGCAATATTGGCGTGCTTTTATTTGGCCATATTGGCGACAATAACCTGCATGTTACGGCCTATACCGGTCGCGACGAAGACAAGGCTAGAATCAATGAAGATATTATGCTGATGATTGGCGAATACTCTGGTGCCATTACGGCAGAACATGGCATCGGTGTACTTAAACGAGATTTTTTACCGCTGTCCCGAACTGATAGTGAAATCAGCTTAATGAAAAATATTAAACTGGCCATGGATCCTAAAAATATTCTCAATCCAGGACGTGTGATTTAACATTGCAATTGCCCTGAGCGAACTGCCGATTAATAACCACGGCGGCATTTTAAACGACCCGATTTTACTTCGGTTAGCTAAAAATCATTTTTGGTTATCTCTGGCCGATAGCGATATTTTACTTTGGCTCGGGGCGTAGCTATTAATTCTGGTTTGGATGTAAATATCTGCGAGCCAGATGTTTCGCCTCTGCAGCTACAGGGTCCCCAGTCTGGAAATATAATGCGCAGCCTGTTTGGTGAGCACATAGATGTAATGCGTTATTACTGGCTAGACGAATTTGGTCTCGCCGGTATTCCGTTAAGTGTTTCACGAACAGGTTGGTCCAGCGAGTTAGGTTACGAACTGTACCTGCGTGATAGCAGTAACAGATTTCTTTGTAGTACCAGAAACCCTTACAATGGCGCAGCTTTATTTAGCAGCTTTATTTAGCAGCTTTCATTAAGAGTTCAATAGTTATGGTTACAGGCAAAATTATCGCAGGAACGCTGGGTTTTATGATCGGTGGCTTTATTGGCGCAGGTATAGGCGTCTATATTGGTCATCAGTTCGATAGAGGCCTTGGCGGCTTTCTAAATCCCATCTCTGCTGCCGAGCAAGAGAAAATCCGCGAATCATTTTTTGTCACCGTATTCAGCCTGCTGGGTAATCTGGCTAAAGCCGACGGTCAGATTTCTAAGGTAGAGATTGCTCAGGCAGAAGCTTTGATGGGTAATATGGGCTTGAATTCCAGCCACCGTCGTGAAGCTATTGAGTTATTTAAGCAGGGTGCTAAGGCTGACTTCTCTGTCGACGATGCCATGCGTAGCTTTACCCATGTCTGTGGTCGTCACAATAATCTTAAACGCCAGCTACTTAACTACCTGATCTCTCTGGCGTTAGCCGACGGTGAGCTTCACGATGGCGAGCATGACCTGTTGCGAAAGGTCGCTGAGCATCTGGGTTTCTCAGTGGCGATGTTCGATCAGTTTATTGCCATGATCAAAGCTCAGTCCCAATTTAAAGGTGCTGGGTCAGGGCCTAAGGCGTCGGTGGGG
Organism: uncultured Cellvibrionales bacterium; assembly: GCA_913060735.1. GTDB lineage: Bacteria > Pseudomonadota > Gammaproteobacteria > Pseudomonadales > Porticoccaceae > HTCC2207. The sequence goes on from CAJXVK010000040.1 coordinate 5,117, forward strand.
CAGTTAGATTCAGCCTATGCCGCACTGGGTTGTAACAAACAGTATTCAGATGGCGAAATCAAAAAGGCCTATCGCAAACTGATCAGCCAAAATCATCCAGACAAGCTTATTGGTCAGGGTATGCCTGCCGATATGGTTAAGTTAGCGACGGAACGTACCCAAGAAATTCAAACCGCCTACGAGCTGGTTGTTAATAGCCGTAAATAAAACCGTTTGCAGGACAATGCTTTGTTGACCTTGTACTGCCTGCTACCTATAATGCGCGTCCTCTTTAAGAGGCGGTTTTATTGATTCAACCGTTGTGTCGGTGCGGGATGGAGCAGTCTGGTAGCTCGTCGGGCTCATAACCCGAAGGTCGTTGGTTCAAATCCAGCTCCCGCTACCAATTTTCACAGGATTTATCTGCTGAAGGTTGGAGACATAAGAAGAAGTTAATGTAGAAACGACATTTATTGTCTATGCTTGCATTACTCAGCGGAAAAGGGATCCGCCTGTTAATCGATAGTGTGATTCAGGTATTTCTGCTATGAAAATTAGCGTCGGGGTCCGGCGCAAATCGAGGAGCCCCATTTTGGGGCTTTTCTTTAGATGTTAATAAATGGGCCCTTGGCCCATTTTTTGTTTGTCCGGGAGGTATCCATGGCTGTGGCCGATAGTAAGTTAAGGCAGTTATTGCAGCCGGTGGTTGAATCATTGGGCTGTGAGCTCTGGGGTTTGGAGCTGCAGGCTGGTGGTAAAACCAAGCTGCTGCGTCTATATATTGATCGTGCAGAAGAGGGTGTTGGTATTGAGGACTGTGAAAAAGTCAGTCGTCAGTCCAGTGCCATACTCGATGTCGAAGATGCGATTAATGGCGAGTACATTTTAGAGGTCTCTTCGCCAGGTATGGACAGGCCGCTGTATGAGCTTGCCCAATACGAGCAGTATATAGGGGAAGATATTTCCCTGAAATTGCGTTTCCCTTACGAGGGGCGCCGCAATTTCAAGGGTCGTTTGTCTGCAGTTGATGGTGATGAAATTGTTTTGGTGGTTACAGATCATGAGTTTCTGTTTCCGGTTGAAGGTATAGAGAAGGCTAACGTGGTTCCTCGATTCTGAGGCATGTGGAGTTTGAACAATGAGTAAAGAAATTTTAATGGTTGCTGAAGCCGTATCCAATGAAAAGGGTGTGGACCAGGAAATTATTTTTGAGGCGATTGAGCAGGCACTGGCCATGGCGACTAAAAAGCGCTATGAAGAAGGCGCCAATATCCGTGTCGTTATTGACCGTGAGAGTGGCGATTATCAGTCATTCCGCTGGTGGGATGTGGTCTCCGATGATGAGATGGCAGAACTGGGTACTCAGTTTACTACTGAGGAAGCGATTGAAAAGGATCCTACTTTAAAAGTGGGCGATACCTTTGAAGAGACTGTTGAGAATATCGCCTTTGGTCGTATTGCCGCACAGACTGCTAAGCAAGTGATTGTTCAACGTGTTAAAGATGCCGAGCGCGAGTTGATTGTTAATCGCTACCGCGACCGTGTTGGTGAATTGCTTGGCGGTACTGTTAAGAAAGTAACCCGTGACCATATTGTTGTTGATTTTGGTGAAAACGCTGAAGGCATGTTGCCTCGCGAAGAGCTGGTGGGTCGTGAGATCTTCCGTATCAATGACCGTACTCGCGTTATATTACAGGGTATTCGCGAAGAGACGCGCGGCCCTCAGCTATTAGTGTCTCGCGCTACACCAGAGATGCTGGTACAGCTATTTATGATCGAAGTGCCAGAGATTGCCGAAGGCATTATTGAAATTAAAGGTGCTGCTCGTGATCCCGGCCAGCGCGCCAAGATTGCGGTGAAGAGTAAAGATGCTCGTATCGATCCGGTGGGCGCCTGTGTGGGCATGCGCGGTGCGCGTGTTCAAGCCGTATCCAATGATCTCGATGATGAGCGTGTTGATATTGTGCTGTGGGACGATAATCCTGCACAGCTGGTAATTAACGCAATGGCACCTGCGGAAGTAGAATCTATTGTTGTTGATGAAGATACCCATTCGATGGATGTCGCTGTTAATGGTGAGAACCTCGCTCAGGCAATTGGTAAAGGCGGACAAAATGTTCGTTTGGCTTCTGAGCTGACCGGTTGGGCTATCAATGTAATGACTATTGAAGACGCCCAAGAAAAGCAAGAGGCAGAATCTTCAAACTTTGTTGAAAGCCTGATGGAAGCGCTGGATGTCGACGAAGACATTGCGGTTGTCTTGGTTGAAGAAGGGTTTACCAGCATCGAAGAAGTGGCCTATGTTCCTCTCGAGGAAATGAGTGCTATTGAAGGCTTCGATGAAGATATAGCTGAAGAGCTTCGCGCTCGTGCCAAAGATGCACTACTGACCAGAGCACTGGCCAGTGAAGAGCAATTAACCAATGTAGAGCCTGCTGAAGATTTGTTGACCATGGAAGGCATGGACTCAGCATTGGCGTATAAGTTAACCGCTAAAAGTATCATCACCATGGAAGATCTGGCTGAGCAAGCCGTCGATGACCTGATGGATATTGATGATATGGATGAAGAGAAGGCAGCAGCATTAATCATGACTGCTCGAGCACCTTGGTTTGCAGAAGAATCAGGTGAATAATTAATCGGGCGGTAATAGAGGACAACCGATGGCTGAAGTTACAGTAAGTGAACTAGCAAAAACAGTGGGCGCATCCGAAGATCGTTTGCTTAGGCAAATGAAAGAAGCGGGCCTGTCGCATACCTCCGCAGATGCATTTGTATCTGACGAAGAAAAGCAGACTCTGCTGGGCTATTTAAAAAGCCTGCACGGTGACAATGCAGGCGAGCCGAGGAAAATTACGCTGCGCCGCAAGACTGTTAGTACCCTTAAGTCGGGAAATCGCAAAACAGTTAACATTGAAGTGCGCAAAAAACGCACCTATGTAAAGCGCAGCGATGAAGAGTTATTGGCTCAGGCCGAAGAAGAAGCCGAAGCTGCAGCAGCTGCCGTAGAGGCAGTTGTTGAGCCGGTTGTTGAGAAGGAGGCATCTGCGCCAGAGCCAGTTGTTGAACCAGCGCCAGAATCTGCACCAGACCCGACTTTTGTTCGTGGGACAGGTACTGACAATATCGAAGAGCAGCGTATTGCTGCTATTGCTAATCGTCGCAAGGCCGCAGATGACGCCAAGCTAGCGGCTGAAGAAGTGGTAAAAGCTAAGCAGGAAGAAGCTGCGCGTAAAGCGGCTGAAGCTGCCTCTGTGCTGGAGAGCGAAGAAGCCAAGAAGGCGGGTAAGCCAACCAAGACCGCGGCGCCCGCTGCTGCGGAGCCGGTTCATGACCGAGGTCGACGTCACGGCAAGCCCGTTAATGATGACGATGATAAGCCTGGCAAAAAGAATGTTAAAAAGCCCTTAGGTAAAGGCGGCAAGAAAAAAGGCCGTCTGCAGATGGATGATAGCGGCGATGACCGCAGAAAAGGTCGTCTGCGCTCCTCTGGTGCGGTACTTAAGATTGATAACAAGCACACCTTTAAGAAGCCCGTTGATAAGAAGATTATTGAAGTCGCTATTCCCAATGAGCTCACCGTGGGTGATCTAGCTGGGCGAATGGCTATTAAAGCCGGTCTGGTGATTAAAGAGCTGATGAAGTTGGGCGTTATGGCCAATATCAATCAGGTTATTGATCAGGAAACTGCATTTTTAGTAGTTGAAGAATTGGGCCACACCCCAGTAGCCGCTCAGGACGATACGGTTGAAGACGAACTGGCCAAGCAGTTTGAAGTAATTGAGGACTCGGGTGACGAAGAGCCACGAGCGCCTATTGTTACTGTGATGGGCCATGTTGACCATGGTAAAACATCACTGCTCGATTACATTAGAGAGTCCCGCGTTGCCTCAGGTGAAGCTGGAGGTATTACCCAGCATATTGGTGCCTACCATGTGGACACACCAAAAGGCATGGTCACGTTCTTAGATACCCCTGGTCACGCAGCGTTTACTGCGATGCGAGCCCGCGGTGCCCAGAGTACCGATGTGGTTATTTTGGTAGTGGCTGCCGATGACGGCGTTATGCCGCAGACTGAAGAAGCTATTCAGCACGCTCGCGCGGCTGGTGTACCTATTGTTATTGCCATTAATAAAATGGATAAAGAAGGCGCTGATCCAGAGCGAGTTACCACTGAGCTGGCGGCCAAAGATGTTATTCCTGAGGAATGGGGCGGTGATACTCAGTTTATTAAAGTATCTGCACATACAGGTGATGGCATAGACGAATTACTGGAAGCCGTGCTTCTGCAATCGGAGCTGCTTGAGTTGACAGCACCTGTTGAAGTGCCTGCTCGTGGCGTCATTGTTGAATCACGCGTTGATAAGGGTCGTGGTGTTGTTGCCACTGCACTGGTTCAGCTGGGTACATTGCGTAAAGGTGACTTTATGCTGGCCGGTGAGAGCGTGGGTAAGATTCGCGCCATGACCGACGAAATTAAAAAGCCCATTGGCGAAGCGGGTCCATCGATTCCGGTCGAGATTCTGGGTCTGGATGAAGCGCCGAATGCGGGTGATGAGTTCTTTGTGGTTGCCGATGAGCGCAAGGCCAAAGAAATTGCTGAACTGCGTATCACTAAGGCGCGTCATGAGCGTATGTCTCGTCAGCAAGCAGCCAAGCTGGAAAACATGTTTACCGACATGAGTACAGAGCAGGTTAGCAAGCTCAACCTGATCGTTAAAACTGATGTGCGCGGCTCATTAGAAGCTATTAACAGTGCCTTGAATGATTTTGCCACCGATGAAGTGGCCGTAGATATTGTCGCTTCTGGGGTTGGTGGTATTACGGAATCCGATATCAACCTAGCGCTGACCACTGGCGCGATTGTACTGGGCTTTAATGTACGTGCTGGCGGTTCTGCTCGTGCACTGGCTGAAAAAGAAGAGATTGAAGTGCGCTACTACAGCGTTATCTACAACCTTCTCGATGAAGTTAAGCAGGCGCTGTCTGGCATGCTGGCACCAGAGACTAAAGAAGAGATTGTTGGTATTGCTGAAGTTCGGGATGTATTCCGTTCACCTAAGTTTGGTGCTATCGCTGGCTGCATGGTGACGGAAGGCACTGTGTATCGCAATAAGCCTATCCGTGTACTGCGTGATGATGTGGTTATTTATCAGGGTGAATTGGAGTCACTGCGTCGCTTTAAAGACGAGGCCGCTGATGTTCGCAATGGTATGGAATGTGGTATCGGTGTTAAGGATTACAACGACGTTAAAGCTGGCGATTTGATTGAAGTTTATGAAATCACACAGGTACAGCGTTCACTCTAGGTTTTAGAGAGAAACAGGTCCTATGCCAAGAGAATTTACCAGAGCAGAACGCGTATCAGATGCTATCCAACAGGAGTTGGCAGTACTGATACGCGAGAATGTTCGCGACCCCAGAGTGGGGATGGTTAGTGTCACTGAAGTTGAAGTAAGCCGTGATCTGGCCTACGCCAAAGCCCATGTGTCCTTTGTGGGTGATCGCAGCCAAGACGAAATCGATGAAGGTCTGGCGGCGCTCAATGGTGCCTCTGGCTATTTGCGCAAACTACTGGCTGGGAGTATCAAGCTTCGTATCACGCCAAAAATAAACTTTTTCTTTGATGAGAGCGGGCGTCGTGGCCAGTATCTTTCACAGCTGATTGATTTGGCTATATCTAAAGAGACTCCCGTCACCGACGAAGAACAGCAGTCGGGCAGCGAGGAAGGCTAAGTTTGGCTCGTAGACGCAATCGCGGCCGTTCGGTTAACGGTATTTTTCTGCTCGATAAACCCCAGGGCCTATCCTCCAACCAAGCCTTACAGCGGGTTAAGAATATTTTTGACGCCAATAAAGCCGGTCATACAGGTGCACTGGACCCATTGGCGACAGGTGTGCTGCCCATTTGCCTGGGCGAAGCGACCAAATTTAGCCAGTTTCTACTGGATTCAGATAAACATTACCTGAGCACATTCACGCTTGGCGTAAGCACAGAGACTGGCGATAGCGAGGGCGCGATACTAAATGACCAAGATGCCTCCGCCATTACCGAACAGCAGATCGAAGCTGCCATTGCTGACTTTTGCGGTGATATTAAGCAGGTTCCATCAATGTACTCAGCCCTCAAGCACAATGGGCAGCCGCTGTATAAGCTGGCGCGGCAGGGCATAGAGATTGAGCGCGAAGCCCGCGATATAACCGTATTTAGCTACCAGATTTTAGCCTATCGCCTAGGGCCACAGGCGCAGCTGGATGTGCAGTTACATGTAAGTAAAGGTACCTATGTGCGCAGTCTTGCAGAAGACTTGGGTAAGGCGCTGGGTTGTGGTGCGCATGTCAGTGCATTGCGTCGCAATATTGCCGGCCCATTTTCCGACAGCGAGGTAATAACCTTGCCAGAGTTACAGGCAATGGCCGAAAACGCTGATCCCAGTGATCTGGATCATCTGTTAAAGCCGATGGATATTCCTGTCGCGGATCGAATGGCGGTGGAATTATCGGAAACAGTGGCTGCCTATTTCCAGCTCGGACAGCCAGTAATGTCGACACAGGCCTTTCGCGAGGGGCAAGAAGGCGATATAGTGCGCGTCTTTCGCGAGGGCGGTGCTTTTCTGGGGGTAGCTACGGTTACCGATGATGGCAAAATAGCCCCGAAAAGACTGGTTGTTGAGACATAACGACCTAAGAAATCACGTTAGGATGTCTGTAAATATGCGCGGGCACCCTGAATCAAATTTCCTCGCATATTGGAGAAAGTATTATGGCACTGAGTGCAGAAGAAAAAGCAGCAATCGTTTCAGAACACGCCACCTGTGAAAATGACACGGGTTCACCTGAAGTCCAGGTTGCACTGCTAACCGTAAATATCAATAAGCTACAGGATCACTTCGGTGATCATAAGAAAGATCACCACTCACGTCGTGGTCTTATTCGCATGGTTAACCAGCGTCGCAAATTGCTCGATTACTTGAAGGGCAAGAATGTTGAACGTTATGGCGCGTTAATTAAGAAGCTTGGTTTACGTCGATAGGTGTTCTCGGTGCGGCTCCTCTTTTATAGATGGAGCCGCAATCGTATTTTGAGCACAACGCTTTTTAAGCAAAATGCTTTTAGAACAAACATAGGCCACTATATCCTGTCTCAATAATTGCTGATCGAGTTACTTATGGCTGTCATCACTGGCAGCTATAAGTAACCCGAGCAGCGCAGAACTAGACAGAATAACGGCGCTTTAAGGTAAACAAACAAAGGCAAAATTATGACTCCTTTAATAAAGAAATTTCAATACGGTAACCATACCGTAACATTAGAAACAGGCCGTATTGCCCGTCAGGCAACTGGCGCGGTTTTATGCTCAATCGACAACACCTCAGTACTCTGTACTGTAGTTGGTGCGCGTGAAGCCAAACCAGGGATGGACTTCTTCCCCCTGGGCGTTCACTACATCGAAAAAGCCTATGCAGCGGGTAAAATTCCCGGTGGCTTCTTCAAGCGTGAAGGTCGTCCAAACGAAAAAGAGACTCTGACATCACGTCTAATTGACCGTCCTATCCGTCCGCTTTTCCCCAATGGCTTTAAAAACGAAGTACAGGTTGTCTGTACTGTTATGTCTGCCGAGAAAAACATTGATCCAGATATCGCCGCAATGATTGGTACCTCTGCAGCACTGTCAATCTCAGGCATCCCTTTTAATGGCCCAGTTGGCGGCGCTCGTGTAGGTTACACCGAAGAGCAAGGTTACCTGCTGAATCCAACCTACAGTGAACTCGCCGAGTCATCACTGGACATGGTTGTTGCCGGTACTAAAGACGCAGTATTGATGGTTGAATCGGAAGCCAGCGAACTGTCAGAAGACATCATGCTGGGCGGCGTACTGTTCGCTCACCAGGAAATGCAAACCGTTATCAGTGTCATCGAAGAGCTGGCCGCTGAAGCGGGCAAGCCACGTTGGGATTGGCAGGCAGAGGAAGGAAATACAGAGCTCAAAGCAGCGTTGACTGATCTAGTAGGTGCTGATTTAGATTCTGCTTACCAGGTAGTTGATAAGCAGGCTCGTGTTGTTTCTGTCAATGGTCTTCGCGACCGTGCCACTGCAGAACTGGCTAGCGAAGATGGCCATTCCGCAGAAGACATCAAAGACGCATTTAAAAAGCTCGAGAAGAGCATTGTTCGCGGCCGCATCATCCGTGGCGAGCCACGTATCGATGGTCGCGACACTAAGAAAGTTCGCGCTATTAACGTTGAAGTAGGCATCCTCGACAAGGTTCATGGTTCATCATTATTTACCCGTGGCGAAACTCAGGCCATCGTAGCTGCAACTCTGGGTTCAACCCGTGATGCACAGATGATTGATGCACTGGAAGGTCGTCGCGATGACCCCTTTATGCTGCACTACAACTTCCCTCCCTACTCAGTAGGCGAGTGCGGTCGTATCGGCTTCACTAGCCGTCGTGAAGTAGGCCATGGTCGTTTAGCCCGTCGTGGTATCAACGCTGTATTGCCTTCTCAGGAAGATTTCCCATACGCCATGCGCGTAGTATCAGAGATCACTGAATCTAATGGTTCAAGCTCAATGGCCTCTGTATGTGGTTCTAGCCTGGCACTGATGGACGCCGGTGTACCGCTCAAGGCACCAGTTGCCGGTATTGCCATGGGTCTGGTTAAAGAAGACGCAGGCTTTGCCGTACTGACCGATATCCTCGGCGATGAAGATCATTTGGGCGATATGGACTTTAAAGTAGCTGGTACAGCTGCAGGTATCACTGCATTGCAGATGGATATCAAAATTGAAGGTATTACCGAAGAGATTATGGAAATTGCGCTAGAGCAAGCCATGGAAGCTCGACTGCATATCCTCGACGAAATGAATAAGGTTATTGCCTCAGGTCGTGACGAAGTGGCTGAGACAGCACCTCGCATGGGTATGATGCAGATCGACTCAGACAAGATTCGTGACGTGATTGGTAAAGGCGGCGCAACTATCCGTGGTCTTTGTGAAGAGCATAACTCGACTATCGATATCACTGATGATGGCGCAGTTAAAATCTACTCAGAAGACACAGAAGGCCTTAACTCTGCAATGGACGCGATTAAAGCAATCGTAGCCGATCCAGAGCCAGGCACTATCTATGACGGTAAAGTTGTACGTATCGTTGACTTCGGTGCCTTTGTTAACTTTATGCCTGGTACTGATGGTCTGGTTCATATCTCTCAGATCGCTCAGGAACGTGTTGCCAAGGTGACTGATTATCTATCTGAAGGCCAAGACGTGCGCGTTAAGGTAACAGAGATCGACAACCGTGGCCGCGTTAAGCTGTCTATCAAGGAAGCGCAGATCGAAGAGGGCACAGTGCCTGAAGCGCCTGCTGCTGAGGCAACTGAAGAGCAAGCGCCAGAAGCTTAATTTTCAGTCTGCAGAAAAAATCCTCGCTTGCTTCGGCAGTCGGGGATTTTTTTTGTCCGTCAAATAACTAAAGCCAAATTACACTCGATGCCTAACCTAAGACCCTAGAACCTCTCTGGGCGATAGCGAGCTGTGTGAGTACTGAATGGGCCAAATCATGGAGACGATTCAGAGGGATGCTAGGGTCTTAGGTTAGGAGGAATAAGGTCAGTTAAGACTCTAGCTGGACGCTAGTGAAAGCAACTCAGAAGCATGAGAAAGGGTCTGATCAGTCACCTGAGCCCCACCCAGCATACGCGCTAATTCATCGACCCGCGCAGAGTGATCTAGAGCCACCATAAGCGATTCAGCACTGTTGGCTTCAACCACCTTGCTAGCTCGATAATGGTGGTGCGCATGCGCCGCCACCTGAGGTTGGTGGGTGACACTAATCACCTGACCACGATCGCCAAGCTGCTTAAGCAGCTGGCCGACAATATCTGCGGTACTGCCGCCAATACCCACATCCACCTCATCAAAGATAAGCGTAGGAATTTTAGAATGCGCTGCAGCCACAACCTGGATGGCCAAGCTGACACGCGAAAGCTCACCACCAGAGGCGATTTTTGCCAGCGCCTTATGCGGCTGCCCCGGGTTGGTAGCGAGTAAAAACTCGACCTCCTCAAAGCCACTGGCACGATATTCACCAGTATCCAATGGCGAAAGCTGCACCACTAGTTCCGCGCCCTCCATCGAAAGTTTCTGTAACTGCTGATTAATCTCGGCAGCCATAGTAGCAGAACCCTGTTGGCGCACAGTGCTGAGCTTACTTGCGGAGGCCTCGTAATCAGTCGCTAGGTCGGCAACCTGTAGTTGCAGAGCATCAATACTCTCACCGCCATCTTGCAGGCCCTGAAGTTCATGCTCAAGTACAGTCAGAGTTTCACTGAGTTGGTCAGCATTAACGCGATGTTTGCGCGCCAATTGGAAAATAATCGCCAGCTGATCTTCGACCAGCGCCAAGCGCTGAGGGTCAGCCTCAAAGCGGTCAATATGAGATTCAATCTCACGAGTTGCCTCTTCAATCTGAATCAAACCGCCCTGCAATAGTTCTTCAGCAGTGCCAAGCGCATCCGGTTTATGCTTGAGACCAGCCAAAATAGACAGCGCTCTATTTAAACCATCGCGTACATTATTGCCTTCATTCTGATCACATATAGCCAGCAGACTATGGCTGTCTTGTAAGATTTGTTCGGCATTAGCCAGCGTCTGCTGTTCAACTTCTAGCTTAGCCAGAGAGGTGGGCTCAATATCAATCTGCTGTAACTCATTAACCTGAAAGCAGAGCAGATCCTTGCGGGCAATTAATTCATCCGAGCGCTCAAGCAAAGCGGTCAGCTTTTTATGCGCGGAGTGCCAGTCTCTAAAGTCGCTGGCAACCTGTGAGGCCAGATCGGTGGCATTGGTATATTCATCGAGCAGGCGGCGATGAGTCTCACGACGGAGCAGAGACTGGTGCTCATGCTGGCTGTGAATATCGCTAAGCATATCGCCGAGCTGCTGCAGCTGCTGCATGGTGCAGCTCTGGCCATTGATATACCCGCGCGAACGGCCCTCAACAGTGTAGATACGGCGCAGAATACATTCATCCTCAGCCGAGAAGTCATTATTATTTAGCCAGACTTTAGCGTCTTCAATACTATCAATAGCAAAGGTGGCCGTAATTTCAGCACGATCTTTGCCATGGCGAATGGTCCCTGTATCGGCACGGTCACCCAACGCCATACCCAGGGCATCCAAGACCAGTGATTTGCCGGCGCCGGTCTCTCCCGTAATCGCAGTAGTACCGCTAGAAAACTCGATTTCCAGAGTCTCCACAAGGGTGTAATTATTAATATTGATTGATAGTAGCAATGTTTTTAACCAATAGACTTTGTTTTAGGTTTATACAGAACAGATTGCCGTTACGCAATCGCTTGAAACTTAATAGTTTGCCCCCATATCACCCAACAGTAGAAATTTAATGATCCATTGGATCAATCATGTGAACAATAGACTGAGGAGTTGGCGTGTCGGAAGAAACCAACAAAGAAGAGAAAACAGCAGTAAATGATGACCAGGCTGTCCCGCAAACAGAGCAGCAAGGGACTCTCGATGAGGTAAATGCTGAAATTGAGGCTGAGTTACTCGATGAGCTTGATCAAGAGCCCGAGCAGTCAGAGACAGAGCAGCTGCAACAGCAGGTTGCCAGCGCTAACGATCAGGTATTGCGGGTGCAGGCAGAGATGCAAAACTTACGTCGCCGTGCCGAGCGTGATGTCGAAAATGCCCATAAGTATGCGCTGGACAAATTTGCCCCAGAGCTTTTACCCGTAGTAGATAATCTAGAGCGCGCACTGGCCGCGATTGATGGCAATGATGCTGGGCAAAAAGCAGTTGCCGAAGGCATAGAGCTAACCCTAAAGACATTTGTTGATGTGCTGGTGCGGTATAAGGTTGAAGCTGTTGACCCCGCTGGGCAGCCGTTCGATGCAGAGCTTCACCAGGCGGTAAGCATGGTGCCCAATGCGGATATCGAGCCAAACACGGTAATGGATGTATTTCAGAAGGGTTATACCTTAAACGGCCGCCTGCTCAGGCCGGCAATGGTGGTGGTGTCAAAACCAGCCTAATAAAAAGAGGCAGATTAATTGCCGTAACCCTTGAAGTTATGGAAACAGCATCCATATACAGACCAAGCAAGTAATTAAACAGATAACCCCTGGAAACAGGCTTTAAAGAACAGTAACGGAGAGTTAAAAAATGGGAAAAATTATCGGAATTGATTTGGGTACGACCAACTCATGTGTTGCCGTACTCGAAGGCGATAAGCCCAAAGTAATTGAAAATGCAGAGGGCGCACGCACTACACCTTCTGTTGTGGCCTACACCGACGAAGGTGAAATTTTAGTTGGTCAGTCAGCCAAACGTCAGGCAGTAACCAATCCACATAACACAGTTTACGCAGTTAAGCGTTTGATTGGTCGTCGTTTTGAAGACGATGTTGTGCAAAAAGACATTAAAATGGTGCCTTACAAAATAGTTAAGGCAGACAATGGTGATGCCTGGGTAGAGATTAAAGGCGACAGCAAAGCGGCGCCGCAGATTTCTGCTGAAGTCCTAAAGAAAATGAAGAAAACCGCCGAAGACTATCTTGGCGAAACGGTGACTGAAGCGGTAATTACCGTCCCTGCATACTTCAATGACTCCCAGCGTCAGGCCACCAAAGATGCAGGCCGTATCGCTGGTCTGGATGTTAAGCGCATTATCAATGAGCCAACCGCTGCGGCACTGGCTTATGGTATCGATAAAACGGCCGGCGACAGTGTTGTTGCTGTGTACGATCTCGGTGGTGGTACTTTTGA
>CAJXVK010000041.1 GCA_913060735.1 uncultured Cellvibrionales bacterium
TCTACACTAGATCGCTCGTCGGCAGCGTCAGATGTGTATAAGAGACAGGGGTTACTTTGCTGTGTCAGAGCCAGAAGATGGTAACTCCGGGCGACTGGTTTCCCTGGGCGGCAAAGACATCATTACGGGTGTTGAGATGGAAGACTTAGCACTTATCGCTGACCTTCCAAGCGACCTCAGTAATGCCGTGACGGTCTCACCCTTAAGTTCGGTGATTGCGGGAGCAGAGGGCGATCAAGCTAAGGCTGCTATTTTGACGGCTATGGGCATAGATGGCAGCGTTGATGACTTTCTGGCCATGGATATCTGGGCGCTGGCAGAATCAGGTGATCAAAACGCCCAGCAGATACAGCAAGTTAATCAACAGATCGCACTGATTATGATCATGGTGCAAGCCCTTGCGGCAACGGAAGATGCCGAAGAGTTGGCGGCACTGGCTGAGAATACTGCGACATCCATAGCGACACAGATTGGCAGTAATGGTGCCATGAATTTTCAGTCTGTCGGCGAGCTTACTGCAATTATTAGCCGAGCTATGACTAGCTCGCCATCAGTTACCGCCGAGGTTATTGCCGCCGTGGCGGACAATATGGTCGATATTAATGAGGCAATGTCGGGAGAGAGTGCAGATCCTACCTCCGCGGCAGCAATAGATTTTATGCACACCATTCAAACTACGCTGCGTAACTCAGTCATTGATGTAGTGGCTGGGGATACAAGTCTGGATGCCTTTATTGCTGAAACCGATATTCAAAGCGTCTTCTCAAACAATGATTTTTACAACTCTCAAATAGATACAGACAACGATGGCACAGTTAATCTAATCGATACTGATGATGACGGCGACAATGTTGCTGACGCCGTGGATGCGTTCCCACTCGATGCCAATGAGTCCGTTGATACTGACGGCGATCAGATAGGCAACAATGCGGATACCGATGATGATGGCGATGGAGTTCTTGATACAGAGGATACTTTCCCACTCGATGCCGAAGAGACTCAGGACTCTGATCTGGATGGTATTGGCGACAATGCCGATACTGATGACGCAGTTCAAACTGTCTATGTCCGTCTAAATAGCAGCGCTTTTGACGCACCCTATTACTTGTTTAGCAGCACCGAAGGTGGCACAGCAGAAACGCTAGAACTGGTGCGTGGAAAGGTCTATAAGTTCATCAGAACTGATGATGGCCACCCATTTAATTTGGGCTCAGGCTGGCGCACTGGCCTCAGTGATGTGCTTGTCAGTAGCACTTCAGATAACAATATTATTAATGGCATAGGCTCCATTGCCAAAGGTCAATCGCTGACCATTAGGGTTCCGACAGACTATACCGAAACCAGCCTTAGCTATTACTGTTATACCCATGAGGCGATGGTTGCCAACATTGCGATTATTGATCCGCCAACGACTCCAGGGCTCAATGAGGGTGATACAGCGGTGTTAATTGATGGTGTCGTAGCCGATATCTGGGGCGGTAATCTTAAATTCTCGGCCTTTGATTCGCTTTCAGGTCCCAATGGTTATGCCGATTGCACTGACCAGCAGGCTGGCACAGAGACCTGTGACAGTATCGACTGGGCGGTAGTTGCAGACACAGATAAAGGCGATGTGCTGGAGGTGAGCTACAGCGCCAACGCCGGGCATGCGGGTATTGTTGTGGGTCCTAGTCCTTCGGTCGACCTCAGTGATTACAGCGCAGGGCAGCTTGAATTTGATATCAAGGTGGTTAATAGCGGCACCAAAAACCTGTCTAGTGGCTTTAAAATAAAATTAGAGACAACTACCCAAAAAACCTCTGGCGAAATTGTGGTTTCACAGATTGCTGCCACCGGCAATTGGGAAGCGATCAGTATTCCGTTATCGACACTCACGACCGGTAGTCAATTAGACTTGTCCAGTGTCACCGCGCCCTTAGTCTTTTTCCCTGCTATTGGCACCAGCCCCGGTGTTGTTTATCGAATAGATAATATGCGCTTTAGTGGTATCGCTGATGGCTCCACACCGCCGACCGATAATAGTGGCGGTGGAGGTTCCCAAGGCCCAACAGATTATACGGTTGATGCCTATGGTGCTGGCAGTATTGCAGATACCATATACAAGGCCAGCCATCGCTGTAAGGATGATTATGGTTACTGGGTCGAAAACGCTGGTGTAATATCAACCCAGTCAGATATCCAGGCTCAGGGGTGTGATCAGGGCACTGGGATACCGACAGGTAATATTACTAAGCTGTACCCTCAGTTGACCGGCCCTGCTGCGCAAAAGCCTACACAAACTCATAAATGGTGGGGTTCTGTCTCATTTCTAGGGGAAATGACCGTAGGTGATGCAGCCGATGCGGCCTATATCACGCCAGACCCTATTACGGCTCGAGTTACTGACAAAGGGGTGCGGGTACTGGGTATTCCTGCCGGATTAAAATCCGTGGGAGCGAATCAGTTTTACTATGCTATTCCAGACCACTCTGCTGAGGTCTCTGATGGAATTGCCGTCGGCAATTCAGATTACAACAATTTAGAGGCCTACACTAAAGATCACAGTGAGGGCTCTGTGACAGTAATGTGGAAAAGTGGCAGTACCGATGTAATGGAGGCGACCTTTGTGCATGGATCGCCCTACATATACTTTAAGGCGCACAGCGGTAATCTGGAGGTTCGCACACTACGTGAAGATGGCAATGAAAAGGGTACCTTTAATACTGGCAATAATGTATTAGGTGTCTGGACCAGAGTACATAGCAATACCAACAACTATTTAATTGTTGGCGAGGGAGCAACAACCTTTACCAATAGTTCTGGCAGTAAAATTGGCGTTAATAATAGCGCCAAAGAAATGACCTTGGTTTACTTGCCACATCTAGATGCCGGCACTGCACCAAGTACCATGATTGATTTATTTGCCAGCAAGGCCCGCAACACTGTGGCTTCAGTCGATATTGATTATCAAGTGGATGGTTCAACCAATGAGGTAACGGTTACCCACCGTTATATGGATGATCAGGGGATGCCGGTAGAGACCATTGCTGGCATGCACCCTCTTCATTGGAAAAATACATCCCAGCCAACCACCAGCTATAAGGTCCGAAGTGCTCGAGGTACGGTTAAGTTTGCCGAGGTTGATGAATTTAGCTACCAGATACCCTATGTTGGCGTTTTGCCGACCTTGCCAGTGACGGGCGATAGCCTTGATCAGGCAACGCTTAAGGGGCTAGTCACTGACTTTGTGGAGCAGGGTTCTGGTACTTGGAACCTATCCAGTGGAGGTGTTGAAAATACCGATACATACTGGTCTGGCAAGAGTTATGGCAAAGTGGCTGAGCTGGCTGCTATTGCACATTCCCTCGATATGCAGAGTGAAGCCGATCAGCTGATCAACTGGTTAAAGGCAGAGCTTGAAGACTGGTTTACCGCAGAAACGGATGGCACGCTCAATACCAAAAAATACTTTGTCTACGATGAT
Organism: uncultured Cellvibrionales bacterium; assembly: GCA_913060735.1. GTDB lineage: Bacteria > Pseudomonadota > Gammaproteobacteria > Pseudomonadales > Porticoccaceae > HTCC2207. The sequence continues at coordinate 3,464 of CAJXVK010000041.1, forward strand.
GATTGGAATACCTTGCTCGGGTTTGATGAATCCTATGGTTCCCATCAACGACTTGCCGATCACCATTTCCACTATGGCTATTTTGTTCGCGCGGCTGCCGAGATATGTCGGGTTGACGTAGCCTGGTGTGGTGACGATCAATATGGGCCGATGATTGAACTACTGATTCGTGATTATGCCGCAGATAAGGACGACCCATTATTCCCTCATGTGCGCAATTTTGATCCTGCCAATGGTTTCTCTTGGGCCGATGGCCAGATTAATTTTATGCGCGGCAATAACAATGAATCTACGTCGGAGGCTGCTACTGCCTATGGCGCCATTATTCTGTATGGATTAACCACGGGAAATATCGAGTTAACTGAGCGCGGTATGTACCTGCATGCCTCAACCGGTGCGACCTACTGGGAGTATTGGAATAATATTGATGGTTACAATAATGTTAGTTCCGATGCAGATAATTTCCCCGATGGATATAACCGAATTACCACCTCTATTATCTGGGGTGATGGCGCAGATTTCTCTACCTGGTTTAGCGGTAAATTTGCGCATATTCTGGGGATTCAAGGCCTGCCATCCAGCCCCCTTATACTGCATGTAGGTCTGTATTCAGACTATATGGAAGACTATGTGGCTCTGGGATTAAGTGAGGCGCCCAACGGCAAACCCTCAGGGCTACCCGATGATCAGTGGCGCGATCTATGGTGGAATTTATGGGCCATGGTGGATGCAGAAGCGGCAATTGCTGATTACAACATTGCGGGCAGTTATGCCCCTGAAGCAGGTGAGTCCAAGGCGCATACCTATCATTGGATCCACACCTTTAATGCACTGGGTCAGTTAAAGACTGGCACCGGAGACTTGAAGGCGAACTATCCGGCAGCATTGGCCTTTGATAAAGACGGTATCAGAACTTATGTGGTATATAACTTCACCGATCAGAATATTGAGGTCAGTTACAGTGATGGCAATACGATCACCGCTGCACCAGGATTTACTGTAATCAGCAGTAATTCCTTACCCTAAGCCTTAGCGCTGGGGCGGCTATCAACTTGGTCGTACCAGCGCTGAAGATTGCTGCAGTCTTCAGGGATACGTTTTTTAACCCATTTGGCAAAGTCGACAGTGGTCAGTGCTGTAATATCGGCCACTGAAAAATAGTCGCCAACAATATATTGGCTATCGGCCAAATGGGTATTTAGGTCAGAAAATAAATTATCGAGTCGCAACAACCCGCGTTCTGCGAGTTGCGGAATTTGCTCATAGTTATGGGGCCCAGGCATGGCCCGATGCTTAAATCCAGGTGTCGCATTTCTAAAGGCTTCCGCCACTGCAGTCAAGCCATTGGCTTGCAGCTGACTATTAGATGACTCCACCTGCGCGCGCTCCACAGGGTTGCGACCATGCAGGGGCGTCTCGGGATAGACCTCTTCCAGATAGCGGCAAATAGCATTGACCTGACTAATAGTAGTACCGTCCTCTAGCACTAACAGCGGCACTTCGCCCAATGGATTGATGGCTTTAAATTCTTCAGAGAACTGTTCGCCTTTAGCCAGATCAACCTGAATGGTTTCTAGCTCAATACCTTTCTCGGCTAAAAATATTCTTACTCTGCGGGGGCTGGGCGCGGTGGCGCAATCATAGAATTTCATCGTCTTGCCTCTTTTATATTTGCGCGACCTGATCTGCGGTTTTTAGAAGCTCAAGGCGCTGTTCAATAGACTGTAAAATATTGGCGCTATCCAGGCCTGTATCAGTTAACTGCTCACTGTGTTTGCCATGATCGACAAAGTGATCCGGTAGGCCTAAATGCAGCACAGGCATAACAATACCCTGCGCCGCTAAAAATTCGCTCACCGCAGCACCGGCACCGCCAGCAACACTATTTTCTTCCAAGGTAACCAGCAGCTGATGGTCTTCGGCAAGCTGACGAATCAAGCTTTCATCTATCGGTTTAACAAAACGCATATCCGCTACAGTGGCATTAATCTGTTCGGCTACTTCCAAGCCCGAGGGCAGCAGAGTACCAAAATTCAAAATGGCAACCTGAACGCCTTCGCGTCTAATAACACCTTTGCCAATTGGCAGAGCTGTCATGGACTTTTCAATCACAGCACCAGGGCCAGTGCCTCTGGGATAGCGCACAGCGGCGGGGCCATTATGCCTATAGCCTGTATAGAGTAACTGACGCGTTTCATTTTCGTCAGAGGGCGCCATAATCATCATATTGGGAATGCAGCGCAGATAACTAATATCGTAGGCACCGGCGTGAGTCGCACCATCTTCGCCAACTAGGCCAGCGCGATCTAGCGCAAATAATACATCTAGATTTTGCAGGGCCACATCGTGAATTAGCTGATCATAGGCGCGCTGTAAAAACGTTGAGTAAATAGCCACCACAGGTTTAGAGCCTTCGCAGGCCATACCGGCGGCAACCGTTACCGCATGCTGCTCAGCAATGGCCACATCTTCAAAACGCTGGGGAAAGCGCTCGGCAAACTCATTCATACCTGAGCCATCGCACATAGCGGGCGTGATACCCACCAGACGTTTATCCTGCTCAGCCATATCACATAGCCAGTCGCCAAAGACCTTTTGATACTTGGGCTTGGCTTTATCGGCAGGAGTTACCGCAGCTGCCTGCACAATGGGCTTGGGCTCGATTTTATTTAAGGCGTGGTAACCCACAGGGTCATTTTCCGCAGGCTCAAAACCTTTACCTTTGTGGGTAATAACATGCAGTAATACAGGTCCATTAATCTCTTTAAGATTGCCGAGTGTTTTTACTAACAGTGGTAGATCATGGCCATCGATAGGGCCAATATAATAAAAACCCAATTCTTCAAAGATGGTGGCAGGCGACACCATACTCTTCATATACTCTTCAGTGCGACGCACAAAATTCGTGGCATGGGGCATGCCGCTCAGCGCTTTTTTACCCCCTTCACGGAACTGAGTATAAAACTTACTCGACCAAAGCTTCGAGAAATAAGTCGAGAGGCCACCAACATTATGACCGATAGACATCTGGTTATCGTTAAGCACTACCAGTAGGTTTTTATCCACATGACTGGCATGGTTAATGGCTTCAAAGGCCATACCTGCAGTCATGGCACCATCACCCATTACCGCGACAGTTCTGCGATCTTCGCCCAACTGTGCCGAGGCCATCGCCATACCCAGAGCCGCACTAATAGAGGTACTGGAATGGCCCACACCAAACGTATCGTAGTCACTCTCCGAACGCTTGGGAAAGCCAGATAGGCCCTCTTTTTGACGCATAGTAAGCATCTGCTCGCGACGGCCAGTAAGAATTTTATGGGGATAAGTTTGATGACCGACATCCCAGACCAAGCGATCATTGGGCGTGTTAAATACGTAGTGCAGGGCAATTGTCAGCTCGGTAACGCCGAGCCCAGCACCAAAGTGGCCGCCAGTTTTACCCACGCAATAGAGCATAAAAGAGCGCAACTCATCAGCTACAACCAGCAGCTGGTCGTCATCCAAATGACGCAGGTCAGCCGGCGCACTGATACGATCCAGTAGCGGTGTATCCGGGCGGCTGAGTGGTATATCCGTAAATGTTTTTGACATTAGTTATTACGTCTTAGATTGAAAGCAAATATTACACCAAATAGATGCGTTAATAAGCCCGATTAACAATAAAGCTGGCGATAAAGCGCAGGGCATCGGCACGCTCAGCAAAGGGCTCAAGACAGTCCAAACTGTGCTGATAGAGTTCAGTTGCCTGACTGCGCGCCTGTTTCAAGCCCAAAATCGAGGTATAGGTGGACTTGCCATTAGTAATATCCGACCCCTGCTGTTTGCCAAGCTGCTCAGTAGAGCTCTCCACATCCAAAATATCATCTTGAATTTGAAAGGCCAGTCCAATAGCGCGAGCAAAACCGGTTAGCGCCTCGAGTTGCGCTTCAGTGGCAGCCTGGGTCGCTACCGCGCCCATCAACACGCTGGCCTCAATTAAGGCGCCGGTTTTATGGGCGTGCATATTTTTAAGCTGGTCTAAATCAAGCAGCTGGCCAGTAGCCGCTAAATCAATGGCCTGGCCCGCCATCATACCGCTGCAACCGCCATACCGCGACAACATAGACACTAGCTGCAGTGCCGTATCAGCACTGATATTTTTGAGTTCACTTAGCTGCTGGAAGGCCAATGATTGCAGGGCATCCCCCGCTAAAATGGCCGTCGCCTCATCAAACTGAATATGGCAGGTGGGTTTGCCGCGACGCAAATCATCGTTATCCATGGCCGGTAAGTCATCATGAATCAGCGAATAGGCATGAATCATTTCCAGCGCAGCAGCCACGGCAGCACTAGTATCTGTTGTGTCGGGCTCAGCGATAGCCGAAGCGGCCGCAAAACACAGCGCCGGACGAATGCGTTTACCGCCGTTAAAGACAGAGTAGCGCATAGCCGCAAAAAGATGCTCGGCAGGGCCTTGGACAATGGGCAGAATGCGCTCAAGTTGGGCGTCGACCTGTGCGTTACACTGGTTGAGGTAGTCTTTCATTGAAATAGGTTATTCGCCGTCTGCATCAAAAGGTTGGCTGACAAGCTCATCACCCTGACGCATCAGTAACTCAACCTTCTGCTCAGCCTGCTTCAATGCCTGCTGACAATCGCGAGCAACCTTAATACCCTGCTCAAAAGACTTTAGCGAGTCCTCTAAACTAAGGCCGCCACTTTCAAGGGACTCCACCAGCGCCTCTAGGTTCTCTAGCTGCTGCTCAAAGTCGATTGCTTTTTTTTCTTTAGTCACTAAATCTCACCTGTTATATTGGGTTAACGCACCTGACAGTGGGCTGCCACACTAGCCAACCAAACTGAGCGGGTCAATGCGCAGTTTTAGCGTTGATAGAGCGCCAAACGCGAAGATCTATACTGTATATAAAAGGCGCACAGATTAATATTTTAAAGATTTAATATTTAAGGGGTTATCACCATTGAATATGAGAATTTTAAGATTAAATGTCGCAGGCCAACCCATAGAATGGCTTAACTGGGAGCAGGCCGTATGTATGTATGCCCGCGACCTAGTCGTTTGGACACTGGGCGACACCGTTCGAGAGATCTATGGCGGCACACAGCGCCTTACCGGTGAGCGCTCGATGGTCGATTTACCCAGTATTATTGCCTGTGGTGGCGAACAGCTAGCCCGACCGCGCACCAACTACCCCCTGACAAATCCCACCCTATTTGCCCGCGATGCCTATCTCTGCATGTACTGCACAAGGGAGTTTCCCCCACAAAAACTCACTCGCGATCATATTTATCCAAAGTCTCGCGGTGGCATAGATCGGTGGGAAAATGTTGTAGCAGCCTGCAAGCGTTGCAATCAGCATAAAGCCGACCAGACCCCAGAAGAAGCCAATATGCAGCTGGTTGCACTACCCTATGCGCCTAATAATGCCGAGTATCTGGCCCTGATTAATAGCCGCCGCATACTGGGAGATCAGATGGAATTTTTGCGCGGGCAGTTTTCGAAAAATAGCCGGTTTTTATAAAGGAGCGCAGTTTGATTGAAACCCTTTGCTCAGAACCCCTGAGCAAAGGTCAGCAGAATCAGCGCCGGACAAAAGAACTTCACATACACAGGCCATATCTTCCAAAATAACCTCTGCTCAATATCTGGATGACCACTCTTAAGCTCTTCAAGAATACCATTGCGATAGAAAACCCAACCCGCAAAAATACACAGCATCATGCTCAGCAGCGGCTGTGCCCGCTCAGTGGTCATAGTAATCACAAAGCCAAATAGCGCATCAAAGTTAAAACAGATCAGCGTGCTAAAACCAAATACCAGCAACCCAACTAGCCAAGTCGCCCTGTTGCGATTGACCTGATGAGCCTCCACAGCATAGGACACCGGCACCTCAAGCATAGAGATCGAAGAAGTAACGGCCGCAATCGACATCAACACAAAGAAAGCCAGCCCCACAAATAAACCCGTGGCTCCCATGCCGTCAAACAGGGCCGGCAACACCTGGAAAATAAGGTCAGGCCCAGCAATTAAATTGCCGCTCTCGGCATAAATAGTGACCCCCAGATTCTGTGCCACAAAAATGGCTGGCAGCACCAGCAAGCCCGCCAAAAAAGCCACTGAGGTATCAGTGAGCGTGACCAGCGCACCGACCACCGGCAAATTCTCATCGGCGCGAATATAAGAGCCATACACCAACATAGTGCCCACACCCAGAGACATAGAGAAAAAGGCTTGCCCCAGAGCACTAACAATCAGATTGGGATCAGTAATTTGAGAGAAATCGGGTACCAAGTAATGCTTTAGTCCTTCCATAGCACCATCTTGGGTTAGCACATAGAGAATAAGCGCGCCCATCAACACAAATAGCGAAGGCATCAAGCGACTTGACCACTTCTCAATACCCTTCACAACACCAGCACTAATAATTAATACCGTTAATAGTATAAAGAAGCCCGCAAACCCAATATTGCGCACCAGGCTAAACTCCGTAAGCCAGTTGCCCATAGACTCAAGACCCACAACCGAGGTCAATGGCTCAAGCATAAAAGCGATAAACCAGCCTGCCACAATACTGTAGAAACTCAGAATCAGCCCGGCAGTGACCATGCCGCCAATACCAGTTAACTTACCAATAGTCTTAGCGGTTTGCCCCGGCGAGATAGCCTGCAGAGCATTGACCATATTAGCGCGCGTATGGCGGCCAATAATCAACTCCGCCATCATGGCAGGGTAGGCCAGCAAAAACGCCAGAATGAGATACATCAAGACAAATACAGCACCCCCATTTTGGGCAGCATTAGTAGGGAAGCCCCAGATATTACCCAGCCCAACGGCAGACCCAGATGCGGCAAAAATAAACGCCAGTCGAGAAGAAAACTCACCTCTTTGCATTGCTGTATTCCTTGTTATTATTTTTACAGACGCCGATTCTAGGTGATTCACCCCATAAATTCGATCTAAAAATTGTTTTGACCAAAGTCAGTCGCACTAGGCCACAGCTGTGCTAAAATCTCGCCCTCATGGGGGCGTTTTGGATTCGACGACGGTTACAAAACCTCCGGTGCATGCCGAGATGGTGACCAATCTCGTTAATCCAAAGTCGCAAACTTATAGTTGCCAACGACGACAACTACGCACTAGCTGCTTAAACCCCAGTGTAGTGCCGTCTGACTGGAGCCGTGCTTATGCGTCCAGAGTTTGACATCCTTCGGGAGAGATAACGCTCAGGCGTCATATCTCATAAGATCGTGATGAAGTTTGTTCGGGGCCGATTCACTAAAAACTTACCGAAATCGTGCGTTGTGCGCCCTGTCAGTCGGGTTGCAGCGCCCTAAAATTAAAGACTGAACTAAGCATGTAGAGCCGTAGGCAGCGGACTGGCGGACGCGGGTTCAATTCCCGCCGCCTCCACCAAATAACAGCCCCGCAAGGGGCTTTAAAGAACCATAAAGTATTGATTTAAATAGGTTTTATAGGTTTTTAAAGGCGCAAAAAGATTCATCGCATATTGTAAAAATCCGCGTTTTATGTAACAATTAATGTAACAAAAAAGAGGAGAGCACAGTCCTTTTGTTACATGCCCAAAGTTACTAAGCCACTGACTAATACAGAAATAAACAACGCACGAGGCAAAGCTAAAGAATACAACTTAGCTGATGGCCTCGGTCTCGCGTTGCGTGTTCGACCGGGTGGCGACAAGTACTGGATATTCAATTACCAGCGTCCAATCACTAAGGTCCGCGCCAACATAAGCCTGGGCATCTACCCCACAGTGTCATTGTCCTCCGCAAGAGTTATTCGTTCTGAATACCGAGATCTATTAGCCCAGGATATCGATCCGAAATTTCATCGTAAAGAACATTTGGCTGCGGAAAAAGCAGCAGCTGCGAACACGTTAGAAAAAGTGGCTACAGACTGGTTGTGTGTAAAGAAGAGCAAGGTTAGCAGTGATCATGCGGATGATATCTGGCGCTCACTAGCCTTGCATATATTCCCTTACATGGGACAGAAACCAATTAACTCGATTACTGCCCCCTCGGTTATTAGTGTGCTAAAACCGATAGAAGCCAAGGGTAGCTATGAGACAGTCAAACGGTTATGCCAGCGACTGAATGAGATCATGGTGTTTGCCGTGAATACTGGAATCATTCTTGGCGCCAATCCTCTATCCGGCATTAAAGACGCCTTTATAGCACCGGCTAAAAAGCATTTACCCACCTTATTGCCAAGTCAGTTGGACGACCTGGTCAGACGAATCTATGGCGCCTCCATTCGTTTGACCACCCGTAACTTGGTGCTGTGGCAACTACATTCCATGGTAAGGCCAAGCGAAGCTGCGGCCGCCGAATGGGCTGAAATTGATATTGATGCAAAGCTTTGGACCATCCCCGCGTCACGGATGAAAAAGAAGCGCCAGCATATAGTACCGCTGTCTTCTGAGATGATAGAGATCCTCGATGAAATGCGAGTTATAAGCAGTCTCAGTCAGTTTATCTTCCCCTCTGAGGTAAAACCTCTGGAAAGCATGAATTCTCAAACAGCCAATATGGCTTTAAAGAGAATGGGTTACGAAGGTCAGTTGGTCTCACATGGAATGAGATCGTTGGCAAGTACAATTTTAAATGAACACGGCTTTGCACCAGACATTGTTGAGTCAGCATTAGCACATACTGACAAAAACACTGTAAGAGCCGCATATAACCGCGCTGAGTATGTTGATCGGCGCAGGGATATGATGGACTGGTGGTCTAAACGAGTTAGCCAATCACGCACCACAGACTTATCTGCTGGTGCACTTTCAATTACGGAGCAAGAAGCTCCGCAGTAACAGGACAATGATATGGCTTTAAGAATAATGCGGTTAAGTGAAGTAAAGGCAGTAACAGGTCTTTCAAAGACCACGATTTACCGATTTGAGAAACTGGGGCGATTTCCATCGAGGGTTAGTCTCGGCGAAAGGAGTGTGGGTTGGTTTGAAGATGATGTGGAGGCATTTTTGATGTCTTTAAAAGAGGCTACTTAACTCAGGGGGGGGCGAATGCGAACAGTTATCAACGGACAGTTAACCTTTGTCCGTGGTTTTGGTTAACAGCGGAGTGAAATGTGTGCCACCAAAAGAGGTGTGTGCCGGCTGTGTGCCGCTTGTGTGCCACCAACGAAAAGGTAAGAAAGTCAGCAATGACGTGGGGTAGAGTAAATGTGTGCCATGTGTGCCACCTAAATTAGTCTTATTGGTATTTTAAAAGTCAATATTAGTAAAGGTATTATTATGTAAGTAGGAAATAGGTGACACACATGACACACATGACACACACTTATGTAAGTCATTGATATATATATAGAGAATAATGTTTGCCACAATGTGTGCCACCAAAACCTGTTCTGTAAGTCGTGACACACACCCCCGTCGGGCAAGGGACGCGAGCCTCTGGCGAGTGGCCGTTGACCTATGTCATATGACCTATGCTCGTTGACAATCAATAGTTAATGCTAATGTCGGGGGCTACTGTCCTATGTCCTATACCCTCCAACACACAACAAATGATGTATGGCAGAGGATAACTGACCTATGGCCTATGTATCTGACCTATGACCTCGGCCCTGCGCCCATCTAAAAGGGTTACTGACAAACAAGGTTCCTAGAAACCAATCGATAACAAGGTTCCAATGTCCCAGATCGGGGATAGGGGAGGGTTGTCCATGACTACTGCAAAGAATGCATGAGCGATTCAGAATCGATTTTCAAAAAAATTTTCTGCAAAAATTCAGCCTACCTATGACGGTCAAGAGCACCTTGATAAACCACTCGAGTCGCCTCATCCATAACGCACATTAATGTCTGCTCAAAAGTACTCGTCAACAGTACTTTTACTGCAATATCAGCGGCTAACGCCATTGGCCGTATCAAAAGTTATCTGTTACCGCGAGAACTAGAGAGTGCGGACAGCCCCACAAAATGAGGCTACATTTATGCAGCTTGTAACAGCTGGGATAGTAGCTTTGGAATTCCTATCCTTTCTATATTTTGTGAGTATTGAGGTAGGCGGTGTTGCTATATTTGAAATTAACTATTATTGTAAAAGGAGTGTCGTAAGGCTCATTCCAGTGCAATCACAAACCGCTAATAAAGGAACTCAGACCTATGCCCCCCAAAGCAGGTGCACAGCCTAATCAAAGCCTAATTGACGGCATCGTGACGCTCCAAGCGCTCGCCACTTCAGATGAGCCTATTGGGTGCAGGGAATTGGCGCGCCGTTTGGGTATGGAAACAACACGCGTTAATCGTCTGCTGAAAACTCTAAACTTTTTGGGATTGGCGCATCAGACCGCCAACCGAAAATACACCGCCGGACCCGGCATGCACGTATTGGCTGCACAAAGTTTGTACGCCTCTGGTTTACTGCGGAACGCGATTGGTCCGATGGAAAAGTTGCAGCGTTTTGGTCGAGTGGTTGCCTTGGGTGTGTTGTGGCGAGATTCGGTTTCCTTTCTTTATCACGCACAAACGGGCATGAGTCCCGGCGAAGCGATTGGTCGTATCGGACTTTTCCCCGCCACCAAAAGTGGCGTGGGCATGGCTCTGCTGGCGGATGCTTCTGAAGAGCATGTGCGCCAGATGTACGAAGACCAAGTCATTCCCGGGTTTCCCAAAGGGATTGAATCCCTGCTGACATCCTTAAAACAGATAAAGAAAATAGGTTATGCCCGTATTGAAGTCGCGCCCGCGGAACCGCTCTATCCGGGCGAACCTCATCACACCATCGCCGTTCCCGTTGGCAGCCCGGTCACCAGTGCTCTGGGTATGTCGGGCTGGATCCCCGAATCCGCCATTCCCGATGTAGTGGAGGCTTTGTTTGCGGCCAAGCACGATATTGAAACGGCGGAGGTCAATAGCGAGGCACCGCAGCTCAATATTGCAGAGTTAAGTGAGCGCTTTAACCTGCATACGGTACCGCCCGTCTATGTAGACAGTCCTAGCTAGTTCTTTTCCCCTAATTTCTAACTACCGCTTAACTCAGTGACACAATCTACACTGTAATTTTTGGTGCTTTTATAGATACGAAATACGCATTTTGGTCGCTTAAGCACCAAATAGATAGGCTTTTTGCATTGACATGTTGCTAATATAGCTATTATCATGCAATTCGAATATATCACTACGGTATTCGATACGGCTTGTTAGAGAGACTGGCGTAGCTAAAAATTATTATTATTGAAGGGGATAAAAATCATGAAGAAATCGAATTACCCTGCAAAAGGTGGGGATACGCAATCGAGAATTACAGCGCAGCTAGGGGCCTTGGTTTTGGCCTGTTCTTGCGCGCCTATCGTGTTAGCACAAGACAACGCCGGGGCTGATGCAAAGCTAGCCGTGATCGAAGAAGTGGTGGTGACGGCGATCCGCAAAAGTCTCAGTGAGGCCCGCGATGTGAAGCGTGACAGCAGCCAGTTTGTGGATGCGATCGTATCGGCCGATATCGGTAAGATGCCTGATACCACTGTGGCAGAATCTCTAGGTCGAATTTCCGGTGTGCAAATTGATCGCGGTATCGGTCAGGGTAGCGACATTTCTATCCGCGGACTTCGCCAGAATGTCGTTCTCTATAATGGACGTCAAATTTGGGATTCCGCCGGTCGCGGCTCAGATGGTCCCGATCAGTTAGGTACCTCAACCTATGGTCTCTTGGGCACCGTACCTGCCGCTTTGATTTCACGGTTGGAAGTTGAAAAATTATCCGGTGCAGATCAAATTGGTGGTGCCTTAGGTGGCGTTGTTAATATTGTTTCGCGCAAACCCCTCGACGAACCCGGACAGCACATTGCCGGTTCGGTGAGCCTTTCTGACGCCGAATTAGGCGGTGACGGCGAAGAATTCTTTGGTATGTACTCCAACACCTTTGCTGATGACACTATGGGTATCCTCGTGAGCTTGGTGCGCTCTGAAGGTAGCAACACCGAACACGCCCTAGGCACCTTCTCAGGCTACGCTTTGGCGGACACGGTTGGTCTCGCCAATCGACTGTTTGACAGTTCTGGCAACCAGGTGTCCAGCGACCCCAATGGGGACGGCATTTCTGCTTTGATCCACTTAGATCCGCGCCCTTGGCAGATTGAGGAAGACCGTGAAAGAACCGGTTTGAACGTGATATTCCAGTACAGTCCTTCCGACGACTTAGAGCTGACCTTCGATCACTACCTCACCAAGCTAGAATCTGACCGTGATCGTCGGTGGTTGGGTTATTATGCGGGTTTCGGTGATTATAACGATGTGGTTTTCTCTGATAACGAAGTGATTGTCGCCGGCGTTGTAACGCGTCCGACACACACCAACGTAGAGTTTGCCGACATCAGGTCTGACATTCAGTCCACCGCAGTGAGTGGAGCATGGCAGGCTTCTGATGCCGTGAGCGTGTCAGCCAAGCTATCCTACACCGCATCGGAAGGCACCTATGATCAGCAGTTTTTGCGCCTACAATCCTTGAACCCGGACAATGTGGTGTTTGATCTACGCAATGGTGATTTTGGCGAGTTCCAATTCCAAAATGATTTCACCGACGCCTCCAACCTCAGTCTCCCGATTATGTTTTTCCAAGAGTTTGTCGATGAGACCGATGATCTCAGCGCGCGTTTCGATGTTGATTGGGAGCTGGACTCAGAGGTATTTTCATCATTTGAATTCGGTGCTCGAATTCAGAATTTGGAAACCACCAAATCCCATTTGAATGTCGACATTCGTGGTGTGTCGGGTGTGACCGATGCAAGTGACCTAGTGGCCGCAGGCTTCTTGGAAGTATTCTCCAATGATGACTATCTACCCGGTGAATTTACCGGCGTACCCCGTGACTATCTAACTTTCCTTGAAGCTTCTTTAAATGGTGGTGGTATTGCTGGTTGTGAATCCATGGCACAATTTTATTCAGCGGCTGAAGTTGCGCAATGTGCTGCAGGTACTGACGGTGGTGCGGCATTGAATAACTTCAAAATTGAAGAAGAGTTTCTGTCCGTCTACGCCAAGGCGAACTTTGAAACTCAGTGGGGAAACACCCCGGTTTCAGGTAATTTTGGTGTTCGCGTGATCGATCGCGAGTTGACATCAACAGGCAAACAAGAGCTTGATGGCACACTTTCCGATATCTCATTCACCAGAAGCGATACTGAAGTCCTTCCATCGGCCACAGTCAAGTTTGATGTATCCAATGATCTGCTGGTTCGAGTCGGCGCCGCAAAGGTGGTTGCCTTCCCTGAAACAACCGCCTTGAACAACGGTGTTCGTCTGTTTAGAGACGTCAACAATCCAACCGGTAACGGATCGGGTGGTTCGCCTGATTTGGATCCTTTCTCTGCTGTGCAATTCGATACCTCAGTGGAATGGTATTTTGCAAAAGAGTCCATGTTGTCTGCAGGTTTGTTTTACAAAGACATCGATACCTACATCGTGTCTGAAACGACCTTAGAATCCCACGGTGGCGAAGATTTCTTTGTGCTGAGAGAAGTGAATGGCGAGGGTGCAAAAATTAAGGGTCTTGAAGTCTCTTATCAACAGCCACTTAATTTCTTTCCTGGCCTCGGTACGGTTCTGACCTACTCTTTCATTGATGGCGAAACGCCACTGACAGATGCTACCGGACGTAAACTTAGTTTCCCCGGTTTGTCTGAAAACAATGTCAATGCTGTGGTCTTTTACGAAACAGATGACTTCAATATGCGTGTCGCCTACAACTGGCGCGATGATTATCTGAATTCCATCGGCGCAGGTGATACTGGCGTGTTTAACGATGCTTACGAAGACTTATCTTTTACAGCCCGTTATAACGTCAACGAAAACATCACCCTAGGATTTGAAGCGACCAACCTGTTAGACAGTCAGCTAACCACTTACAATGCAGTGCCTGAAGCGCTTCGTACCAATGCCATTTATGGCAAGAACTACAAGCTTTCAGTAACGGCCAACTTCTAAGTTTTAATGTGTAACCTATGGCTGTCCCCGAGTTGGGGGCAGCCACACAAAGCACATAGTTTATCAACAGTCATTGATTTGCAGGAAAGGTCTAAGCATTGTGAGTACATTTGATATAGCAACATCTCTCGTATTTTCCCTGCTTGTCTTTGCGCTGGGCTTGTCATTTTCTCGCAGCGGCGGCAACGCCAAATCCTTTTTCGCTGCCGGTGGTGCAGTACCCTGGTGGATCAATGGACTGTCTCTTTTTATGAGTTTCTTTTCCTGTCTCTTATACACATCTGACGCTGCCGACGAGCGATCTAGTGTAG
>CAJXVK010000042.1 GCA_913060735.1 uncultured Cellvibrionales bacterium
TCTACACTAGATCGCTCGTCGGCAGCGTCAGATGTGTATAAGAGACAGAATTTGGGATCCCAGTAAGCGAAGCTGCGCACACAGCCTTCTATCAGTGCACTACCCTGCTCACTTTGCACTGACAACCCTGACACCTCCGCCACGGCTTGTAACCACAGTTTTTTATCCTGACGGCTGGTTTCACTACTGGCACCTGCCAGGCACCCGGCATCCCAAGTCTCAGTCGCCTGATGTTGGTAGGTCACTCTCTTAATCAAAAGAACCTTAAAATCTAATGCCATTTTTGAGGTAACCGACAGTAACTCCCCCTGCTCGACAACCACAAATTGATGACTGCCCACTTCACGGTCATTGATCAGTACTTTAAAGCTCCAGCTTTTCTCAGCTTCGGCTTCAGCCCAGAGCAATTGGCTGCAACATAACAGCATTAAGGCAAGACTTCGCATCATTAATTGTCACTTACTTTTTCAAGGGGCGGCCAGGGAAAGAAGCTGCTAGTGCAATCCCGATAAGATTGATAATCCGGTCGTCGCTCAACAATGCCTCGCTCCATCAAACGCACACCAGAAATCTTCACCAGTAATATTGTCATTACCAAGGGCGCTATCAACAGTATCGGGCTCGCCGCTGCAAGAGCCGCGGGAATAGCAAACAGACACCAGCCCCACCAGATACAAAATTCACCGAAATAATTTGGGTGGCGGCTGTAACGCCAAAGCCCTGTATCCAATGTTTGTTGATCCTTTATAACCAGCTGGTTGAAACGATGTAGCTGATTGTCAGCAGTGGTTTCAATAATCATGCCCAGAAGCCAAATAACGGCACCTACAGAGTGCAATAGCGTCCACTGGAGACTGGTATCAACTAAAAACCCTGGCACAAAACTAACGCTGATAATCCAGACCAGAAAGGCCTGAAACATAAAAATAAGATAGAAACTTTTAAGAGCAAAGTTGGGCGAGTGCTTTTTGCGTATAGCACTGTAGCGACGATCTTCTGGCTGGTTGCGTCCACGTTTTATCAAAAAACTCGCCAGTCGTAACGCCCAGATAGCGACCATAAAGATTAGCACTAGATTAACCGTACTCTCTACGCCAGCGCGAGCCACATAAACCAAGACCGCGACCAATAACATAATCGACCGGCTGTAATCGGCAATGCTGACATCATCTTTATAAAGGCTGACCAGCCATATCGCCACCGCCAACAAAAACAGAACCGGCAATGGTTCGAACATCAGGGACAGCATCAGACTGACCAACTAACAGGGAATTTTAAAAAATTGACTCTTAGGCTCATGCAAACCCCACTCACTTTTCTTATTATTATTTGCTATACGCCGGCTGACATTAAAACGATCATTGGGGGAGATCTTTGCCTCTTCTACTTGCCGGGTCACAGTACTTCAACAGCCCTAGCGTTTCAAACGTCGGGCCTGCTCTAAACTATCACTAGTCTTTTGTCGAGCAACTTTATTTTTTTTAATCAACACATAGGTTGACCCCGCGCCACCATGGGTTTTTTGTGCAGTATGAAAAGCCAGAACCTGATCAAACTGCCGCAACCAATGGTTTACACAGCTCTTCAGTTTCGCTGGCTGTTCTAGCCCAAGGCCCATCCCATGGGTTACCAGCCCACAACGCACACCGTGTTTTTGGCAGTCATCGACAAACCGAAACAACGCATTGCGCGCCTGCTCGACTGTATGGCGATGAAGGTCAAGTCGCGACTGTATCTCGTACTTGCCCATGCGCAGGTTTTTGTATACGCCGTGCTGCACACCGGGCCGCGCAAACTCTAAAAACTCATGGGGATCAACTTGCGTAATGGAAGAAATAGGATCGAGAAAGTTGCCATCGCGCAGCTGTTCTTGCTGAGCGGATTTACGCCGTTCCAGCACCCCCGGAGTCACCGCCGTAGGCTTGGCAATATGATTGGCACCTTTGCCGCGGAGAGGTTCTACATCGTCACCGAATAGCTGGCCAAACTGTTTATCTAGATCATCATCTATGGATGACATTACTGTTCCTATCATTTCTACTGGGGGCCATTTAACTGCTCGTCACCCCTATATTTAAGTTAATATAGCGGCCCTAAATACGGAGCCTAAAATGCACGTTTCCGCCAATCACGTTATCAGCGTCCACTATAACCTTCGAGACGATAATAACGAACTTATTGATACAACTTACGATGATAATAAGCCCATGGTTTACTTGCATGGTCGTCGTCAAATGGTCGATGGTTTCGAAACTGCTGTGGCCAAAGCCGAGGTCGGCACCAAGCTCTCATTTACGGTAATGCCCGCCGAAGGTTATGGCCTGCGCAATATGAATAATACCCAGCGCATACCCAAAAAATACCTCAAGCATGAGGCCAGACTTGCAGTAGGGAAAAATATTCACGTCAACACAGCTAGCGGCGTGGTACCCGGCTGCGTCATTAAAGTCGGCAAGTTTAATGTTGATGTGGATATGAATCACCCACTGGCGGGTAAAAATCTGCATTTTGAAGTAGAAATCGTGGATATTCGCAAAGCGCTAAACAAAGAGATATCCGATGGCCGAGTGTACGGCGAAATTGGCGGCGTCCATGCCTGAATTAGCTGGGTATCAGTATGCACTTATTGCTGGAATCTTTATCTGGAGTGGCTTCGTGCGCTCTGGCCTGGGTTTTGGCGGTGCGCTATTTACCCTGCCCTTCTTACTGCTAATTCATAATGATCCACTGATCTTTCTACCTATTATTTCGATCCATCTGCTGTTTTTTGCCGGCTTAACCATCATCCAGGCAGAGCGTAAATCTAATGGATCCAGCAACCATCAGGGCACCGTTAACTGGGCCTTTGTGCGCTACTCACTGCTGATTATGATTATCCCCAAACTGGCAGGGGTTATAGGGCTGCTAGTACTGCCCACCGACTTAATGAATATTATTATCTTTTCATTAATTGCCGCTTACTCACTGACCTATATTCTCGGCAAGCCAATGCAGAGCAATAACCGCATTTTAGATGTGATATTCCTCATAGCTGCTGCCTATGTTAGCGGAACCTCATTAATTGGTGGGCCACTGGTCATTGCCGTTGCCCTGCGCCATATAAAACCCCATGAATTTCGCAACACCTTATTTATGATCTGGTGTGTTTTGGTCGCTATTAAACTCAGCGCCTTTGTTATCGCCAAGGTTGATATTCAGCTGCTCGGTGCCCTGTGGTTACTCCCATTTGCAGGCATTGGCCATATTATTGGCCATCATTTCCACAATCGCCTGCTCCAGCAAGACAGCCGCAGCTTTTATCAAATACTGGGCTGGATTTTATTGGCGACAAGCTTTGTCGGCCTCGCCCAGGTAATGGCCTAAACTAATCTGGCAGCGCAATAACTATTTGCTAATACTAAAGCGGAGGCTATAAGGAGATGTGACCAGCGCCGGTGTCTCCAGCAGCCAATCGACTCGCAACTCCAGCCTTGCTTTAGTCAATAATACGCTGTGGTTTAACCGCCTATCTGCCGGACCCGATTCCTTTATTTTATTGTCTTTAGTACTGCCGCAATGGTAATAGTTCACCGTCAACAGAGTACCAAAAGCTTGGCTCGAGGTAGTTTTTCTCACCTAGTAAAACTGGCGGATCGTGCACTTTACAAAGCTAAAGCCGGCGGTAGAAACCGGCTCGAGTTTGCCTGAACTATGCAGTTAGGCCGAATGAAATGTGGTGGTTTTTTCTAGAGGATCGCGCTCACTACGGAAGTTATTGGCGCCATCAGTTTCATCAACGTAGCCAAATGAAATTCCCAACAGCAACTTAAAGTTATCTGCTACACCCAACTCTTCACGCACCATATCAGGGAAGCAGCTAACAGAGGTCTGCGGGCATGAGCCTATACCCTGATTTTCCAATGCCAACATCAAAGTCTGGGTAAACATACCCACATCGGCCGCCAGGCGTACGAGTTCTGGAAATTCATCGGTAATAAAAATAAAGGCTACATGGGGTGCATCGAAAAACTCAAAGTTGCGCATCCATGACCAGGCACGCTTCTCTCGATCCTGGCGTGTAACACCCTGATACTCCCAGAGGCCAAGTGCCGAACAGATCTGACGCTGTTTGTAATCGCCGCTAAACTTACCCTTCCAGGGGAAGTCAGGATTTCCCTCACCTCCTTCCAGTGCCGCAACTTTCATTTTTTCACGCATTCGATCACAGGCTTCACCAGACAAAACATGCACATGCCAAGGCTGCACATTGCAGTTGGAGGGCGCCCAGCGAGCCAATTCAAAGACTTCTTCTAAGCTGCTCTCATCAACCGGTTTGGGTAAAAATCCGCGGTATGAATGTCGCGCTTTAACAACATCGGTAAATTCCATTAACTTTTCTCTGTAAAGTTTCTATTGTGCGCGGGACTGTAACAATCAGGGTAAACCCTGTCTATTTTCATAAGATGTTTTTTTACTAGGAACGATAGAGGGCGAAGTTAAATAGGATGATAAAAAAAAGCTAGCGCCATGAGGCGCTAGCATAAGCCAGCTAACCTAGGATGCGTCAAAATAGCTGGTAGGCATTGCCATAACACTCTCAGTATTGGCGCTCATTGTTTTGGCGTGCATAGCCGCTCGGGGTAGTATGCGCTGGAAGAAAAACTCAGCGGTGTGAAGCTTAGACTGCAAGAACTCTGCGTCACCCTCACCTGCCGCTAATTGTCTGGTCGCAGCACCACTCATCTGGGCCCACATAAATGCCATAAAGGCATAACCAGAGAACATTAGAAAATCCACTGACGCAGCACCAACACTGTCAGGGTTGCGTTTTGCACCCATCGCTAAACGGTAGCCCATTACACGCCATTTAATGGCCAATTTAGTAATCGCCCAAGCCTGTTTGCGCATTACTTTATTTCTACCCGCCGCTTTCCAGGGTAAATACTGGGCGGCAAACTTAAAAATATCGCCGGTGAAAATATTGAGCTGCTTAAATTTATCCAACAGTACCTTGCGGCCCACCAGATCCAGGGCCTGAATACCTGTGGTTCCCTCGTAAAGGGTCGCAATGCGGCTATCACGCAGTATTTGTTCCATGCCCCATTCTTGAATATAACCATGGCCACCAAATACCTGCACACCATGATTCGCCGCCTCTACACCTAATTCGGTAATAAAACCTTTCAAAATCGGCGTACAGAAGCCCAAACGAGCATCTGCAGCGTCGCGAGCATCAGGGGATTTACCGGCACGGTAAGTATCAGCGAACTGACTGGCATAGGTCACCATAGCTCGACCACCTTCTGCAATAACTCGCTGTGTCAGTAGCATGCGACGGACATCCGGATGCTCAACGATAGCATCGGCCGGACCATCCGGGTTCTTAACCCCAGAGATCGAGCGCATTGCCAAGCGCTCCCGTGCATATTCTGAAGCACCTTGATATGAGCGCTCTGCAGCTGCAGCACCCTGACTGGCCGTACCAATACGCGCCACATTCATATAGGTAAACATCGCATTGAGGCCATTATGTGGCTCACCAATCAAAAAGCCTGTGGCATTATCAAAGTTAAGTACCGCCGTGCCATTGCCATGAATACCCATTTTATGCTCGATAGAGCCACAGCGGACGCCATTTCGCTCACCGGCAGAACCATCAGCCGCGGGTAAAAATTTAGGGATAATAAATAATGATAGCCCCTTGGTACCTGCAGGGGCATCAGGCAATTTTGCCAATACGATATGGACAATATTCTCAGTCAGATCATGTTCACCAGCACTGATAAAAATCTTGGTGCCATCGACGGCATAGCTGCCATCTTCATTAGGCACAGCTTTTGTTTTCATCTGCCCAAGATCGGTACCGCAATGGGGTTCGGTCAGACACATGGTGCCACTCCAAACACCGCTAATCAGCTTGCTAAGATAGGCTTGCTTCTGCTCCTCAGTACCGCTGGTTTCGATGGTTGCTACAGCGCCTTCACTCAGCCCTGGATACATGGCCCAGGCCCAGTTAGCTGTGGTCAGCATTTCATTGATCGCCACGCCGATGGATGCGGGTAAACCCTGACCGCCTAAATCAGTACTTCCAGTTAGACCTGTCCAGCCTGCCTCAATAAATTTGGCATAGGCTTCTTTAAAGCCTTTAGGGGTCGTTACTACACCATCTTCCCAGGTACAGCCCACATCACCAGACTGATAAATTGGCGCCAATTCATTCTCACTAAATTTGGCCGCCTCAGTAAATATAGCTTCGAGCATATCCGGAGTGGCTTCGTCCCCACCCTCGAGATTTTTGTATTTACTCTGCATATCCAAAACATCATTGAATAGAAATAAGTAATCGTTTACCGGGACTTTATAATTGGGCATGGAATAGATCCTATGAAATTAAACCGTCAAGATGAGCCTGATCACCTTGCTGGTTGTAGAGTGAAAATTGCTTTTCCCCGACTAGCTGCTTAGTAAAAAACAATACGTCGGCGGGTAAGAATAGAGGCCGATGAAAGTTAACGTCAACCGAATAACCGGCTTCGGGAAGCTGCTCTTCGAGCGCAGCCAAACAGCGAGCCTTGCTCCACATACCGTGAGCAATAGCCTGTTTAAAACCAAATAACTTAGCCGTAATATCGGACAGATGAATGGGATTATAGTCTCCCGAAACACGCGCATAACGGCGTCCGATATCTGCACCAACCGCCCAGCTCTGTGGATCGCCCTCACGGCTAATAACCGACCTGCACTTTTGCTTAACCTCTGTTTTACAACGATGCAAAAAGGTTGAGCTGCTCGACCACACCGTTTGATTGTCAATTGCAGCAATCACATCGATATCCCATTCCAGACCACGGCTGGTCAACTCAGAGTCACCTACAGCTGCTGTCATACTGAGCGGCTGCTGGATATCAAATGACTTGAGTACCGAGATCTGATTGCGCAGATGCACCTGACCCATGGCCTGTATCGGAAAGTCCTGTTGGGTCAGTATTTGCAAAAATAGTGGGAACGCCAACATATGTAAGTAGGTGGCGGGAAGATTACCCTCAACGGCAAAACCACAGACCTTTTTATAGGCTTCCAGGTGCTGGGCATTAACCACTAAATCATTAACCTGGGCACTTAAGCCTGGCAATGCATCTCCGATCTGGTAGGAACCAGACTTAAACGCCGCCTTGCCGAGAAGCCCGGGCATACTTGGAAGCTGGCGCATAACCATCGGTGCTTTACTGTGCGTAGTTTGGATTTGTGCTGATGTAGATTGGTTCATATTTTTCATATTGCTTACATGCTCCCTGTTAGTCATTGGCAGTAAAAAAACAACGTTTTGTCATTTCGGCCAATCGCGTATAATGCTGATCCATTTCACGAGTTAACAGTATGACAGGTTTAACCGATTCAGGTACTTTGGTGCGCTTAGCCTACAGAGGCCTTGTCAATCTAGGCGTTGATGCCGACGAAGTGCTGCGCCGCTCCGGCCTCGACCCCTCCGATCTGTACCGGGCTAATTTACGCACTAAATTTTCTGGCCAGCCGCGTTTTTGGAAGGCCGCCGTAGAACTGTCTGGGGACCCCTGCATAGGCCTGCATCTGGGTCAGCAGATGCCCGTCTATAAAGGCCAAATTCTAGAGTATCTGTTTTTAAGCAGCCCAACCTTTGGTGATGGCCTGAACAGGGTTTTAAACTACCAGCGCCTTATCAGTGACGCTCTTCACGGCCAGGTCAGCGAAACACCCAGTCCCTGTTTAACTAGCTATTTCGCGGAGCATCAGTACGCCACTTCACATCTTGCCGAAGCCATGGTTTTGGGCCTGATCAAAGCCTTTCAGGCGGTGACCGACGGGACCTTTAAAGCTGACAGAATTATCTTTAATCATTCACCCAACACAGATATAGCTGAATATCAGCGCATCTTTCAATGTCCAGTGGAGTTTAATGCCAAGTCATTCCAGCTGTTCTTTCCTGCTTCTCTGCTTAGTTATAGATCACTTTATGCGGAACCTGAGCTACTTAATTTGCATATTCAAGCGGCAGATCAACACTTAGCTATTCTGCAACAACAGGATTTAATTACCGAGGTACGCAGCCTGCTTGGAGCACTGTTAGAAAGTGGCGAAACCACATTGGAAAATGTAGCCGGCCGCCTTGACGTAACACCAAGGCATCTGCGCCACCAGCTGGATTTGGCCGGCACCAGCTTTCAGCGCTTACTCAATGATTATCGCCATAGTCTGGCACGGCGACTACTGTCACAAACCGATGAGGCGATTAGTGAAATTGTCTATCTGACCGGGTTTTCTGAACCCAGTACCTTTTACCGCGCATTTAGACGCTGGGAAGGCACAACACCCATCGAATATCGACAACAACATCAACATTAGCACAAGTTTGATAGGCGATTATCGCCGTTTCCACAGCAGGCCACATCAAGTAGAATGCCCGCTGACTTTATTTAGCATCCACAGAGCAGCAGTCCCTTATGACCCATAGCACCAATCCCGCCTTTGAGCTTTTGCGTGAGCAAAATATTCCCTCCTTAAAAGTACGCTACCAAGAGTATCGCCATCGGGTGACTGGTGCGCAGCATATTCATTTGGCTGCTGACAATAAGGAGAATGTATTTTTGGTGGCACTGCGGACCGTGCCTATGGATTCTACTGGCGTTGCCCATATCCTCGAGCATACAGCGCTCTGTGGCAGTGAGAAGTATCCGGTACGCGACCCGTTCTTTATGATGATTCGCCGCTCGCTCAACACCTTTATGAACGCCTTTACCAGCTCTGACTGGACTGCCTACCCCTTTGCTAGCCAGAATAAAAAAGACTTTAACAATCTGCTAGGCGTGTATTTGGACTCAGTGTTTTTTGCTCGCTTAGACCCTCTGGATTTTGCCCAAGAAGGTCATCGTTTGGAGTTTGCAGAGCCTGCGGACACCAGCTCGGAACTGACTTACAAAGGTGTGGTGTTTAATGAAATGAAAGGTGCCATGAGTTCGATTAACTCGACACTTTGGCAGACCATGAGCAAACACCTCTACCCCACCAGCACCTACCACTACAACAGTGGCGGGGAGCCTGCAGATATTCCTGATCTGAGCTACGATCAGTTTAAGGCGTTTTACCAGACCCATTACCATCCCAGCAACGCTATTTTTGTCACCTTTGGCGATATTCCCGCTGCCGAGCATCAGGCCAGCTTTGAACAAAATGCGCTGAGCCGTTTTAAGCAGCTAGATTGTCATATTGCGGTTAACAATGAGCAGCGTTACACCAGTCCACAGTATTTTGAAGAGACCTATGCGGCAGATGATCAGGAGCCAACAGAGAATAGCAGCCATATTATTCTATCTTGGTTACTGGGCGAATCGACCGATTTAGAAGCGACGATGCGGGCGCGCCTGCTCTCGAGCGTGCTGCTTGATAACAGTGGTTCGCCATTGCAAAAAGCGCTCGAGACTACAGACTTGGGTACCTCACCATCGCCTATGTGTGGCCTTGAAGACTCACAAAAGGAACTGGCATTTGCCTGTGGTATTGAAGGATCGAATGCGGACTCTGCCGACGCTGCAGAAGCCATGATTTTAGATGTACTGAGCGATATAGCCGAAAACGGTCTGCCATTGGAGCAGGTCGCTGCAAGTCTGCATCAACTAGAACTTTCCCAGCGCGAAGTATCCGGCGGCGGTTACCCCTACGGGCTCAACTTAATTTTGACATCTTTAACTAGCGCCACTCATCGCGGTGATCCAGTAGCACTTTTAAATTTAGATCCAGTATTAGAAAAGTTGCAACAGCAAATTCAGGATCCAGAATTTATTAAGTCACTGGTCAAAGATTTACTGCTCAATAATCAGCACCGCATACGCCTAGTAATGAAGCCTGATACGGGGCTAGCACGACAAAAAGAACAGGCGGAAAAAGACCGGCTATCCAAAATCAACGCTAACCTGACTGACGATGAGAAACAGGCCATCGTCGACAGTGCTGCAGCACTTAAAGAACGTCAGGAAATGGAAGAAGACCTTGAAATCTTACCCAAGGTCGGCATTGAAGATGTGCCTACGGAAATTGCCTACGCCGAAAAACAGACTGTAGTCAAAACACCCCTGCCACTGACCAGCTACAGTGCTGGTACCAATGGCCTTGCCTACCAACAGATTATTATGCCAATGCCGGCGCTCAGCGATGCGCAGATGGATCTGCTGCCTCTGTACAGCACCTGTGTCACTGAAATGGGCGTCGGATCTCGCGACTATCAGCAAACCCAACTGTGGCATTCCAGCGTGGTCGGTGCCTATTCTGCGTCTGCATCAGTGCGCTCGGACAAGGATAGCCTCGAGCAGCTGCATGGCAATATTAGTTTCTCAAGCAAAGGGCTGGCGCGCAATCAGCAAGCTATGAGCGATCTAATGCAGGAGTCATTGCAATATGCGCGCTTTGACGAGCTGGCACGACTCCGTGAGTTGGTATCACAAATTCGAACCTATCGTGAGTCGTCGATTACCGGTAATGGTCATGTGCTGGCAATGACTGCAGCAGCCAGCGGCCTGTCCGCCAATGGTAATCTCAGCCAGCGTTGGGTTGGCATGGCAGGTCTTGCCAGTCTCAAAGCGCTAGACCAAAGTCTTGAATCAAGTGAAGGTTTAGAAGCTCTCGCCTCGCAACTGGCGGCCATTCATCAGCTGGTATTGCAACAGCCACGCCAATATTTACTAGTCGCTGAAGGCGAGCGCCTGAGCGATTTTAGTCAGGTTATGCAGGATAGCTTTGCCGTCACTGACGCGGCACCAGAGAGCAACCTCATAAATTACCGCCCACCACTAACACCAGTTAAACATTGCTGGACGGCCAATACGCAGGTTAGTTTCTGTGCCAAGGCCTATCCCACAGTGCCAACAGGTCACCAAGATGCTGCCGCACTGACCGTTCTTGGTGGCGTATTGCGCAATGGCTTTTTACACCGTGCCGTGCGTGAGCAAGGCGGCGCCTATGGTGGTGGCGCCTCGCAAGATAACCAGTCAGGCGCTTTCCGCTTTTTCTCCTACCGCGACCCCAGAATTGCCGGCACACTCGACGACTTTGATAACTCGATAAGCTGGGCGCTTGAGAACCCGCTGGGTTATGACAAGATTGAAGAGGCAATACTGGGTGTGGTTGGCAGCTTGGATAAGCCAGGCTCCCCAGCCGGCGAAGCCATCCAGGCATTTCATAGCGAATTAAATGGTCGCGGCAAGGCCTGTTCTGTGCAGTTTAGAAATCAGGTACTCACCGTTACCGAGGCTGACCTGAAGCGCGTTGCCAGCACCTATTTAACGGCTGATAAGGCACAAACAGCTGTTATTACCAATGCTGATTTAGCGGCCTCGACCGATCTGAATATTATCAGCATCTGATATGAGCGATTCCGAATCTAAACGGGACAATCTGTTTGCCAACCCTCTGGGGGCGGTGCCAAGCTTTGTGTTTGATCAGGCCGTGGTCGATGTCTTTCCAGATATGATTAGCCGCTCTGTTCCCGGTTACGAGACCATCATCTCGCACACAGGTGAACTGGCCGCGCGCTTTGTGCAGCCAGATACTAACTGCTATGACCTCGGCTGTTCTCTGGGCGCCTCGACACTGGCGATTGGTCACAGTATAGAAGGACGCAATGCCACTGTAGTTGCAGTGGATAATTCCGCAGCCATGCTGGAAAAGTGCGAGCTTATTTTGGCATCCGACAGTGCCACTACCGCGATTGAATTAGTCAATGGCGATATCTGTGATATCGATATTCACAATGCCTCACTGGTGGTAATGAACTTCACGTTACAGTTTGTACCTATGGAAAAACGCCCAGGCCTGCTTGAAAAAATCTATCACGGGCTCAATCCAGGTGGCTGCTTAATTATTTCTGAAAAGCTGAGTTTTGAACCCGAGTCTCTGAATAAATTACTCAGCGAATTGCACCATGATTTTAAACGTG
Organism: uncultured Cellvibrionales bacterium; assembly: GCA_913060735.1. Lineage (GTDB taxonomy): Bacteria > Pseudomonadota > Gammaproteobacteria > Pseudomonadales > Porticoccaceae > HTCC2207. Next base: position 11,942 of record CAJXVK010000042.1, read on the forward strand.
GACAGGGTTACAGTGATTTAGAGATCAGCCAGAAGAGAGATTCGATTGAAAATGTGTTGGTGCCTGAAACATTAGATACCCATATCCGGCGATTGAGGACCTGCGGATTTCAGTCCGCAAGTCCTTGGTTTCAATGTTTTAACTTTTGTTCGCTGGTGGCTATTAAGTAGCCACAGTAGCAAGACTCATAATTAAGAAATTAATCGCATTGTCTGCTTAATCATCTTCAATACCTTCGGCGTGTAGGGAGGATGCAACATGGAGGCTGCACTAAACTTCTCTACCAGCACACTGCGTTCATGGGTAAAGGCTCTAAAGCCCCAGACTCCGCCAGACTTGCCAATACCACTGTTATTAACACCACCAAATGGCAGATTCTGATGTAAGAAATGCATCATTGTCTGATTAACACAGGTATCGCCAGCACTGGTTTCTTGCAGCACCTTGTTAATCGCTTTTTGGTCCTGAGCATAGATATATAGGGCTAAAGGCTTAGGTTTACCATTTACATAGGCAACCGCTTCATCGAGGTCAGAGAATGTAATAATTGGCAACACTGGGCCAAAAATTTCTTCCTGCATAATAGCCGAGTCTTCGCTCATGCCTTCAATCATTGTAGGGGCAATAAAGCGTCCAGCCTCAGCCATCTCTCCACCAATCAGCACCCTGCCACCATTGGCCTTCGCATCTGCTACCAACGCAGAAATGCGTCCGTGGTGAGCCGTATTGACCACCTGACAGTAATCGCCATTGTCACGCGCATCATTGCCCAGTCCGTATTGCTTTTTTACACAGGCGGTCATTTCGGCAACCACTTCATCTTTAATAGATTCGTGAATATACAGGTAATCCGGTGCAATACAGGTTTGACCATTGTTGGTGAACTTGCCCCAGGAAATAGAGCCAACTGTCTTTTTAATATTGGCAGACTTATCAATAATAACTGGACTCTTACCGCCAAGCTCCAGCGTCACTGAAGTCAGATTACGCGCCGCTGCGGCCATCACATGCTTGCCTACAGCCGGGCTACCGGTAAAGAAGATATGATCAAATGGCAAGCTAGTTAGATAGCTGGCAACATCTGCCTTCCCTTCAAACAGCGCCACTTCTTCCGGTCGAAAGGCTTCGCTGACAATCTCGCCGATAACCTTAGACATATTGGGGGTCATTTCAGATGGCTTGATGATCACAGTATTTCCCGCGGCAATAGACCACATCATAGGCCCAAACGTCAGGTTGAACGGATAGTTCCAAGGTGACACAACTAGGGTTACGCCTTTTGGCTCTTTAATAATTTTTGATTTGGTGCCAAAGGTGGTCAAGGTGGGCCTAACTGAGTCTGGCTTCATCCAGCTTTTCAGACTTTTGCGGATATGCTTTAACTCGGCAACAACCGGCATAATTTCAGCCATAGCCACCTCAGCTTCAGGCTTACCGAAGTCTGCTGCTGCCGCCGCATAAATTTTATCCGTGGCACCATTAAAGGCTTTTTCGAACCGTGCCAGAACAGCCAGGCGTTGGCGGTAATCTGTCTTTCGCAGCTCAAGCGCATAACATTTTTGCTCGGCAAATACCTTATCTATGGCTGCATTTTTTATTTCGTCCATCTCTCCGCTCCTCAATATAGTCTCTGTTTACCCCAAGTGTTACTCGGCGTTTCTTGTCTTTAATAATGTGGTGGTCTTTCACCCTGTCCTGCGCCACCTTCTACCCCACCTTCCGCCGCCGTATCTTGAAGCACCTCAATACGCTCCAGCATTGTCCGATGCGCCTTAGTCAGAGAATCTATCTCTTTTTGTTGACGAAAAATTTCTTCGCCAAGCTCAGCGTTAGCCATTTCCATGTAGGCTAACTTTTCTTCAAGCTGTTCAAATCTCTTGTCACTCATAATCTTACCGGACCTAACCAAAATACAATTGACTGGAAGTCACAATAACGGAAATACCCTATAATTGTCTCTCAAAATTTTAGGTGTAAGCATGATTCCTACAACCCTCGATTATGGCCCATTGTTTTGCTGGCTCGAAGAGTTCCCCTTAGGCGACTGGGGCCAAACGCTGCCTGATCTTATTGCCCATCAACTGCGGCCCGGCCGCTGGGGTGATATGCCAGAATGGGAGGAAACATTAAAACGTCTACCCGAAATTGACCCTCTGCATATCAACCTAAAAGACTGCGTAGAGATAGGCGATATCAGCCTGATGGACAAGGGCCGCCGCCTAGCATTACAAGCCACATTAATGGGGCTACATCCCTGGCGCAAAGGTCCGTTCACTCTCTTTGGCATGCCTCTAAATACGGAGTGGCGATCGGACTGGAAATGGAACCGCGTACTGCCCCATCTACAACCATTACAGGATCGCCTGATTCTGGACGTTGGCTGTGGCAATGGTTACCACTGCTTGCGCATGCTGGGTGCCGGAGCCAAACGCGTTATCGGCATAGACCCGTCGCCCAAATTTGTTTTTCAGTTTCAAGCAATTAAAAACTTTGCCGGCAAACAGCTGCCTGTGGATGTCCTGCCCATTGGCATTGAACATATGCCAGAAAAATTAGCTGCCTTTGATACCGTCTTTTCTATGGGCATCTTATATCATCGACGCTCGCCGATGGATCATTTGCACGAATTACGAGAATTACTGCGACCGGGCGGTCAGCTGGTTTTGGAAACATTAGTCGTTGAAGGCCCAGAGGGAACCGCATTAGTGCCAGAGGATCGTTATGCCAAAATGCCCAACGTCTGGTACCTACCCTCGGTAGATACCCTGCTCAGTTGGATGCGTAAAAATGGTTTTAAAAACGCGCGAGTGGTCGACGTTAGTACGACCAGTGTTGAAGAGCAGCGCTCAACAGATTGGATGACATTTGAATCATTGCAGGACTTTTTAGATCCAAACGACCATAGCAAAACCATTGAAGGGCACCCAGCGCCAACTAGGGCCGTGCTCCTTGCCGAGGCGCCTTAACAAAACAAATCAGCAGGAAGAATAATGTACACAGCAACGGTACATCAGCGCAGCTAGATTTATTGCCACCCTGACCACCAACACTTGAATAGTCATGTTATTGCAGAAAAGGCTTTGCAGGGCATAGCGAGCTCAATATATTTTGCAGCCGCCATTGCGACGGCCGACAGAGAGGTGCTGGCCAGAGCCGAGCACCTATCGATTGAACTGAAACAACCAACTCTCTAAGCCTTTAAAGCCTCGTCTGCGGCCACATAGGGATAGCCAAGCGCATCAGCAACAGCCTTATAGGTGACCTTACCTTTGTGCACATTGAGGCCATTTTGTAGATTCTTATCTCTAAACAGAGCATTAATCGGGTCATCAGCCAGTGCTAGCGCATAGGGTAGCGTGGCATTATTAAGGGCCATGGTCGCAGTTCTGGCAACACCGCCCGGCATATTAGCCACACAGTAATGCACCACATCATCAACGATATAAGTAGGTTTCTCATGAGTGGTCGCGACAGAGGTTTCAAAACAACCACCCTGATCAATCGCTACATCCACTAAAACTGCGCCTTTTTGCATACGCCCAATAAGATCACGACTCAATAGTCGGGGCGCAGCAGCGCCAGGAATCAACACCGCGCCGATCACAAGGTCCGCTTCAAGGGCATAGTATTCAATCGCTGCATTGGTGGAATAGACACAACGAGCCCTGCCTTCATACTTGGTATCAAGCTCGCGCAATCTCGAGATAGAGCGATCTAAAATAGTCACATCTGCTCCCATGCCCACAGCCATAGCCGCCGCATTGTCACCGACTACACCACCGCCAATCACTAAAACCTTGGCTGGGGCCACACCGGGCACACCACCCAGCAACACACCGCGGCCGCCCTGAGCTTTCTCTAGATGATGTGCACCAGCCTGCACCGACATACGGCCCGCCACTTCGGACATGGGCGCCAGCAGAGGCAAACCGCCCTGATTGTCAGTCACAGTTTCATAGGCAACACAGATAGCGCCAGATTTTACTAACAGCTCAGTTTGGGCGGGGTCTGGAGCAAGGTGCAGATAGGTATAGAGAATCTGTCCCTCGCGAAGCATTTTGCACTCCTGCTCCTGGGGCTCCTTAACTTTGACAATCATTTCGGCACGGCTAAAAATCTCTTTTTCCGACACCACAATTTCAGCTCCTGCCGCCACATACTGGGCATCGGTGAAATCAATTGCCGCACCAGCATCAGCTTCAACGAGTACCTGATGCCCTCGCTTAACCAGTTCATTGACCGATGAAGGGGTTAGACCCACACGGTACTCATGATTCTTAATTTCCTTGGGTACGCCTACCAACATATTTATTTGCCTCTTCTGAAAATAAACCATTAATTATATTTATTACTGTATTTTATAAATATGAGATAATATTTCTTGGTTATTTTTGCTAATATTCAGAATATTTTTACAGTAATAATCCATATACAGGATATTTTCTAATGGCAGAATTAAGATCAGACAATCAAAAGCTGGGCAAAATAGACCGCAATATACTGCGCGTACTGCAAAAAGACGGGCGCATTAGCTACACCGATCTCGCTAGAGAAGTCGGCCTCTCAGTCACACCCTGTATCGAGCGAGTAAAACGCTTGGAGCGCAATGGCTATATCCTTGGCTATACCGCCACAGTCAGCCCCGAGCGACTGGACGCAAGTCTAGTGGTATTTGTACAGATTCGTCTCAACCACACATCGCAAAAAAACTTCGAAGAATTTCATCGCTCAGTCATGGACCTTGAAAATATCCAAAGCTGCTTTCTGGTATCCGGCAACTACGACTACTTACTTAAAGCCAGAGTAAAAGACATGGCAGCCTATCGAGAGCTGCTTGGCCATCGAATATTGAAGCTACCGGCAGTACAGGAATCCACCAGTTACGTGGTAATGGAAGAGTTAAAAGAGACTATGGAAGTGCCAGTGCCCTACAGTAAATAAACCGCATAAAAACAGCCTCTAAACAGGCGGCACTTGTTGACTCAAACCCAATGCTCCCCTATAGTACCGGCCGTCTCAAGCAGAGACCTTTTGCACTCGTAGCTCAGCTGGATAGAGTACCCGGCTACGAACCGGGCGGTCGGAGGTTCGAATCCTCCCGAGTGCACCAGATACAAAAAACCCGCCTTTCAGGCGGGTTTTTTGTATCTGCTAACGACGGAGGTGAGAACCTCCTGGTTCAACAAGCTTGCAGCAGCAAGGCGGTTTTAAGCCAATCCTCCTGCCTAACGAATAATAAAACCAAACCCGCACTCTTTAATAACCGGGTTTTTGACTTTGCGCACGACGGAGGTGAGAACCTCCTGGTTCAACAAGCTTGCAGCAGCAAGGCGGTTTT
>CAJXVK010000043.1 GCA_913060735.1 uncultured Cellvibrionales bacterium
CGCTCGTCGGCAGCGTCAGATGTGTATAAGAGACAGGTACACTACTGGCTGGTGGTGGTGTGTTTTGGGCGGCGGCTGAGCCCATGGCGCACTTTATAACCTCACCGCCGTTATTTGGGGTTGAGTCGGCAAGTCCGGCGGCCGTCTATCCGGCACTGGCGCAAAGTTATATGCACTGGGGCTTTTTGGCTTGGTCAGTTCTGGGTAGTTTGACCGCTATTATTTTTATGTATCTGCACTACGACAAAGGTCTGCCGCTAAAGCCGCGCATTTTGTTGTATCCGGTTTTTGGTGAGGTGGTTCTGCACGGCTGGCTGGGCGCGCTTATTGATGCCGCCTGTGTGGTCGCTGTAGTTTCGGGAACGGTAGGGCCAATTGGCTTTTTGGGGTTACAGGTTAGCTTTGGTCTGTCGGAGCTGTTTGGTATCAGCGATAGCTACAGCACTCAGCTGACTATTATTTTGGGTCTTATCCTGATTTACACTATCTCTGCAGTGTCTGGTGTTACCCGCGGCATTCAAATTCTCAGCTCATTTAATATTGGTTTAGCCATATTGCTGATGATATTTATTTTACTGGCAGGGCCAACTGCATTTATTTTTGATAGTTTTATTCAGTCGGTCGGTGTACTGATTACGGAATTTATTCCCATGGCCAGCTATCGCGCCGATACAGGTTGGGTCAATGGGTGGACGGTGTTTTTCTGGGGCTGGTTTATTGGCTATGGGCCATTGATGGCCATGTTTATCGCGCGCATCTCTCGCGGTCGCACCATTCGCCAATTAATTGTCACCCTGTCTCTTATAGCCCCCTTCGTGACCTACTTCTGGTTCACCATTGTGGGCGGCTCCGGTATTGCCGTAGAACTGGCCAGCCCAGGTGTGATTTCTGCGCCCTATGCTGAGTCTGGTATGCCCGCGGCACTGTTGGCAATTACCCAGCAACTGCCCTGGGGGTTTTTGATCTCAGTACTGTTTTTGGTGCTTACCACCATCTTTGTTGCCACCACGGGTGACTCTATGACCTATACGGTCTCTATGGTTATGACGGGCACCGATAACCCGCCAACCGCGCTGCGCGTCTTCTGGGGAATTATGATGGGGGTGTTGGCTGCGATACTGATCTCAATCGGCTCTGGAGGCGTAAGCGCATTACAGTCATTTATTGTCGTAACTGCCGTTCCAGTGTCGCTTATATTAATGCCGTCGCTTTGGAATGCTCCTAAAATAGCCAAAAATATGGCCGTAGAACAGGGCCTCAAATAATCTTAAATGGATGGCGTTTTGCACAGCAATCAGCACTCGATAGGACAGCAAGCGGGCAGCGATACTCAGTTATTGCCACTGCGTCCTGCCAGTCAGGTTATGCAGCTGGAGCGCCTGGGTAGCTTCCATCAGTCGCGGCTAAGTTTTATGCGTACGCTGGTGCGGCGCATGGTGTCAGAGAACTGGCAGATCACCAGTCCGGTCTTTGATCTCGATGAGCAGGGCTATGGCACCGTGGTCTATCAGGTCGAGGCTAAATACGGCACCTTTAGCTACGTGTTGTTCTCTCATTATCTGGACCCAGATAATCGCAATGATCGCGTTATTGCCAATCAATGGGACCTCACCATGGCCCTTTGCGAAGGCACGGTCGATGCTGAGCAATTAGAGTTTTTACGCAACAATGTACCCAAGCAGGAAGCGGGGCGGGTTGACTCGCGGGTGCTGGTTTTATCGCGCGCCAACCGCAGTGCACGGACCTTTGACTATGTGGTTGATGAGCTGACCGCGGGTCGCCAGCCCTGTATCGATGTTATTGCTGAAGTGGGTTATCTGTATCGTACTACCGCGGCCTACGGCAGTGGCAAGCTGGGCATGGCGGACTGGGAAAAAGTGCGTACCAAGCACCCTGACTTTGCCCGACCCTTTGCGGCAGAGATGTTTACCTGTTTTATGCTGCGTCACTTTAGTATGCAACAGGCGGACTATTTAGCAGCGCAGCGAGCACCACAGACCGCGACGGTTCTCCATAAAGAGATAAAGCGCTATATAGGCATAGGTAACTCCACCGGCCTGGGTATGGCACCTTTTTTAATTAATCATCCGCTACTGATTAACCAGTGGATTGAGATGCGTGAAACCGCATTGGCCAGAGTGGTCGCGGCGAGTGAGGTCGGTGTCGACGAGGCCACATTGGCTCGTTTAGAGGCAGCCACACAGCGCGTTATCCAGCATCTAAGTGAAATTGTTACCGCTGATGAGCGGCAAAATAACTCCAATGCATCGGTGCGCGAGGAGTTACAGCTAATTCATCAGTGGCTGCAAGAGCAGGGCCCAGTGTTGGCCAGTAACCGTTATGTATGGGCGGATCTTATTCAGTATGCCGAGCAGAGTTGCCGTATAGAAACCCAAGAAGTCCTTAATACATTGCTGATTGAACTCTACCCTGAGCTGGTTGACGGTTTGGAAGAGCTTATGGGCGTTGACGAGTCTATGCAGGTAATGCCTGAAATGCCGGTTGCTCAGCTGCAGCAGATTATTGAAGAAAAATACGATTGGGCGCTGGCCATAGACTTTAGCCAGTATGAATCTATGGGGGCTTTTTGGTATCGCTCTCAAGAGAAAATGGAGCCGCGTCTCGGCCAGACCAATATAGACATGGGCATGGAAAAAGAGATGCCTCTGGCCATTGGTCGTCGAGTGCGTGAATGTTATGACCTGCTCTGTGCCTACAATCAGGCCTACCCGCAGCAGAATGTTGCCCACTTTATAATTCAGAGTCCTACTTACAGTGGCATCGTCAGCCGCATCCAAACCATGGCCCAGAGCCAGTATGGTGAGATTCGTGAAAACCTGGTGCACAGTGATGTACTGCCGATTCACCTGCTGCGCTGCAAGCTGTCTTTTTTTGGCGTGAGTAAGTTCGATCCTCGTTCACGTCTGTGGGTGCGCAATACCATGTTCCAAGGCGCCCCGCTGATCAGTGATTTTGGCAAGCCCTTTGTCGATGATTGGCAGTTCCCTATCAAACCTGTGTTGACCTCTACCTAGCCATTATGAAAGTGTCCAAAAACGAACTTATGGCTTCATTAAAGAAGGCATTTGAAGGGTTGGGTTTCCAGCCCGGCGACTACTATGATGCCGCCGATATGGTGGTCTGGTTAGAGACCCATGGTTTTGATGGCTTTGACCGTTTGCAGGCGGCTCTGGCCTATCTCAATACCACTGCGCCCAACCATGCAGTGCTGGTGCAAGAAGATGAGCACAACGCAGTGTTAGACGGTGAAGACAGCTCTATTTTACTCTGTGGTAGCGAAGCGGTTGATCTACTTGTTGCTCAGGTTATGCAGAGTTCTGTGGCAGGATTACAGCTTAATAATTGTTATAACCGAACATTTATTCTGCAGCGACTGGTTAAGGCGGCGCAGCGTAATATTGCGTTTATTGCCTATTGGCGACAGGAAGATTATTGCGTCAAGGTGTCTGTGGCGGCCGGTGCCAAACTGCCTGAGTACAGCACGTTTGCCATGACTGAGATACTGGAACCTCAGTCATTATCTATTTTTGCGGGCACAGATTTAGACGTTATTGCCGAGCAATTTGCTGCACAGCTAGTAATGGGCCCACTGCTTGAAACCTATACTGAAGCTGAAATGACCGCCTGTTATCTGGACTCCTTGGAACAGGGCATAGAAATCGATGAAGCGCTGTGGCAGATGCTCGAAGACCTGGTTACCAGAATCCTTGTTGAATCTACAGAAAGCTCCAGAGCGGGCGCCGGCGACTAAACGGCGCAACGCAGGTTTATGTTATCTATCTTGGCATATCCATTTCAGCCTGCTCGATTAACCAGTAGCGAAAAGCCTCCACATGGGGGTGACTATGCTGGTTGACTGGTGTGGCTAAAAAGAAAGATTCTGCTGTAGCTATAGGCTTATCAAAGGGTGCGATTAAACGCCCACTGGCCAGCATATTGGCCGCCAGTGATGTACGACTAAGGGCGACACCATGGCCCAGTGCAGCCATCTCCATGGCCGTCATCAGTGAATCAAAGTGAACCCCCTGGGAGGAGTCCACCTCGTGGTGGCCGAGCTGATTAAGCCAAAAGCCCCACCCCTCTTCATAGCCAATAACATGTAATAGGGTATGGTCTGAGAGTTCATCAGGGCTTGCTGGCGGTTGTTGCTCATTCAATAGAATTGGACTGCACACCGGAATAAGATCATCCCATGTCAGGCGATTACTGGTAAAGCCGGGCCATAATCCTTTGCCATAACGTATCTCTACATCGGCTTCTTTATCTGGCTCTGCAACCCAGATATTACTGGTAAAGCGCAGGCCTATATCCGGGTGCTGGGCTCGAAAACTCGCCAATCTTGGCGCCAACCAGTGATTAAAGAAAACCAGATTTACTCTTACAGTTAAGGTTCTACTGCGCTCCTTACCAAACACCTCATCGGTGACTACGGCAAGTTTTTCAATGGATTCGCGCACTCCGGGAATATAGGCGCGACCGGCATCGGTTAGCTCCAATCCTCGTGGCAGACGTTTAAACAGCGCACAGCCAAGCTGGGCCTCAAGTCCTTTGATCTGCTGGCTAATTGCCGCCTGTGTCATATGCAGTTCAGCGGCTGCCTGAGTAAAATTCAGGTGACGGGCTGAGGCTTCAAATGAGCGCAGCCAGTTTAAAGGTGGCAGTCTTTTTTTCATGGTTGATCTCCCAACTAATGGGTGCTGTTATCGGGGTCGTCAATAAGGCGCCCCAGTTGCTCGGCTGCACTACTTAAAATTGGTAGATAGTTAAGCAGCTCAGGTAAGCTTTTTCGAATGACCGGCGCATGGGTAAATAGACAGGCCAACAGTTTACCTTTGTCGTCTAAGACCGGTACTGCGCAGGCTACCATGCCATCGGCAAACTCTTCATTATCGGTACCCACTCTAGTGCTTTTTATACGTACCAGTTCGGTTTCCAGCATCTGGGGGTCGGTAATTGTATTTCTGGTGTACTGGCCTAGGGGCAGTTTATTGATAATGGTTTGGCGCCGCTCCCTAGTGAGTGAACTGAGGTAAAGCTTACCGCTGGCCGTGCACCAGGTTGGCGTATGGCTACCCACTTGCAGATGTATCTGCAATGGCCAATCGGTTTGTACCCTATCGTAGTAGATCATTTCGGTGCCATTGGGAATGGCGATGCCACAGGTTTCACCAATCTCATCGGTTAGCTTGGTGAGAATGGCCTGACGTACGGCTTTAAATTTGCTGCTGTATAGTATGCCCAGCGCCATGCCGTGCAGCCGATTACCCGGCATAATTAAACCGCGCATCGAGGTTTGTATATAGCCGTCGGCTTCGAGCTGATTGAGTAGACGATGGACACTGGGCTTGGGAATATCAAGCTGATAGGAGAGATCGGCTGGCGACAGGGGTCGCTCAGCCTTGGCCACGGCCTCTATAATCTCCATCACTCTGGAGATAGAGGAGCCCTTCTCGCGGGGCGCTGCTGTGATTGCTTCAGGCATGGCTATATCCTGTGGCTACTTCATCGTTGGCATGGAGAACATTGCACCTTCACGCACACCGGCCGAGGGCCAGCGCTGGGTAATGGTTTTGCGCTTGGTATAAAAGCGCACGGCATCTGGCCCATAGGCGTGCAGATCACCAAACAGTGAGCGCTTCCAGCCCCCAAAACTATGATAGGCAACAGGCACAGGCAGAGGTACATTGATACCCACCATACCCACCAGTATTTGATCAGAGAAATAGCGCGCGGCTTCGCCATCGCGGGTAAAGATACAGGTGCCATTGCCATATTCATGGTTATTAATAATATCCATGGCGTCTTGCATGGTATCCACACGCACAACCTGAAGTACCGGACCAAAAATTTCTGCGGCGTAGCTGTCCATCTCAACCGTGACATTATCGATAAGGGTACCGCCGACAAAGAAACCATTTTCATGGCCTTCGATCTGCGGGTTGCGACCGTCGACCACCACAGTGGCACCTTGCTGTTCGGCACTATCAATAAAGCCCACCACCTTTTGCTGATGTTGCCTGGTAATCACAGGGCCAAAGTCATTGCTGGCATTGGTGCAGGGACCCACTTTCAGGTCTTGCATAGCAGTTTGCATTTTGCTGACCAGAGCATCGGCAGCGGCATCACCCACGGCAACGGCAACTGATAGCGCCATGCAGCGCTCACCGGATGAACCAAAGGCCGCGCCCAGTAACTGGGCAACCGCATTGTCCATATCGGCATCGGGCATAATGATCGCGTGGTTTTTAGCGCCACCCAGTGCCTGACAGCGTTTACCATTGGCATTGGCGGTACTGTAGATATATTCCGCAATAGGGGTAGAGCCGACAAAGCTGACGGCTTTAATATCTTCATGGTGGAGCAGGGCATCGACGGCTTCTTTATCGCCATTGACGACGTTCATCACACCATCGGGCAGGCCGGCCTCTTTTAATAGGGCGGCAATAAATAACGTGGAGCTGGGGTCACGTTCAGAGGGTTTTAAAATAAAGCAGTTGCCACACACGATTGCCATGGGATACATCCACAGTGGCACCATGGCAGGGAAGTTAAATGGGGTAATACCGGCGACCACGCCCAGCGGCTGAAACTCACTCCAGCTATCAATATTGGCGGCGACATTCTTGCTGTGCTCGCCTTTTAAAAGTTCTGGTGCGCAGCAGGCATATTCAACATTTTCAATGCCGCGCTGTAATTCACCGGCGGCATCATGGCTTATCTTACCGTGCTCTGCGCCGATCAGAGCACAGATTTCATCAGCATTCTGCTCAAGTAGCTCTTTAAATTTAAACATCACTCGCGCACGTTTAATTGCTGGAGTATCGCGCCATTCGGGATAAGCCGCCTGTGCCGCTGCAATGGCCTGCTCAACAGTGGCCTGTGACGCCAGGGCAACCTGCTTGCTGACTTCGCCTGTCGCTGGGTTGTATACGTCCTGGGTGCGATCATCGGCAGCGATCATCTCACCGTTAATTAAATGTCCTACTACTGTCATTATTTCTTCCTCAAAATATAGGTGGGTTTACCAGAGCTTTTTATAGATCTCGATGATCTCGTAAGCGCTGGGAACCCTTGGATTATTGCCCGGAGATCCGGATGCCAGTGCCTGCTCAGCCATCACCTCGAGATTGTTAAAAAAGTGCTCGCGCTCAATCCCAAATTGCTCTGGAGTCGGCACCTGTAGTTCTTTATTGATGGCATAGAGCTCAGCCATCAGCTTTTTATTGGCTTGCTCGATGCTGTCGCCTTCGCTGGCCACGCCCATGGCGCGTGCGCAGTCGGCATAGCGTTCGGCCGCGGCAGGAATACTGTATTCAGTGACCATAGGCAGCAACATGGCATTGGAGAGACCATGGGGCACATGATAGAAGGCACCGATAGGGCGCGACATGCCATGTACCAGTGCCACCGAGGCATTGGAGAAGGCGATGCCGGCCAGTGTTGACCCGAGCATCATTTCTTCGCGGGCCTGCTGATCGCTGCCATTGTGAAATACTTTGCGCAGATTTGGCGCCAGCAGCTTCATGGCGGCAATGGCCTGGCTATCGCTATAGAGGCTGGCCTTTTTGCTGACATAGGCTTCCATGGCGTGGGTTAGGGCATCGATACCTGTATCTGCGGTAGTGCGTGCTGGCAAACTCAGGGTAAGGCTGTAGTCCACCAGCGCAGCGGTGGGCATAAAACCAATACCCACACAGAGCATTTTCTCGTCATTGGTTTCATCGGTAATAATGGTCACTCTGGTGCATTCAGAGCCTGTGCCAGCGGTGGTGGGAATGGCAATAATAGGCAGGCCTGGCTCGGTCACCACGCGGGGGAATTTATAGTCGCGCATCACGCCACCGTATTTACCCAAAATGGCAATGGCCTTGGCGCTATCGATGGGACTGCCACCACCAACTGCGATAATGCTGTCGTAGTTGCCATTGCGCACCTGATCAACACCAGCCTGAATTGAACTGACCGTAGGCTCAGGCACCGTGTCTTGAAAGATATCCGAGTCTATACCGGCGGTATTAAGACTGTCTTGCACAGCGTCAACATAGCCTAGCTGCACCATCATTTTGTCAGTAATAATTAAGGGACGCTGGCATTCTAGGGCCCTAATAATATTGCCAACTTCTTTACTGGCGCCGTCGCCAACTTGCAGTATGCGCGGCAGAATTATCTGTGTAGACATAGGATTACTCCTGTGTGGTAACTTTAGGCTTGGAGCTTGCAGGCTCGGCGTACAGAGATTTAAACAACCCAAAAGCCGCCATAATTAAAACAATCGAAAACGGTAGTGCGGCCACAATTGAGGCGGTTTGCAGCGCCTTGAGGCCACCGGCGTACAGCAATACTGCGGCTACAGCACCCACAGCTAGACCCCAAAATATGCGGAAGCGCGGTGCTGGTTCTTCATCGCCCATGGAGATTAATGTGCAGATCACCAGTGTTGCCGAGTCGGCAGAGGTGACAAAGTAAGTGACCAGCATAATGGTGCAGATACCCGCCATAAGCGGTGTGAGCCACTGGCCTAGATTCATTAGGTCGATGGTTTTAAACAGTGCTGTGGTGGTGTCTTGGTTGACCGCCTCGACCACGCCACCACCGCCAAATAGCTCTATATACATGCCGGTACTGCCAAAGATCGTAATCCATAAAAGGGCTAGGGCAGTGGGTGCCAGCAGTACGCCCAAAACAAATTCGCGCAATGTGCGGCCGCGAGAAATACGGGCAATAAAAACAGCCACAAAGGGCGACCAGGCAATCCACCAGCCCCAGTAAAAAATAGTCCACCAGCCCTGCCAGGGGTTAGCTTTGTCTGGGTCGACCCACAGCGCCATCGCGGGCGCATTAAGCAGATAATCGATACTGTTGTTAAAGAGAGAGTTGAGCTGATAACCCGTTGGACCAAAGATAAAGAACAGCGCCAGAATCAATAATGTTAGACGCATATTGAATACGCTAAGAATGCGAATGCCGCGATTGACACCGGTAAGCACCGAGATGGTGGCGATAATCGAGATGCCGGCAATCAGAATCATTTGATTGCTGATGGCAATGTCCATACCCAGCAGATAATTAAGACCAGCATTCATCTGTTGGGCACCTAGCCCCAGTGATGTAGCTATACCAAATACAGTGCCTATCACTGCCAACAGGTCGGCGATAAAACCAATGGGGCCGTATATTCGCTCACCAAAAATGGGGTAGAGGCTGGAGCGGATCGCCAGCGGCAGACCTTTGCGATAGGCGAAGTAAGTCAGGGATAGACCCAGCACTGCATAGAGTGCCCAGCCATGCAGACCCCAGTGCATCACCGTAATACGCATGGCAATGGTGGCAGCTTCAGGGGTCATGGACAGCGCCGGATCGAGAAAAGGATTGGCCTGAAAATGAGCCATGGGCTCGGCAATACTGTAGAACAGAATACCAATACCTATGCCAGCACCAAATAGCATGGAGAACCAGGCAAATAGGCCAAACTGCGGTTGGTCATCATCTGCGCCGAGTCGAATACTGCCAAAACGGCTAAAAACCAGATACAGGGACAGCAGCAAAAAGACATTCATTAGTCCGATGTAGTACCAAGCCAGTTCGCTGGAAATATAATTTTTGGCGCTGTTGTAAACCGAATCGGCGTACTGAGGGTCGACAATGGTAAAAATTACAAATCCTAGCACTAATAGCGCAGATCCTATCGCCATAACGGGATGGGCACCGGCTAAAAAGCCACTGGTTTGATTAGACATAGGTATTTTCCCCTGTGATTTTATTATTTTAATTTTTCATCTTATAACGATACGATTCTTATTGTTATTCATCTAATTCACTAGTGCAACTACTAAAAATTTAATCCCTGACAGGGAGCTATTAATGCTGCCATTAGTAAAACAATGCCTTGGTATAAATCCAGTAATGACGGGCCCTATAGCCTGGTTATTGAACGCTTACCCATAAAAAAATAATGGCCTCAGGGGGATTTTTTATTGCTGGTCTGGCGGCTAGTTGGTTTCTATGATCGCGGCATATTCAGATCGGCGTTAAAAACGGATTCAAAGCTATGCAAGATCACAGTTATTTACCTCTTTCAGGGGTTCGGGTAATCGACTTTGGGCAGCAAATTGCCGGCCCCGCTGTGGCGATGGTACTGGCTGACTTGGGGGCTACGGTTATCCATATCGACCCGCCCACAGGCGCCCAGTGGAAGCATCAGGCCAATGCTATTTTGAACCGCAATAAACGCTGTCTAACAATCGATTTAAAAAGCGCTCAGGGCCTTGATCAGGCGCTGCAGTTAATTGATCAGGCGGATGTCGTGCTTGAGTCATTTCGTCCCGGCGTGATGCAGCGGCTGGGTATCGACTTTGCTCAGCTGAGAGAAAGTCGCCCTGAGTTGATTACTCTGTCCGTGCCCGGTTTTGCCAGCAACGATGCGTTGCGCAGTCAGTGGAAGGCGACCGAGGCTGTGGTTGCGGCTACGGCTGGTGCCTTTACTGATATGGGCTTTAATCGCGTGCTGATGGGCCTAAATCCCTGCTTCTCGCCATTGCCACTGGCGTCTTCTTATACTGTTACTCTGGCTGCTAGCTCTGTGGTGTTGGCACTGTTGGCCAGACATGATTCTGGTTATGGCGATCATATAGAGGTGCCAGTGATTGCGGCGATGATGGAAGGTCTGTCCTATAACTCCTATGAGGTGGAGGACTTACCCGAGCGTTACAAGACTATGCGCGAGCTGGAAATTGAGCATCGCCGTGCCAATGGTATTGAGTTTGATCTTAGCTACGAGCAGTTGCAGGAATATCTGGATCCATTTTATCGCACCTACGAATGTGCCGATGGACGTAAGTTTTATGTGGTCTGCCCCTCTCACCGCAATCATGCGCGGCGATGTTTAGAAGCATTAGGACTCTATGATGAGTTGCTGGCCGAGGGCATGCCAGAGGTTGAAGACCTGCATCTACCTGTAAGCGAATGGGAGGGTGAAACCTCATTGGGTGTCTACCCATTGCCGAAAAAGTGGGCCGATACTATCTCGGCAAAAATGAAACTGGTAATGCTGACCAAAACCTCATCCGAATGGGGCGTGATTTTTGGGGAAAGTCAGATTCCCGGAGCCCCCCACAGAACCACTAAAGAATGGGTAAATAGCCAGCACTGCAATGATGCGGGTCTGATTGTTGAAGTGAATGATCCTGAATATGGTTTGATGAAACAGCCGGGCCCAGTGGTCTGGTTAGAGGAGTCTGCACATAAAATGCTAGCCCCTGCACCGCGCCAGTTTGTCTCGTTTGCTCAGGCATTGGCCGAACTCGTTGCATTGCAGCCCAAGGCTATTATGCAAGACCCGCGCGCTGATCAGTCCAAGGGTTGGCTGCAGGGTCTGCGTGTACTGGATTTAACCAATGTGATTGCCGGGCCCCATTCGACGGCATTTCTGGCCCGCTTTGGTGCCGAGGTAACCAAGGTTGAACCCGTGGTGCCTATGTATGATCCACTGATTGGTACTCTGTTTGCGTTCCAAGCCGATATGGGCAAGCGCAATGCATTGATTGATATTAATAGCCAAGAGGGTCGCGAGGCGTTTAATCGTTTAGTGCGCTCGGTAGACCTAGTTGTAATCAATGCTCCAGATCGGCAAATGAAGCCACTGGGCTTGGACCATGACAGCCTGCAGGCGATTAACCCCGGCGTACTATTCTGTCGACTCGACTGTTTGGGTGGGCCCATGCCGGCGCGTAAAACCAACTATATTGGCTATGACGATATTATTCAGGCCAACAGCGGCATTATGAGTCGCTTTGGCGGTGTAGACACACCAGAAGAGCATGCCCATCTGGGTACCTTGGATGTGAACTGTGGTTTTGCCGGTGGATTAGCGATGGCAGTGGCGCTTTTCCACAAGGCTAAGACGGGTCAGATCAGTAGGGCGCGCACCTCGCTGTCGGCGGTAACTAATTTGGCTCAGCTGCCATTTTGTTTCGATTACGCTGGTCTAGAAGACTTTAATGAGCCCTCTGGACGCCAGGCTATGGGTAACCATGCGCTTTCGCACTTTTACGCGACCTCAGATGACTGGATATTCCTCGATGCACATGATGGCGATCTAAATGCACTGGAAAATATACAGGGTCTACAGGGCATTGCTGTAACCGCTGATATTCAGACGTTTTTGACCGTTGCCTTTCAGCAGGCCTCGGCACAGACATGGATAACGCGCTTGTTGGATGCAGATATTGCTGCAGCGCAGCCCCAATCGATCGAGATATTGCGTGAACAATACAGCCGAATAGCTGATGGTACCGTGGGTGTTGAGCGCGGCAGCTTTGCTTTCTCAATTTACCCAGATCACCCCAGTGGGCATCAGCTGACTCAGATTGATCACTATGCGATTCGTCCGACGAACGCGCGCATCTGTGCGGTTAGCCCAACTGAAGCACACGGTTATTCCACCCGTGAAGTGCTGGCTGATGTAGGTTATAGCGAAGTGCAGATTGATTCTATGCTTGAGCGTGGTATTGCTGGGCTTGGCTGGGGCAAGACATTTTTGCCCGCCGACAGCATGGGTCAGCCGCTACCTGAATTAGATGGCCTTTTCGGCGCAGTGGATGCAGAGACTGTAGGTTGGATCGATACCGAGTCGACCGATGGAGATATCTTCATCACATAATGTGCAGTAGCCATAATCATCGGAGTCGATTCTGGCCAGGGCGCCAACGATTCTCGCGAGTTGCTGCTGGCGGCGGCGCGAGGCCTCTTGGGCCATCTGTGCCCCTTGCATAGCATCTATTCTGGATAGCCTGCCGACCATAGATTGATCTAATGCCACTGGTTTGCAGGCCTCTGCTGACAGAGTTTCCAGTTCCTGGAGTTCGCTGCGCAAGTCAAGCAGTTGCTGACGAAAATTCTCCTGCACAGATGTGTCCATCAGATGGCCGGCATTTCTTCAATGGCGTAGGCCTGCTGTTCTAACCAGGGCACTATCTGAATCAGTTGAGGGATAATTTCGTCGTCATAAATACTACGACATATAGCGGCGACTTTATCCGGTACATCACCCAGTTCATTGGGGCGGCAGAGCATGGTTAGATGGCGCGCATTGGCGCCATTGGCTAGCTGCATTACGCGGACCCCTTCAAGTAATTCGGGGTAGCGCACCATACACAGCCCCGTGGTGATCGCCCAACCCTGACCGGATTGCACAAAGCGCAATAATGTCTGGGTGCTGTCCAGCTCATAGGCGATATTGAGATTAATCATTAGGCGTCGCGCAATCAGGTCGGTCAATGTGCCCAGCCTAGAGCCTCTGGTATAGCGCACAAAAGGCACATTTTTGGCCAGCCAGGCTGGGGTAGCCGCGCCATCTTGAGCAAACTTTTCCGGCACGATCATCACAAAGGGGTCGCGCAAAATAGGGAACCTCTGCAATTCTGGATGCTCATCAATGGGATCACTCGTAATCAATAAATCTAGATCGCGATGTAATAGATCCTGAGACAGAGGTGAACCTAATCCAGTGCGCAGGGTTAACTTAGAGGTAAAAGGTTGTACCTGCTGCATAAATGCCAGACCAGCCACATCACAAAAAGAATCGATCATGCCAACATTGAGTGGCAGCAGACCACCTTTAGACAGCATGCGCACATCGGCGAGCATACGCTGAGTATCATTGACGATTTGTTGGGCATAGTCTTTAAGAACCTGACCGCTGGGGGTCAGTTTAATTGGACGAGAACGGGTAACCACGAGCTGGGTTTCAGTTTGCAGCTCAATTTGCTTGAGAGTCTGAGATACTGCCGACTGAGTGATACCCAAGCGCTCGGCCGCTTGGGTCAATGTGTCAGCTTCGCTAATGGCGGCGAATATTTTTAGCGCACCAATTTCTATATTGTTTTTCATGGCGCCGAGTATAGGGTAATCCGCGAACTAAAAGTTACACCTCAGCGGCATTGGCTTTTAACTCAAAGTTGCGGATTTAGATTCGCATTAGAGCGATAGAGCCTTATAAACTGAGCTGCCATCCTAGGACTAAGGAGTAATCTGTTTCTAATTGCGGGCCATTTAAATCCTGATAAACCGACCTGATAAATTCTACCGCTAAACGATTAGTGGCAGAGCCTGGAATAATCCAGTTAACACCAGCAGCGATATCAACCCGCTGACCGCCGCGCAAGTCAGGGTCTGCTGTTGGCACCATATTTTTCATCATTGGACTTAGCTTGCTGCTTTCGCCATCGACATCATCCCAATATTCATAGGCACCACGAACAGACCAGCTGAAAGATTTTGCGAAGGGACGGGCATACCAGGCTGTCATCATGATGCGATCACCTAGGCTGTAGTCATTGTCGTTTTCATCTAAACGTAATGTCGCAATGGTTTGTGCACCCCAAGAATAGGTTGGCTGGTGATTGTTGTAGGTTACGCCGGGCCTAAGGTCATAGGTTCCTGAGCCCACTTGCATGGAATAGGGAAGAATAACTTTGTCGCCCATGCTCATGCCAGTTACATCTTTCTCATCAATGGAGCCTGTTGGCAGGCTAAGGCTCAGATTTAAGATCAATGTGCTGTTAGATGTCTGTTTTAAACGATACAGACCACCCACTTTAATATCGCCCAGACCATCAGTTTCGGTGGTGAATACTGAACGCATTGGCATCATTCCCATGCCACCCATCATCTGCATGCTGTGATCCATTTTATTGCTGATCACTGGCACCATAAGCATCAGGGTTAGATCGTTACTAGGGGCATACATGGCGCCTAGCATATGCATTTCCATGGTCATATTTTCTGGGGCGACTGAATAGTCTTGTAAAATCTCGTCGGTGCTTAGGTTATTGCTACCGTCAAGATTACCGTCCATTTCCATCTGCATATAGCGATAAGAAAACATCCATTCGCCTTCTTTATGCATATGGTCGCCCATAACACCTACAGGGCCATGACTATCGGCGCGGATTGAAGCATCGGCTAAAACGGTTGAACAGAATAACAGTGCAAAAAGAGAGATAAAGAGTGAACGAAACAACAACATAATAGCCTCAAGGGTAATAAAAGCGCGCAGCCTATCAGGCAATTACCCAGAGCAGAATGTGACATATTGTCACAGGTAAGACTTAATCATACTTGGAGGATTTTAGGTTTTAACCAAGGGCTTTTAGCCAAGAGCTTTTAACTAAGAGCTCTTAAGGCTGCGACGCCTACCGGTTTGCCCCTGTATTCTGCCATTGCATCTAACAGACAGTCCCAGAGAAACTCAGCCGCACTAACATCAGTGAGAATATAGAAACAGTGGGTGCTGCCTAGATCATGGCGAATAACAATAGAGTTGGCCTTGGCCACGGAGGTTTGTGCAACCTCGCCATTGGCAAATTTATGGGCACGTAAATCCACCCCACAAATCTTGGAAAACATCTCTGCTGCTTGGCCACCGGTAACCGCAAGCCAGCAGTGGCTATCGGCCCTTGGTAGAGCATAGGTCTGGACGCCGAGAGGAAGGTTATTTAAGTGCTCTATCTGTGTCGATGTGGCATTGAGATCGCTGAGTATTAATAGTTCCTGAGGAGATAACTTTGCCACTAGGCTAGTATCGCTTTGTACAGCGCAAGTATTGGGTTGCTGGGGTAGAGTAACGCCTTGTGCCGCCGCCCAATTTGGCGCCCCAGCTCCTTTAAAGCCAGTGCGTGGCAAGGTGGATAAATCTGCCAGAGCCAATTCTTTTGCCTGCGTCAGCTCTGTCTGTGAACCGTAGTCTTTAACCACCATCAGGCCGTTGCTTTGCTCAAACTCGGCACCCAATTCAATATGACGGCGCGCTAGCTGGCTGCGTCGTGTTACCTGTGCCGGCGTTATGCTGCTCATGGTTATAGCTCCTGACGCAAGGTGTCTGGATCGTAGAACGGCAGTTTTACGACCTCGGCAGTAATCCGCACACCGCCAGTTGATTTGATAATAATATTGCTTCCCGCCTGTGCGCTTTCAGGACTGACATAGGCCAAACCGATGGGCTTTTGCAAGGTCGGCGAATAGTTACAGGATGTCACCCGTCCGGTCATCTGCTCGCCATCCAATACCAGATGACTTTCCTTGGGGATGGGTACACGGGGATCATTGATCACAAAGCCGACCAGATTGCGCATCTGTGGTTTTTTCTTCAGCTCGCTAATGGTTCTGCCGCCAACAAAAAATGGTTTCTTGCGGCTTACCGCCCAGCCCATCTGAACTTCCATGGGGTTAGACATGGCGTCTGTATCCTGGCCGATAATAATATGGCCTTTTTCCAGGCGCAGTACCCGCTGCGCTTCAATGCCAAAGGGCTTGATTCCCTGTTCCTGTCCAGCGTCGATTATGGCGTCCCACAGAGCTTCGCCGCAGTGTTGGGGAACATGGATTTCGTAACCCAGTTCGCCGACAAAGCCCACTCGAATAAGGCGCGCGGCTATACCGGCTACTGTGCCTTCACGAACACCCATATAGGGGAATGACTCGGCGCTTAGATCCACATCTGTACAGAGTTTGGCTAGCACTTCGCGGGCCTGGGGCCCGGCAATATTAACGCCGCAATAGGCCGAGGTGACATTGGCTATATCAGTATCCAGACGCCATTGGGTATTCCACTTGAGCATGTTTTGGTAGACCCGATCTACCCCGCCAGTAGTGGCTGTGACATAGTAATGATCATCGCTAAATCGGCAGGCAACGCCATCATCTATGACCACGCCGCCTTCATTGGTGAGCAGCGCATAGCGCGCTTTGCCTATGGGCTGTTTAACAAAGCCAAAGGTGTAGAAACGATTGAGAAACTCTCCGGCGTCTGGACCGCGCACCTCAATACCACCAAGGGTCGACACATCTACCAAGCCAACATTGTTGCGCACATTGTTAACTTCCTCATTGATGCAGTTTTGGCTATTATCGGCAGAGCCATAAAACGCCGGTCGGTACCAGGCACCAGCTTGCAGCATCTGGGCACCGGCTTCTAGGTGGCGGTAGTGCATATTGCTGCGCCGCGCAGGATAAAAACTGCGTCCGGCACTGTGACCAAGATGCTCTGGGGAAAATGGCGGGCGTGCTGTGGTGACACCGGTCTGAGCCACTGTCCGGTTGGTCGCCGCAGCCACTAGACGCGCTGCCGCTAGAGCCGAGTGACGACCCTGAGAAGGGCCCATGCCGCAGGTTGAGTAACGCTTAACCAACTGAATATGCTCTGTCTCTTATACACATCTGACGCTGCCGACGAGCGATCTAGTGTA
>CAJXVK010000044.1 GCA_913060735.1 uncultured Cellvibrionales bacterium
GAGATCCTCTCTGGTCTCGTGGGCTCGGAGATGTGTATAAGAGACAGGTTATTTGCTACAGCATAGCATTGGCGCGGTTTTAAGTCCTGAACAAAGCTTACTAGATTAAGGCCATTACTGTATCATTGCGTCAGAATTTCTGGCCCATGCCACCAATATAACGTATGGAGACATCTGCATGATTATTAAGCCCCGCGTTCGCGGCTTTATGTGTATCACCACACATCCGACTGGCTGTGAAGCCAATGTTAAGAATCAAATCGATTTTATCAAAGCTCAGGCTCCCATTGATGCCCCTAAGCGCGTGTTAGTTATTGGCTCCTCTACCGGCTATGGTCTGGCGGCGCGAATTACCGCAGCATTTGGTGGTGGCGCCTCAACATTAGGCATCTTTTTTGAGAAGCCAGGCACTGAAACCAAGCCTGGCACCGCGGGCTGGTACAACAGCGCCGCTTTTCACAAGTTTGCCGAGCAGGACGGTCTGTATGCCAAGAGTCTGAATGGCGATGCTTTTTCCGACGATGTAAAGCAGCGCACCATCGACACCATTAAAACGGATTTAGGACAGGTGGATCTGGTTATCTACAGCCTTGCCGCGCCGCGCCGTCAGCACCCTAAAACCGGTGAGGTATTTAACTCCACGCTGAAGCCAGTGGGGAAAAATATCACTATGCGCGGTATTAATACCGACAAAGAGAGCATTCAGGAATTTAGTCTGGATGAGGCCAATGATCAGGAAATCGCTGACACGGTTGCTGTCATGGGTGGAGAAGACTGGCAGATGTGGATGGATGCATTGGACCAGGCGGGTGTGCTGGCCGAAGGCGCTAAAACCACTGCCTTTACCTATATTGGTGAGAAGATAACCTGGGATCTGTACTGGGATGGCACCATTGGTCAGGCCAAGAAAGATCTGGATACCAAGGTGCTGGCTATTCGCGACAAGCTGGCTGTTACCGGCGGTGATGCGCGTGTGTCTGTGTTAAAGGCAGTGGTGACTCAAGCCAGTTCAGCGATCCCTATTATGCCGCTTTATTTGGCTATGCTGTTTAAAGAGATGAAGCTCGATGGCAGTCATGAAGGCTGTATAGAGCAACTCTATCGCCTGTTTACTCAATGTCTTTACAGCGACAGCCCGCGCACTGATGAAGAGGGGCGCCTGCGTGTTGATGAGCTCGAGATGCGTGCAGAAATTCAAGCCAAGGTTGCCGACGCATGGGCCAATATCAGTACCGAAAACCTCCATGAGCTAACCGACTTTGTTGGCTATAAGCAAGAGTTTCTCAAGCTGTTTGGCTTCGAGGTCGATGGTGTTGACTATCAGGCTGACGTAAATCCAGATGTTGCTATTGGCAATCTGATTTAGGGTTGTGAATGATGAGCTCTAAAGGCACGCAATTTAAAACTGGTCTGCTGCATCCTCGCCACTGGCCAATCTGGTTGGCCTTTGGTTTGTGGCGCGCGGTGACTGCGTTGCCATATCCGTTGCTGCTGTTGTTGGGCAAGGGCATAGGGTTATTCATTCACCGGTTTCCCAGTCGTCGCAAAACTATCGCTAAGCGCAATATTGAGCTGTGCTTTCCAGACCAGAGCTCGGACCAAAATAAAGCCATGCTTAGAGTGAACTTTATTAATATGGGTATTGCTTTGATGGAAGTCGGCATAGCCTGGTGGTGGTCGAAAAAACGCTTTGCCAAACTGCTACAATTTGAAGGTCTTGAAAATCTCAGTGCGATTAAAGATCGCGGTGTTATGCTGCTGGGTATTCATTACACCACCCTAGAAATAGGCACGGCAGGTATCTCCTCGGTATTTCCAATGGACGGTATGTACCGAGCCCATGGCAATCCGGTATATGATTTTTTGCAGGCCCGTGGCCGCCTTAATCAGGGACTTGGCGACGGTATGGTATTTGAGCGACGTGATGTGCGCGGCACCATGAAGGCGCTAAAAAATGGCCGCTCGCTTTGGTACGGCCCAGATCAGGACTATGGTTTAGGTCAGGGACTATTTGTACCATTTTTTGGAATGCAGGCAGCTACAGTTTACGCCACGGCGCGTTTTGCACAGAAAACCGGTGCAGCAGTGGTACCCTTTAGCCATGTTCGATTACCTGGCACCAAAGGCTATAAAATTACAGTTTACCCTGCGCTGGAAGACTTTCCTGTCGGTGACGATGTTGTTGATACCAGCAGGATAAATCAGCTAGTCGAAAAGATGGTGCTGCTGCAGCCGGAGCAATATCTGTGGGTACACCGGCGCTTTAAAAACCGCCCAGAGGGCGAGGCCGATGTATACAACCTGCCCGATAGAAAGAAAAGACGCCGCAAAGCGACCTGAGTTAGAGGTTTCACTTGTGCAGCCACAGGCCCATCAGTACCATTGGGCGTCTCTTTGGCTGGCACAGTACAAGCAGCAGTTTCGAAGGCCCAGGCTAAGTAGGTGCTAGGCTTTATTTATACCTTAAGGATAAAACATGATCAGGGGAAGTATTGTCGCACTGGTTACACCCATGCATTCAGGTTCACTGGACATAGACTGGGGCGCGTTGGAAAAACTTGTTGAATGGCATATTGAACAGGGTACCAACAGCATTGTTGCTGTGGGCACCACAGGCGAATCAGCCACACTGGATGTCTCCGAGCACAGTGCTGTTATTCGTGCCGTTGTGGAGCAGGTGGCTGGTCGTATTCCGGTTATTGCCGGCACTGGCGCCAACAGTACCCGTGAAGCTATTGAGCTGACTAAGGCGGCCAAAGAGGCCGGTGCCGACGCCTGCCTGCTAGTGACTCCCTACTACAATAAGCCGACCCAAGAGGGCCTGTATCTGCATCATAAGGCGATTGCAGAAGCCGTGGCTATAGATCAAATTCTCTACAATGTTCCCGGTCGAACTGCCTGCGACATGCAGACTGAAACAGTGCTGCGCCTAAGTGCGATAGAGAATATCGTCGGTATCAAAGAGGCCACTGGCGACCTGCAGCGTGCGGAGCAGTTAATTGCTCAGTGCCCAGCCGATTTTGCGGTCTATTCTGGCGATGATCACACTGCTCGCGAGTTGATGCTATTGGGCGGTAGCGGAGATATCTCGGTAACAGCAAACGTTGCCCCAAAACTGATGTCTGAGATGTGCGCTGCGGCACTCGCGGGCGATAGCGCGTTGGCTACAGAGCTGGACGGTCAATTGATGGGACTGCACGATGCGATGTTTGTCGAAGCAAATCCGATTCCGGTAAAGTGGGCTGTTAGTCAGCTGGGATTGATGGAAAACTCACTGCGATTGCCTATGACAGCTCTCTCAGATCAGCACCATCAGCAGGTTGCAGCAGCACTTAGTGATGCGCAGTTAATTTAACCGACTTATTAGTATTTACACAGCGCTGACTGAAGGCGCACACAGGGGCTACAAAAACAATGAAACACATTCTTACCTGCGTCTCCGTTGTTCTTATTTTAAACCTGTCTGGCTGCGGCTGGTTGGGTTTACGTGATCGCTCCAACGATTATCTGTTAGCAGAAGAAACTCAGCCGACGGTGGTGCCTGCTGACCTAGACAGCGTGACGCTCGGGCAGATATATCCAATACCAGCTATTCCGTTAGATTCTGTTGAGTTGGTTACCTACGAGGTTCCGCGCCCGCAGCCTGCTTCAGTCAATACCTTTGAGCAGCTGGTTAAAATACAGACCGTTGATGGGCGTCGCTGGATTCTTATCAATATCTCGCCCAGTGAAGTCTGGCCGCGTATTCGTAATATCCTCAATCGCAACGGTATACCCTCGGCCAGGGCAGAGGGTTCGGCAGGTTTAATTGAAACAGTCTGGGTCAACTTTAATTCAGATGAAGAAAATGGGCATCGCTTTCGGTTTGCTATAGCACCGGGCGTGCAGATCGACAGTACTGAGATTTCGGTATTGCACCAGCAAATTGCAAAAGGTGAAGAAGAGGGTGCGGCCTGGCCGCAGACGTCGCAGAGCCCAACCCGTGAATCAGATATGTTAAGCCTGGTGGCCAATGATCTTGCCTCTGCCTCAGAGTACGCGACCGTATCACTGCTGGCACAGGATATAGGTGGCGAAGCCAAAGTCGAAATAAAGACGCCTGAAGTTGCCGATCCCTTTATCTTGGTCAAGCTGGGCTTTGATCGTACCTGGGCCTCTATCAGTTACTCCGCAGACCGCGGTGGTTTTGTCTCCATTGATAAGAATCGCTCTGAAGGAATTATGTATGTGAACTACACCGAAGAAACTACCGATGAAGAGGGCTTCTTTAGTCGCTGGTTTGGTGGCGGTGCAGGCGAAGAGATTCTCGAGGTTAATTACCGCATATTGGTGCAGCCGGTCGGCGCCACGGTTGAAGTCCGTATTATTGGCCCAGATGGTGAGGGATTGAATAAGGCTGAGTCGCTGCGGTTGTTAAAAGTGTTACGCGGTAATATGTCCTAAAGTTGTTCGCGCAATGCGATTTGCATCTTTGGGCAGCGGCAGTAAAGGGAATGCCACTCTAATCGAGTGGCGCAATACCTGTGTCATGGTTGACTGTGGCTTCTCGATTAAAGAGACCACGTCGCGCTTGGCAAAGTTGGGCAAGCAGCCGCAAGATCTCAGCGCCATTCTGGTGACTCACGAGCATAGCGATCACTGGAAAGGGGTTATGCCTCTGGCTAATAAGTTTGGTATCAAGGTTTATCTAACCGCGGGCTGTTTGAAAAGTCGCGACCTCAAAGATCCTGTTACAGACTTTCAAATTATCGATAGCCATGCCGAGTTTCAGGTGGGTGACCTAAGGGTTACGCCGGTGCCTGTTCCCCATGATGCCAGAGAGCCCGTTCAGTACCTGTTTAACAGCCTTGATCATAAGCTTGGTGTGCTCACAGATATAGGGTCGCTAACGCCTCATGTGGAAGCCCAGTACGACAGTTGCGATGGATTGCTGGTGGAGGCCAATCATGACCTTGATATGTTGGCTATGGGGCCTTATCCGGCGTTTTTAAAAGACCGTGTCAGTGGCCAGTGGGGGCACCTTAATAATCAGCAAACGGCGCGTCTATTGGCGGCTGTCGATCAAAGCCGCATTCAACAGCTAGTGATTGGTCATATCAGTGATAAGAACAATAGTCTGGATAAGGTGCGTGATGCGGTGGAGCAAGTGTATACCGGCAAGGGCAACCTGCACTACGCCTGCCAGCAGGAAGGCTTCGACTGGCTGGAGCTGGTTTAGATCAGGTTTTTAGGTCTGGATTCTAGACATTAATGATTTATTAAGCACTTTTTATTCTGCGTGGCAATCCCCATCGGCGACTAATTTCCGCTTAAATGAAGTTTTTTTTCCACAGATAGCGCATCTTTCTATAAACAAATTTAAGAAGTAGCCCTAAGTCATTGATATTAACTCTTAAAATACGTAACTCATTGATTTTATTATCTTTTTATATCTGTACAAAAAATGATCAATCTAACAAGAATGCCCGTTTTTTGTGGCTTATGGCAGGTTGCACAACGGGTAATCCACAAAGTTATCCACAGCAACTGTGGATATGTTAATGCATCAAAATGTGGCCGTTTAAGGCCAGGCATAGGCTGAGCCCAATCACTACTGACAGCTTTGTGGTTTAAGCAGTTCTGCGGCCAATAACATTTCTAGGCTGAGTAAATCCTTACAGGAGAGCCCGCTATTTCCGCGCAGGTCTAGCCGTTTTAAGTCGCCAAAAAACATCAGTGGTTTAATATTTACCAGCTTATTATTGGCAAAATTAATTGTTTCAAGCTTGGTAAATCGCTCTAATCCATCAAGTCGGGTGATTGCAGCATAGGTGCAATTGAGAAGTTTGAGATCCTGTGGCCTGCTAATTTTCGTGTCACTAATAGCCTGAGTCACGCAGATCCGCAATGCTGGATCAAGGATCTGAAAATCGCTAAACAGGATCGCTGGTGTGTAAATTTCGCGTTCATTGAGGGTTACCTGATAGCGATCACAAGAGAGGAGAGTCAGCGTGGTAACAATAAACAGTAGGAGTTTCATAAAGCGAGTCGCTCAAGGGCCAGTCAATGAAGTATATGGGTTAAAATACGGCTATGCCTACCATTAAAATAACTTATTCCGATTCCAGCTATAAACCAAATGCCGAGGTACTAGCGGGCAAGCTTAACTTCCCTCTGGTTGATAGTGCAGAGATCAGTCAGCAGAGCTCTCAGAATGGGCAGGCAGATTATTATCTTGAATATGCCAGTGATGGTCTCTGCCTAAAATCCGCGGTGCGTAATGAGCATGGGCCGATTCGCTGTGATTTTAATAGCGGCGCCAGTACTCATAGACGTAAATATGGTGGTGGCAATGGTCAGGCTATTGCCAAAGCTGTTGGCGTTTCGGGTAAGTTCGCGCCGAAGGTATTGGATTTAACCGCAGGCATGGGCGGCGATGGCTTTGTGCTGGCGACCCTGGGCTGCGAAATGCTGCTACTTGAGCGTAACCCTGTGGTCCATAGTTTACTTAATGATGGCCTTCAACGTGCTGCCATTGCAGGTCTTG
The DNA here is from genome assembly GCA_913060735.1 of uncultured Cellvibrionales bacterium. Classification (GTDB taxonomy): domain Bacteria; phylum Pseudomonadota; class Gammaproteobacteria; order Pseudomonadales; family Porticoccaceae; genus HTCC2207. Next base: position 6,527 of record CAJXVK010000044.1, read on the forward strand.
AAGATACTGAGTTAGCGGCAATCGCAGCTCGAATTAGCTTATTAGATACGGATGCGGGAACCTATCTAAAAGCGCTACCTACAGGGCCCTGTGCGGATATTATTTATCTCGATCCCATGTTTCCCGAACGCAAGAAAAGCGCCAAGGTAAAAAAAGAGATGCAGGCCTTTCATGGCATTGTTGGCGCGGATGAAGATGCATCTGAATTACTAGAGCTTGCCTTGGCACGGGCGCGTTACCGCGTGGTTGTTAAGCGTTCTAGCAGTGCTGGATACCTTGCCGATACTGCGCCGAGCTATAGCCTTGAAGGCAAGTCCACACGCTTTGATGTGTTTGCGCTGCGAAAGTTACCCGGTTGAGATCTATTTGCGCATCGCCAGATAGTTGCCAAAGGCGGCTAGTAAGAAACCTGTCACGGCTAGCCCTGTCCACTGGTAGTCTTCAAATATTGTCGACAGAATAATCGCTACGAAGGGGATGAGTAGTCCGCTATAGCCGGCTTTTTCGGGGCCAATCAAGATCAGTAATTTGATGTACGCGCCAAAAGCTAAAATGGTACCGAAGGTAGATAAATACACTAGCGAGGCAGTGTATTCGAAGCTGTTGTCGTAAGCGAAGGTGGCGCCCGTCAGCAGCGCGATAATGATTAGCGCTGCGGTTCCATAGAATGTTCCCCAGGCATTGATGGCCCATACAGAAATTCCGGCATTGCCGTTTCTGGTCGCCAAGATATTGCCCAGCGATGCGGTAAATACTGCCGCGAATGCAAACAACGCCCCTTTAATGGCGCCCGCACTGGAGTCCAATTTGGTCAGCTCTGGGTAGAACAGCATGCAGATACCAGACAGGCCAATGATACCGCCGATCACTGTTTTGAGGTCGGCGGGCCGCTGTAAGAATATCCGTGCGTTAATAATATTAAAAAACACAATTAGAGAAAAAAGAACCGCGATGATACCGCTGGGTAAATAGGTCTCCGACCAGTAGATCATCCAGTAATTGATACCGAATAGACAGACACCCTGAGCGATAAGAAAACGGTGATTGCCAGATTTTAAGGACAGTGGAATTCCACGTAATTTACACCAGATAAAGAGTATGGCCGACGCCAGCGCCATCCGATAGATTACGGAGACTAGTGGATCTACCTCACCCAGCTGAAAGGTAATTGCAATCCAGGTGGAGCCCCAGATAAGTACGGTAGAGGCGTAGAGGAAAACGCTAGTTTGATTCAAGTAATAAACAGCTTAGCTAAAAGGCTCTGATAGATTGCAGTCAGAGTATCTAAGTCAGCGATATTTACGTTTTCATCGACCTGGTGAATGCTGGTATTAACCGGTCCAAGTTCGACCACCTGTGTACCCATAGGCGCAATAAAGCGACCATCTGAGGTGCCGCCTGCAGTGGAGAGTTCGGTCTCTATCCCGGTTACATCGAGAATACTGGCTACTGCAGCGTCTACTAGCTGCCCTTCAGCGGTGAGAAATGCCTGGCCACTGAGTACCCAATCCATCTCATACTCCAGTCCATGCTTATCTAAAATAGCCTCGGTACGCTGGCGCAGTATCTGATCGGTAACCTCTGTCGAGAAGCGGAAGTTAAACATAATCTGCAGTTCTCCAGGGATAACATTGGTAACACCTGTGCCACCATTGATATTGGAGATCTGAAAGCTAGTCGCAGGAAAGAATTGATTGCCTTGATCCCAGACTTCTGTGGTCAAGTCCGTTAATGCGGGTGCTGCTTTATGCACAGGGTTGCTGGCTAGGTGCGGATAGGCCACATGACCCTGCTTGCCTTTAATGCGCATCTTACAGCCCAGAGAGCCCCGGCGACCATTTTTAATCACATCACCGCACCTCGCCGTGCTAGAGGGTTCGCCGACCAAGCAGTAATCGGGGGTTATACCCTGTTGCTGAAGCCATTCCACCACCTTAACAGTACCGTTAGTGGCAATGCCTTCTTCATCACTGGTGATCAAAAAAGCAATGCGCCCAGTATGGTTTGGATGCGCCGCTACAAATTGTTCTACTGCCACAACCATTGCTGCCAGGGAGCCTTTCATATCAGCGGCGCCGCGGCCGTAGAGTTGGCCATCGCACTCGGTGGGTTCAAAGGGCGGATAGGTCCAATTGGCTTCAGGGCCTGTGGGCACGACATCGGTATGGCCTGCAAAGCATAGAATAGGGCCTGATTCTCCACGCACTGCCCAGAAGTTATCGACATCATCAAAACGCAGGTTTTCAACCACAAAGCCAATCGCCTCTAGGCGCTCAATCATTAATTGCTGGCAGCCCTGATCGTCCGGTGTGACAGAGGCGCGAGAGATTAGCTGTTTAGTTAATGCGAGAGTGGCGGATTGCATGGTTTAGACTCTTTAGTTGTAATCCGCCATTGTAATGATCAATTGTTTATCAGGCTATATGCGCACCGAACTGATTTTGTTCTAATAGCAATATAATTATCAAGTAGTCCTATAAATAATGCCCGATGAGCTCAATGATAGAAATTTTGATGGCTTAAGCGAAAAATTTGCGCGCAAGGTTTATGGCGGCCTAAAAGGCGAGATTCGTCTTGCCGTCATATGGCGCGATCTGACAGCAGCCATACCAGAACTTGAAGACGGGCAACCTCTGCGTATTCTTGATGTGGGTGGGGGGCTGGGACAGTTTACAGTGCGTCTCGCCGAGTTAGGTCATACTGTTGTCTACAATGACTTATCCTGGGAAATGCTCGATGCCGCGCAAAGCTTGGCCAATCAGCGAGCTGTAAAGGACCGCATCAGCTGGCATCAGTGCGCTTATCAGGACCTTGGCGAGCTGGGCAAATTTGATGTGGTGCTGTGCCATGCGGTAGCGGAATGGCTGGCTGAACCCGACAAGCTTATTGCCAGGCTAAGATCCTATATCAGCGACCAAGGGTTTCTATCACTGACATTTTATAACCAAAACGGTTTGATTTATCGCAACCTTATTCGGGGTAATTTTAAGCTGTTGGATACCGACTTTAAGGCTCATCCTGGAAGCTTAACGCCAGGCATGCCCTTGGCGCCAGATCAGATAAAGCATTGGCTTGCACAGAGTCAGCTAACGTTGAGGGCATCCTCGGGAATTAGAGTATTTCATGATTATGTCACTACTTTGCGCGGTGGTCATGAAGACTCAGACTCTGTTATAGCGATGGAACTCAAGTACTCAGTTCAGGAGCCCTACAAGTGGCTCGGGCGCTATATTCACTTTATCGCAGGCAAATAAAAAGGCTCTGTTTGAACCTTTTTTTATTTGCATTGCCTTGCGTCGAACAATCCCAAATAGACCGATAATCACTGAACCAAACAGGAATATCACGTTGGAAATAGGTGTTGCTATTGGTGGCTTTGCAGCCGCAAAAAAACTCAAATTCATCCGCAGTGTATGCAGTCATGGCTATCAGGTGTGCTCACGCAACTGCGCGGTCCAGAGTTCAAAATAGCGGCCTCTATGACCCAATAACTCATCGTGAGAGCCCTGTTCAACAATAGCGCCATGGTCCATTACGATGATGCGATCGGCATCGACAATGGTCGACAGGCGATGAGCGATGACCATGCTGGTATGGCCCTGAGATATCTCTTGAAGCGCCGAGAGTATTGAACGTTCAGATTTGCTGTCTAGGGAAGAGGTGGCTTCATCAAATACTAAAATAGGCGGGCGCTTTAATATTGTTCGCGCAATTGCCACACGCTGCTTTTCCCCTCCGGATAATTTCAATCCGCGCTCGCCAACAATGGTATCTGAGCCATCCGGTAACTCGGCTATAAAGCTCTCTAGATGGGCCAGTTTAATAGCCTCTAATACCTCAGAATCAGTGGCCTCGGGGTTACCATAGCGAATATTTTCAAAAATACTCTGATTAAATAGCACAGTATCCTGCGGCACTATGCCAATGGCCTGACGCAAACTGTGCTGGCTGACCTGATTGATATCCTGACCATCAATCAAAATGCTGCCCTGATTGGGGTCATAGAAGCGAAAGAGCAGTTTCACCAAGGTTGATTTGCCAGCACCGCTAGCGCCGACAATTGCGACTTTCTCACCCGGTTGAATGTTAAAGCTGAGGTTTTTAAGAATAGGGCGGTCAGGCCGGTAATGAAAAGATACCTTATTAAAGCTAATGGCACCCTGGGTTATCCGCAGTTCACTGGCATTGCTGGCATCGTCTACGCTAGAGCTTAGATCCATCAGTGCGAACATATTTTCTATATTAGCCATTGAGCCTTTAATTTCACGATAGACAAAGCCGAGGAAATTTAATGGTATAAATAGTTGCATCATAAAGGCATTGATCAGAACAAAGTCACCGATGGTCATACTACCCTCAGTGACTCGCTGTGCAGCCAGCCACATCATAATGGTCATCGCGACAGTGATAATTAATGCTTGGCCAGTGTTTAAGCTCAGCAGAGACAGGCGGTTTTTACGCTTTGCCTGTTCCCATTTTTGTAATGACTTGTCGTAACGATTAGCTTCATAGTCTTCATTGGTAAAGTATTTGACGGTTTCGTAGTTGAGCAGACTATCGATTGAAATGGTGCTGGCCTGCGAGTCAGCCTGGGCCGCTTCGCGAACAAACCGGGTACGCCAATCTGTGGTCACCATGGAAAAAGCGACATATAAAACCACTGAGATCAGGGTGATAGCAGCAAAAGTGATACCGTAATTATAAAATAGCAGGCTGATTACTAGGGCAATCTCGATTAAAGTGGGTGCAATATTAAAGACAAAGAAGCGCATCAAAAAGTTAATACCACTGGTGCCCCGTTCAATATCTCGCGATAGCCCGCCAGTGCGTCGATTGAGATGAAAGTCCAGATCGAGCCCATGCACATGCATAAATACTTTTAGGCCAATACGGCGCATCGCTCGCTCAGTGACTCGCCCGAATACCGTATCCCTAATTTCACCGAGTAGAATCATTGATAGACGCGCAAAACCATAGGCAATAATCAGCGCGACAGGCACTATCAGAAAATTGCTGGCGTTTTCGCCACTGAGGCCATCGACGATATCTTTGAGCAGAAAAGGCCCTGCAACACTGGCACCTTTAGAGAGCACTAGACAGGCTAAAGCAATCGCGATACGAGCCCTGTACTCCAGCAAATAGGGCCAGATAGTCAGAAAAACTTTCCAGTTTATTTTTCTGTTGGCATCAACAGCATAGTCGCGGGGTCTCATAGGTTGGCCTGTTTATTCGCTCAAGAGGTGCGGGTGAGCGTTTTAATGATCAACTGATTAGCTGGTCTTTGGCAGCATTTATTTTTGCCGCTAAATAATCGCTGCCACCGCGATCTGGGTGCAGGCGCTGCATCAGACGTTTGTGGGCCTTTATAATGTCCGCTTCGGCTGCATCGCTCTCAAGCCCTAAAATTTTATAGGCGTCATCATTGGAGATATCTGAGAAGTTACCAGCTTGATAGCTCTCGCCGGACTGTTGCCCTGAGCCACTGCGCAGCATATAAGCCTGCAAAAGTACAAATGACTCGCGGTCTGTCCCTCGCAGTTCATCAGCCAATGTCTGTAACTGTTCCGAACTTAATTCAGAGAGGCGTTTACCCACATACTCTCCCTGCAGTACTTCGCCATCCATATGTTTACTGGCGAAATTAATCTCTATCATTAATGCACTGGTCCGAAACTGCGATGGGGTGGTTTTAAAGCGGCTGAGAATTTGCAGTAGAGGTAGGGCGCGCATGCCTAAGCCAAGGAGTGCCTTACCTAGAGGTATCAGCGCCGCTAGCCCCGCGCCCAACCAGTGCATTCGGCCGCTGGCTACCAAAATAAGTGATGCGCCTAAAATTCCCCAGAAAGCGGTGCGCCAGAAAAATGAGCGTCGCTTTTCTGCGGGTAGCCGTTTGACAACGGACCACCAGTACCAGATAGAGAAGACTATGGCGATAAGGAGAAGTAATCTTGGCATTGCTGGGTCACTGTGTTTTAAGAGAATATACAACAATACCTTTTTATTGCTACTGGGGCGAGCCTATAAGGTTTTGAAACCGCTAAAATCTCTGGCCCGCAGCCCCTTGGGCTGCATTAACTATCCAATCTTGGCGGTTCTATTTGCAGAACATTAACAGCAGTTTTCACTGGCAGAATCAAGCTCCTCACAAGGAGCAGAATAGATGAATATAGTTGGACCGGCAGTTAAAGAAATTCGTGAAGAAAAAGGTTTGACTCAGGAGGTATTGGCGGCGCGCTGTAATATTTTAGGCTGGGATATTAGCCGCAGTACATTGGCAAAAATCGAGGTTCGACTGAGGCGTGTTAAGGATACCGAAGCGATTATCCTGGCACAGGCGCTCAACGTTAATATTAGTCGGCTGTATCTCTGTATTGCTGAGCCCGTTACTTAAAACAAAAAAACCGACTGTGAGTAAGCAGGGGCTTTTTTTGATCGTTAGCAAGGGCCTTTTTTAGCGGGTTTTTAGCACATCGCGCAGCTTATCAGCCATAGCGACTAACGAGGCTTCAGTGGTTTCCCAATCGACACAGGCATCGGTGACTGACACGCCATATTCCATATCATCTGGATTGCTCGATAGCTTCTGATTGCCGCCTTTGAGATGACTCTCCATCATGACACCAATAATAGATGTATTGCCTTCAATAATCTGATTGGCAACATTATCCAATACCAGAGGCTGTAAATTATGATCTTTATTGGAGTTGGCATGGCTGCAGTCAACCATAATATTAGGGGCAATACCTGCGGCCACTAATTCTTGCTCACAGATAGCAACACTAACTGAGTCATAGTTAGGTTTGCCATTACCGCCGCGCAGAACCACATGGGCATAAGGATTGCCTTTGGTGGTAATAATCGACACGCTACCTTCAGAATTAATACCCAAAAAGCGATGTGGACTGGCCACAGACTGCAGAGCATTAATAGCGACGGTAAGGCTGCCATCAGTACCATTTTTAAAGCCAATAGATGATGACAGGCCAGAGGCCATTTCACGATGTGTCTGAGATTCTGTAGTGCGCGCACCAATTGCAGACCAAGCAATCAGGTCCTGCATATATTGCGGTGAGATAGGGTCCAGGGCTTCGGTTGCCGTAGGCAGACCAATTTCCAAAATATCATGGAGCAACTGACGACCTATATGTAAACCATCGGTTATCTTAAAAGAGTCGTTCATAAATGGATCGTTAATCAAACCTTTCCAGCCAGTAGTGGTGCGGGGCTTTTCGAAATAGACCCGCATAACGACTAGTAGAGTGTCACTGACTTTGTCCGCCAATACTTTTAAGCGCTCGGCATATTCGTGCGCGGCTTTTAAATCGTGGATCGAACAGGGGCCAACTACAACGACGACGCGGTGGTCTTTGCGCTCAAGAATATTTTCGATGTCCCTACGGCCCTTTGAAATAGTATCACGAGCTTTGTCTGACAGCGGAATTGAACGCTTTAGTTGGGCCGGAGTAATAAGAATCTCAGGCACTTCAATATTAATATTTTCTACAGCATGGGTGTCCATTCGATTGTCCTAGCTAATAACGGGAAATAAAGGCTGGCTATTGTACTTAAATATTATAAGTTTTGAAGATTATTCGGCTTCAACCTCAATAAACAAGGGCATTTGCGGGAAATACAGCGCGCAGCGCACAGGATTATCCTCCAGTGTCAGGTACAGGTTGGCATAATGTTTAAGTTGCGCCTGATAGGCAGTGGACTGCCTAGCAATAAATTGCCGCTCAGATTCATTGGCAGCCGGCTTGGAAAACTTATAATCAATAATCCAACGAATACTCTGAGCGACAAAGGTTCTATCAATCACCGAGGTGCCGGCATAATTGCTTTCGCGATGGTGATAGCCCAGCGCCTGCTCGCACTGTGCCTGAGGATGGCGATGGAGTATCCACTGACCCTGAGTATCTGCCAGCATGGCTGTCAGCCCATGCGAGAGCCTTTTAAGTTCTTCAACTGTGGCCAGCATGCCGAGTTCTTTAAGCTGTGCCGCCCATGCTGAGGGCAGCTGTTGAACACGCTGTTGTGGCCAGCAATCTGTCCCCTCATTGGCGATCTGTTTAAGTGTCCGGTGCATCACTGTGCCTAATAGGCGGGCACGCATAGAGAGGTCGGCATCATTCTCGCCGGCAGTGGCGGCCTGAGTTTGTTCGGTCCCCAAGAGTATGGCATTTGCATCGTTTGCCGCTGCTACAAAGTCTGCTGGCAGCCGGCGCATACTCGTTAAACTCACCTTGGGGTGCGCTTCTTTATTCAGGTCTATTTGATCAATGCTGTATAGGCCTTCACTGATACCTGCTTCGATAGTCTGCCAAATCGGTGCTAGCAAAGTTGTTTTCCCCGGTGTTTGCCAGCCCTGCTTTTTAGCCGGTTTAAGACTGGCGAAGAGATAGAGATTGCGGATGGCTCGGGTCGCTGCGACATAGAGTACACGGGTATTTTCCAATTTCGTCGCGACTGCATCTTCATGTTTAAGATATTGGTAGACGCTATCGTCCTCTTCATCATGAGCGCCGAGTGGCGCCATAATTAATGACATCTGATTATATTCATCAATATGTTTACGCCAGCGCAGCAGTGGCTTTTTATCAGAGCCGGAGCCGCGTGTTAGGCCCGGTAGTAATACATGATCAAACTCGAGTCCCTTGGACTTATGAATGGTCATTATCTGAATAACCTTGCTGCTCTGGATACCTTTCTGTGGTGCAGGTGCGGCATAGAGTTTGTCTACCGCCTGCTGGAACCCGCTCCAATCTTTGACCGTGCCAGCGACTTGCCAGGCTTCTAATAAATCTAAATAGGCGCGCACGTCATCGAGATCGCTACTGGCCATCACTGTGTTGGGGCCACCCAGTGCCAGCCATAGCTGTTCCATAGCATCGCGTAGATTTTTACGACCACGGTTTTGCCAAGCCTCTGATAGCAGCGGGGTAACACGTGCCAAAATTTTCTGCCCCTCAGCAGACAGTCTGCCGAAAGAGTCAGAAGCAGAGAGTTTTTGTAGTTGCTCAAGAATCGCATGACCCTGTTTACTGTTATTGCTGGTGCTATTTGAAATCAATAATAGCTGTCTCTTATACACATCTGACGCTGCTGCTCTCAGCACAGCCAGCCATGGGATTTTATCCGCGGGTGATAGAAGGGCACGGGTCAAAGAGAGCATATCAATCACGGCCATCCTGTTGGCCAATGGAGTGATATCAATGGCCTGCCAGTTAAGATTAGCGGCACGCAGAGCGGGCACAATGGTTTTTAAATGGCCGCGACCACGCACCAAAATAGCGATAGATTGGTCAGGCTCTGAGGTTGAGAGCTGACTGCAGATATTGGCAATATGCTTAGCTTCAGACTGATCACAATCATCGCCAGCAAAGCCTTGAAAGCTTACTGCTGGGCCATTGCCCGGGCCTTTAAAGGCATCCGAGGGCGAGTAGGGTATTGCTCCGCGACTGATATCAGCCTGCGCTGGGAAAGCGCGGCTAAAGGCATGGTTAACCCATTCAATAATGCCCTGCTGGGAGCGAAAGTTGGCGGTTAATGTCAGTGGCGTGCATTGCACTGGGCCAATAGGGTGGCGCTGAGCATTGATAAATAGGCCGACATTGGCATTGCGAAATCCATATAGAGACTGCATGGCATCGCCGACCAGAAATAATGTTCTGCCATGATCCGGCTGCCAGCCAGCAATTAAATGCTCGAGCAGCTTTATCTGTGAGCCCGAGGTATCTTGAAATTCATCCACGAGAATATGCCGCAACTGGTAATCCAAACGCAATGTAATATCGGAGATCGACTCATCGTCGGGCGAGGGCTCTATAGCTTCCAGTGCGGTCAGTGTAATCGCAGCGTAGTCACATTGATCCTGCTGCTTAAAGACCATCTCTAGCTCCGCGGCTAAACGAGGCAATAGATGGCCTAAGGCATCGAGCAGTAACTGCTGTGCTGCATTTATTGCGGCATCCGGAAGGCATAGGCTATTGGCGATTAACTCATTGATGGCGGGGCGCTCACGACACCAGTCGAGTAACACCGTCATACGCGCCTTGGCTTCTTTTTGGTCTGCCGGGAAGCCTTCGTTTTTAGTTAACGTTTTGCGGATATCATGATTCTGAGTGACCAGCAGGCTGAGTAGCAGTTTCCACTGCCCGATTCCATCGAGGCTGCTGTCAGGCAATTCAATAATACCGGCCAACTCTGTGAGTTTGGGATTCTTTTCGGTATTGACATACCTGTCTCTTATACACATCTCCGAGCCCACGAGACCAGAGAGGATCTCG
>CAJXVK010000045.1 GCA_913060735.1 uncultured Cellvibrionales bacterium
TGCTACCAACACGAACTGGCGCAACAAAGCGAACCTTATCGAAGCCTTTATTAACGCCCATATAGATGCCTTCAATCAGCAGGTTGTAGCTCTCAGAGAAGTAAGACAGCATGGACAGCGTTAAAAAGCCGTGGGCGATGGTGCCACCGAAAGGCGTTTTGGCCGCAGCCTCTGGGTCGATATGGATAAACTGGCGATCCAATGTGCACTCGGCAAATTCATTAACCTGCTCCTGAGTTACCTCAAACCAATCTGTGGGCTCACAGACATGGCCAATATACTCTTCGATTTCCGATTTCTTGATAACTTGTGGCATAGATTAATCCTCGGTTAGTGTGACCTGACGGTCAAAATACAAAAGCGTTTTCAGCGTTTAACTGGCGGAAGTCTGCACCGCCAAACCAGTGATAACCATGACATGCGATGTCCGGTTATAGGCAAACAGCCATCACTGAAACAAATATTTAACATACTTTATAGAGTTGTGATTATGGAGCTGGATGACTACCATGACTTCTGATCAAAGCCACCGCGAGTGCCCGCAAATTACTTCTTCAGACACCAGCCTAGCTTTTGGCCGCTTCCTGAAATTTTGGCGCAGCGTGCATAGCCATAGCCAAGAACAGCTCGCTGATCTAATCAATAGCTCGCCTCGCCATATCAGCCGCTTAGAAAATGGCAGCAGTCGCCCCAGCCAAAGTCTAGCCAATGATATAGCCCAGGCGATGAATCTGGGTCAGCGAGATACTAATCACCTTCTGATAGCCGCAGGCTTTGTTCCCAGCAACGACGAACTAGACTTTCACGCCCCAGAGTTAAAATGGCTGCGCAAAACCATGACTCTGTCACTCAAGGCACTGGATCCCTATCCGGCGATAGTCATGAATGATGCCAGTGATATATTGATGGTCAATCGCGGCTGGGTTGGGCTGTTTAGTCAAACCATTAATAAAGCCGTTTTGGATGGTATCACCAATAACTTTGAATTTTTATTTAGCCGCCAGGGCGCGGGCAACCTAATCAGCGGCTGGGAAGATACCTTATCGGTAATTTTGATGGGACTGGAGCAGAGAGCGCTGTTTAGCAACAACTCCCGCGATCATGAAATGCGTGAGCGTCTGGCCAATCATGCCAATGTGCCTGCCGACTGGCGACAGCGCGCAGCAAAGCTGGAACCCATGCCCAGCTTTCGTATGCAGGTCAATCTTAAGGGTGAGCTAAAGAAATTCTTTAGTGTGAGCAGTACCATCAGCACAGTGGGGCCAGCAGCACTGCTGTCTGGGGCCAGCATCAATATCAACACACTCTACCCCGAAGACGAAGAACTCGATCTATCGCAACTCTGCTGTGGTGACCTCAGTCACCCGCTACTGTTTTACTAATGCCATAAACGGCTGAGAAATAGCCCCTGACAAACCTCAGCTACCAGCCGCAAGAGCGGTCTTGATTCTGCTCTTTTAGCCAGGCATTTAATGGCGCAAAGTAATCAATAATCGCACTGCCATCCATGCTGCGCTGGCCGGTTAAAGCCTCCATAGCATCGGGCCAAGGGGCACTCTGGCCCATGGCAAGCATGGCGCCAAGTTTTTCACCCGCGACTTTATTGTTATAGATCGAACACTCATGCAGAGGCCCAATAAACCCAGAGGCCTCGCACAGCGCCTTGTGAAATTGAAACTGCATAATAAAAGACAAAAAGTATCTGGTGTACGGCGTATTGCCGGGAATATGGAACTTGGCGCCTGGATCAAAATCCGCTTCAGTGCGCTCTATCGGAGCTTTAATGCCCTGATACTCCTCACGCAGCTGCCACCAGCCAGCATTGTAGTCTTCGGGCCCTATCTCTTCAGAGAACACCTTCCAGCGCCATTCATCAATCATTTTTCCAAAGGGCAAAAAGGCAATTTTCTCCAGTGCCAGCTTCATCTGTTTATTGATGGTCGCCTCATGGCTAACGACCACTTCGTCCACCAGACCCATCTGCTTCAAGTAGGTGGGCGTCATTGACAGTTGAATCGTGTCACCAATGGCCTCATGGAATCCATCGTGGGCACCCCCCTTAAATACCGAGGGCTGATCTTTGTACATCAGGTAATAATAGATATGCCCCAGTTCATGATGCAGAGTCCCCAGCTGCTCCTCATTGATCTCAACGCACTGTTTAATTCTGGGGTCATTGCCATTATCTATATCCCAGGCACTGGCGTGGCATACCACATTGCGATCTCGCGGCTTTTTAAGCATCGAGTTTTGATAAAAGCTCTCTGGCAGTGCAGGCAGGCCAAGCGAGGTAAAGAAACCCTCTGCGGTTTTGGCCATACGCACCTCATCGTAGCCCTGCTCAATCAACGCAGCTGTCACATCTAAAGAGGCCACCCCCGCATAGGGCTCAACCATGGGGTACAGGTTATCCCAAGTTTGCGACCACATATTGCCCAGTAGATGAGCGGGAATTGGCCCATCGAGAGAGACCTTATCTGGACCATAGGTCTCACTGAGCACAGCCCGAACATGGCAGTGAAGTTCCTCATAAAAGGGTTTAACCTGATTCCATAGACCTCGCGCCTCAAGGGTGAAGGTCTTGCTATCCATATCGTAGCCACCCTTCCACAACTCAGCCAGATTCTTATATCCAAAGTCCTGAGCGCCCTGATTGGCGATTTCGACAAAACGCTGATACTGGGGTCTATAAGGGGGCGACACCTGCCGCCAGCCCTGCCAAACATCTACTAACTCATCGTAGTCCCGAGACTCTGCCAATACAGCTTCAAGGGCCTGTAACTCTCTACATTCCCCGGCCGCATTGCAGTACTTACCGGCACCATACTGGCCTTGCATATCAGTAAGAATGGCCGATAGCTCCGCGCGCAGTGCTGCATCATTAGGCGCAGGAGCAGAGGATCCGCGCAGCATCAGCTCAATCGCGCGCGCTGTTTGTGGGTCCATATCAGTATCTTTGTACTGTTTGGCCTGATTAACCACTCGACTTTCAAACTCAAGGCCGCGCTCACCGGCTTTAGCCGCCAGTATTGCCGTATCTGGCGTGATATAGGTATTGCGCACCCAGAACGCAGCACTCAGCTCCTTATTCAGCTCATTGCCTTCCTGTTCAACTCGAGCAATAAACTCCGCTGCAGTCTCCTCAGGCGCCTGATCACAGGCAGTGAGTATCAGGCCCAATATCAGTAACAGTGGCAATCTAAGCTTCATCGGTTAGTCTGCTCCATGCATCATTTTGCTGATCGTCGGTGAAATTAATAGCATCAGTACCGCAATACCTATCGCAATAAAGCCCACCTGTGTATACACCTCTATATAACCCGCTTTAGCCGCAGCAATATTGGTCATCTGGCCACCGATAGTCTCAGCACCTGTGGTTCGTGCAATCACACCAGCAAGGAAATTAGATAACCCAGAATAGAGGAACCAGGCACCCATGGTCATACCCACAATACGCACCGGGGCAAGCTTGGTGACCACCGAGAGTCCAACTGGCGACACCAGTAATTCACCCATAGTATGGATCCAGTAAATCAAGAAGATAAAGATCACCGGTGTCAGGCCTACAGCCCCAGTGCCTTTCATACCGGCAACCAGCACCAAGAAGCCAAGACCCGCCATGGCTACGCCAATCGCAAATTTAACCGGTGTCGAGGGATTACGCTGACGTTTGGCCAACCATATCCATAGCCAGGCCATCAGCGGTGCAAAGAGAAAAATAAATCCAGCATTTAACGACTGGAACACAGGTCCAGGTATGGACCAACCCATCATCTCGCGATCCACTAAACGTGCAGTAAATAGGTTGAGAGAGGACCCCGCCTGTTCAAATAGTGCCCAGAAAGGAATCTGCGCCAGCACAAAGTAAAGCGCAGCCAGCATACGAGAGCGTTCATCACCCACAAGCTGGGTAAAGGTAAAGGTAAGCATACCGATAAACATCAAAATGCCCAGAGGACCCAGTATGCCACCGACCAACTCTTCATTCTTAACCAGCAGCATAGACACAGCAATAATAAGGATACCCACCAGATAACATAGGGTCTCTACATTGATAAATAGAAATACCTTCTCTTTAAGCTTTTCAGCCGAAGGGGGCTCGCCCTTGCCTTCTAACCAGCTCTGGCAAGACAAAAAGATAATCAACCCCAACAGCATGCCAATACCGGCCAGACCAAAGCCATATTTCCAGCCATGAACTATACCTAGATAGCCACAGAAAATAGATGCCAAGAATGCGCCCATATTGATGCCCATATAAAAAATGGTAAAACCAGAGTCCCGACGGGTATCACCAAACCCATAGAGAGAACCCACAATAGTTGAGATATTGGCCTTTAAAAAACCAACACCAGCAATTAGTAGCGCCAGAGATAGGTAGAGAATATTTAGATAGCGCTCTTCGGTCTCCACGCGCATGGTAAATTGATCACGAGCGATACTGGCAGGTAAGCCGACAGCCTCAGGCTCAGCAATATTCATGCTGGTTTCAGTAAAGCTGATATAGGAAATCCCCAGATCAGTGATGATTTGCTGACGCGCATCGCCGCCGCGGGCATCTAGCTGGATCTGGTACTTGTTATCACCATGGAGTAATAACTGTCTAGAGCCCTCTCCCTCAAAGGTCATACCAAAGTGACCCAGGGTCAGCAATATCGCACCAAAGGTCACCGCCTTGCGTGCTCCCAGATAGCGGTCGGCCAGTGAACCACCCACAATTGTCATTACATAAACGAGTGCGGTATAGGCGCCGTAGATCAGGCTGGACTTTTCATCGGAAAACAAGAAGTGCTGGGTCAAATAAACAATCAACAGACCGCGCATACCGTAGTAGGAAAAGCGCTCCCACATCTCGGTTAAAAACAGAATCACCAGTCCTCGCGGATGGCCTAAAATGGTTTTGTCCTGAGAATGTGCTACGTTAGTCATAGAAGCTGGTCCTTGGGCTGATTGATCTAAATATTGTTCGAACTACTTTTGAGACAGTATAAACAGTGCAGACGTGCATAGCACTTGCTCTTGCGTTCTTAAGCCGTGTACCAGTTAGGCATCAAGAGAATAGTTGCTGTGCAGGTGGATATCACCCCATAATAAAACCGCCGTTTTGAGGCGTTGTCTTCGCCAGTAGATGAGGGAGAAACCAGCCATAAATCAAGAATAAAATTAGCTTATCATTATATTTATCAATATGTTATAGACTTATTATAATATTTTAGATTAATTTAAATATTAACTAGAACTAAACCCTAACAACAATATTACCGAGCTTAGCTAACCTCGTCTTTTTACATGGCTCCAAGAACTTATTAAAAGTTTGACTAAAAAGACCCGCTAATTGGCGCCAACTGTCAACTGATTGGCGCCCATGACATAAGCCTATTGCAGGGCTGTTGCTAAGGTAAAGAAGAGCACTTAAGGGGATGTTTAGATGACCATTAATACGCAATCAATAAAGGCTAATCAGGCCCCAGAGCTCAAAGAGTTCCGCACCGAGGTGGCCGCCTGGCTAGCCCATAACCGCCCTGCTGACCCAGGCTTTCTGCTACCGCAAACATTTATGGAGGTCGGCTCTGAGCAAGTGCTCGACTTTCTCCGCGAGTGGCAACACAAAGTCTGGTCCTCAGGTTACCTTGGTATGGCTTGGCCAGAAAAGTATGGTGGTCGTGGAATGCAGCCGGTCTTTCAGAGTATCGCCGATCAAGAGATGAAACGTCTTCGAGTTCCAATCTGCTTTAACGTCATAGGCCTTGGCTGGGCAGGTCCATTGATTATGGACATTGGCAGCGAGTACGAGAAAGATAAGTACCTCAAGGGTATTCTCAATGCCGAGGATATCTGGTGCCAGGGCTTTTCTGAGCCCAACCATGGATCTGACTTGGGCAGCATTCAGACCCGCGCCCAGCGCGATGGCGACGACTATGTAGTCAATGGCAGTAAGATTTGGACCACCATGGGCAACTATGCCAAGTATATGATCCTCTTAGCGCGCACTGATGTCCAAGTGGAGCGCAGATACAATGGCCTATCTTTCTTCTTGGCACCTATGCACGCAGAGGGTGTGACCACCACACCGATTAAAAAGCTTACCGGCGAATACGGTTTTACCGAGACATTTTTTACCGAAGCGCGTATCCCGGCTACTTCATTGATGGGCGAGGAAGGACAGGGCTGGCACATCGCCATGAAAACTTTGCAATATGAACGGGGCGCCGAAGCTGGCGCTGCCGGTGGCATCTCTATTTTATCGATCGTTATGAATGATCTACTCAAGATGGCGCAGGACGTCGAGCGTGAAGGTCAGCCATTACTCAAGGATCCAGTCACGCGTGACAACCTAGTAAAGTTTCTCATTGAAGAGAAAGCACTCTACCTGGCCGAGAAGCGGATCGGCATCCCGGCCCTATGTGCCGACTATCCTAACTCGCTACCCCTGTCAGGCAAGCTGCGAGGCACTGAGTTCTTCCGTCGCATGCGCCAGTATGCGCTGACGCTACAGGGTGCACAGAGCTCCCTGTATGTTGGCGACGACGATACATTAGAAGGTGGTTTTTGGCAGCGCGCCTATATGAATAACTTCTCCACCACCATCGGCGGTGGCACCAGCCAGGTTCAGGCCAATATTATCGGCGAGCATGTGCTCGGCCTACCAAAAGATTAGGGCGAGGACTCAGATCATGACAAGCGCAAGAACAGCCAATATGGCACTCACCTTTAGCGATGAGCAGGCCATGATTCTTGAAAGTGCCAAAAGCTTTTGCAGCGACAGATCAAATATCAGCTCAGTGCGCAGTTTACTCACCTCAGAGAATGGCTACAGCGCCGACGTGTGGTCAGAGATGGTAGCCTTAGGCTGGACCGGGATTGCCATGCCCGAACAGTATGGCGGCTCGGAGCTGGGCATTGGCGCCACCATTCCGCTAGTGGAGAGCATGGGCCGTCATCTGCTCAGCACGCCCTACATCTCAACGACTATTGCATCCCAAGCTCTTCAGCGCGGTGGCTCCGAAGAGCAAAAAGCCAAGTGGCTGCCGCAAATGGTCAGGGGCAGCGTTGGTGCGCTTGCGCTACTGGACAATGAAGACTGGGGCGCCACCAATACCAGCTGCACCCTATCAGCAGATTTTGAACTTCAGGGCAGCAAACTATTGGTCAATGATGCAGCTGTGGCTGACTTGTTTATCGTCTGGGCCGAGCATAATGGCGCCCAAGTGCTAGTGCTGGTCGAGGCCACGGCACTGCCCGCCAGCGCACTGAGTAAAAAGGTGCTTATTGATGAGACTAAGCGCGCCTGCAATATTTGTTTTAATGGCGTAAAACTCAGTGCTGAGGCAATTTTACCCAATAGTGAAGCTGCCCTGCGCGATAGCCGATTAATTGGCGCCCTACTCACTGCAGCAGAGGCCACAGGCAGTAGCGCCGCGGCCTTAGATGTGGTGGTTGCCTACCTCACCAGTAGAGTTCAGTTCGGTCGGCTAATCGGCTCCTATCAGTCGTTAAAACACCCGACCGTTGAGATGCTGATTGCCATGGACTCAGCACGCACGCTGATCTATCACGCAGCCACAGTGGTTAACGACAAGATGCTAAACCAAGATGCTGAGATTGCCTGCCGTATGGCCAAGGCACAGGCCACAGATGCACTACTATTCGCCGGTGACCGAGGAATTCAATTCCATGGCGGCATGGGCTTTACCTATGAGTGCGATGCGCAGCTGTATTTGCGTCGTGCCCTGTGGATGCAGCATCAGTATGGCGACGCCCAACATCAACGATTACATCTCGCTAACCTACTGCTTGATTAAAAACGTTTTACAAAAATATAAAGCGTTAATTGTTACAGCAAGATAACCTGCCAAGAGCAATGTTGAAGGTTCTTTGTAGAAACTTTTTTGATGTCGCACTTTTGGGATGCCGAACGCTATGACAAACTTGCCGGGGGCGGCCGCAGCGACTATGGCCCCCGATTAATTTGTCGACTTACTCTAAGGACCAATTTCAATCTATAAGCATAACTCGCGCGTACAATCGAACAATCACAAAAGAGAATAATAATAATGAAAACCTCAACCACCATTATTGGAATAGCTATTTCCCTTGCGCTGGGCTCCCTAATTATCTTGGCCGGTAGTCAAGATAGTGTTACCCATCAAGGCCTGGCGCTATTCGCTCTGTGCGGGTCAATTGGGTTTGCCCTTCATTGGTTAGTGTTTATCCCCTCCTACGCCTTTCAAACCGAGCATTACTTTGACCTAACGGGCTCTATTTCCTATTTAGCAACAGTCTCTGCGGCCATTTATTTAAGTCCACAGCTCGATATCAGAGATATGATTATCTGCGCCATGATTGTGATCTGGGCACTGCGTCTGGGCTCCTTTCTCTTCGGCAGAATCAAGAAAGATGGCAAGGATAAGCGCTTCACTGTGATGAAAACTAAATTCACCTGGTTTTTAATGACATGGACCCTCGGCGGCCTCTGGGTACTGGTAACGATGGCGGCAGGCTTAGCGGCAATCACCTCCAGTACTGCCGTGCCTCTGGGTGGGCTGGCCTACCTAGGCATCTTCCTGTGGGTGGCTGGCATGGTCATAGAAGTCATGGCAGACACGCAAAAAACTAACTTTAGAAAGAATCCCGAAAACCGCGATCGGTTTATCACAAGTGGTATTTGGGCGTGGTCTAGGCACCCGAATTACTTTGGCGAGATAACTTTATGGTTAGGACTATCACTGGTTGCTGTACCGGTTCTAGCCGGCTGGCAGTTGGTCACCATGATCTCCCCGATTTTTGTGTACCTGCTACTGACTAAAGTTAGTGGCGTCCCCATGTTAGAAGATATGGCGCGAAAGAAATGGGGCTCGGATCCTGAATTTATTGCCTACACCAAATCGACGCCGGCGCTGATGCTTAGGAAGCCCCGCATTTAAAATGGCGAGTGTTCAGGTGGCGTAGCTTACGAATGACGCTTAAAAAAAGCCTCTATTTCGGTAAAAGCTTGATCGGCTTCCGGTAGGTCGGGATAAAAGATTGGCCAGACATGGGGTACATTGTCCCATCGTTGCAAAATGGCATTGGTGCCCGCGGCAACCGCCTTATTGACATAGCGACGTCCGTCATCGCGGAGAATCTCACATTCGCTACACTGGACAAGAATTGGCGGCAACCCAGACAGGTCAGCGAGAAGCGGCGACATCACTGGGTTAGCGGCACCGCGTCCAGACATGTAGCGCCCACCCAGACTAAAAAGGAAGTCAGGCAGCCAGGAAAAGCGCTTGGCGAGCGGCTTGAGCATCACGTCAGATTCAAGATTGGTTCTAATACTAGGGCTAGTGAATCGCCCATCGGTGACCGGAGAAAGAGCCAGCGCAGCATTAGGTGCGGGGCGCTGGTTGTCTCTAATCCAGTGAAGCAGTGACAGGGTTAAATTGCCGCCCGCCGAATCTCCCGCCACAAATACTGCAGTTGGAGCCAAATTATCAGCCCCCTGGGGACCATTCTTTAGCATCCAGTCGTAGCTGCTGCGACAGTCCTCCACGCCATCCATACGGCTGTGCTCTGGTGTCAATCTATAGTCGATTGCCAGTACCGCACTATTGGTTATTTCAGATAGTTTGCTGGTGAGAACGCGGTGGCTCTTAGGGCTGCCGGCAAAAAAAGCGCCGCCATGGATATATAAAAACCGCCTACTATTATTGGTACCTGGTGTAGTGACCCATTCCGCCGAGACACCCGCCGCATCCACTGGCGTAAATGTACCTACTGTTTTAGCCCCGGCGAAAAATTCATCCATGGTCACGCGCATGGCGAGTATTCGCTCTTTCCACCGCAGCTTTTCATGCTTTCCTGAGGTATTTCTAAGCCGTGCATTAAGCGCGGCTACGGCTTTGGCAGAGGCCTCTCTAGCTTTATCATCCACCGGGCCAAATAGCTGCCCCGGTGGAAGATCAAACTCGCTGAGCGTATCTCTTGTCAGCAGATGGACGCCAACAGCGACACCCGCAACCAGAGAAACAACTACAGCCGCAATACTCACGCAGAATAAGCCAGCTGATTAAATTTCTTCTGATGGAAGTCACCATCACCAAAGGTCACATTAATCATCATCAAACGCTTAACATAATGGCCAATATTCAGCTCATCAGTCATACCGATACCGCCGTGAATCTGAATCGCCTCTTCACCCACCAGTCTGCCATAACGGGCAACTGTAGCTTTGAGTGCATGCACTGTCTTCAGCAACGCATGACGATCATCTTCACCGGCCTGACAAAGGCCTCGGTACAGCATAGAT
This sequence comes from uncultured Cellvibrionales bacterium, assembly GCA_913060735.1. Taxonomy (GTDB): domain Bacteria; phylum Pseudomonadota; class Gammaproteobacteria; order Pseudomonadales; family Porticoccaceae; genus HTCC2207. Next base: position 10,289 of record CAJXVK010000045.1, read on the forward strand.
TTGGTTTGTTCGCAGGCCATAAAGGTATCAACCATACGATGCTGCAGTACCTGGAAAGAGCTAATCGGTGTATCAAACTGCTGGCGTACCTTGGTGTATTCAACCGTGGTGGTGTTTAGCGTGGCCATAATACCCAGAGCCTCGGCACTTAAACCCATCAGAATCTGTGGCATCACCTGATCAATCAGGTCCATGCCCTCACCCGCTGCATTCAATAGCTGACTCTCGGCTACCACAACGTCCTTTAAGGTCACTGTAGCTGCACTTTGGCCATCCATCATCTTGTAGCTTTTTACTTCAACCCCAGAGGCTTCAGCATCAACCAAAAACAGACTAACGCCAGCGCGATCGTACTGGTCGCCACTGGTGCGAGCGGTTACAATCAATTTATTGGCAGTGCCGCCATTGGCTACCACGGTTTTTTCGCCACTGATCTTGTAACCGCCATCACAGGCTGTTGCAGTAGTAGCAACATCACTCATTTCATAGCGAGACTGAGCTTCTGTAGAGGCGAATGAACCCATGCAGCTACCATCTATAATACTGGGGATAACCGCTGTTTTAAGGGACTCATTGTCAGAGGCCGCCATCAGGCCGCCAAATACCACAACGGTGGAGGCATAGGGCTCAACCACAATCCCTTTACCCAACTCTTCCATCACTGCCGCAATATCTTCGACACTGCCGCCAAAGCCGCCATACTCCTCAGCAAAGGGTACGGACAGCCAACCTAGTTCAGCGAACATAGACCAGAATTCACGGCTAATGCCCTCTTCTGAGGCAACGATCTTGGTTCTTGTATCAAAGTCATACTCGTCTCTAACGAAGCGCGAGACGCTATCTTTGATCATGGTTTGTTCTTCGGTAAAATCAAAATTCATCTGTGTAAACTCCTGAAATCTTTTAAAGGCTCAACCCGAGGGGAGCCTGCTTATAGGCCTAAAACTGCTTTCGCTATTACATTGCGCTGCACTTCATTTGAACCACCATAGATGGTTGCTGCGCGCCCATACATATATTTGCCACGTGCTTCAAAGGCAAAGTCATGTCGCAGCTGCTCCGCGTTCAAATCGTCTGGCAGTGCGCCACCGTAATAAGAAGCCAGCTGTAACTGCAGCTCATGAATAGCCTGAGAGATTTCGGTGCCTTTAATTTTGAGCAATGAAGACTCTGAGCCCGGCATGCCACCAGCCGCCATCGAGGCAAATACGCGTAGTTCAGTGTACTCGAGGGCCATCAACTCCATCTCGATATCAGACAGACGCATCTGGAAAATAGGGTCTTCAATCATGGCTTTACCCCCATTGACTTCCACCGAAGCTCGCTGCTTCAAAGCCTCTAGCAAACGGGTAGAATCGGCCACCTCTGCCATGCCTGTGCGCTCATGGGCCAGCAGTGCCTTGGCGTAAGTCCAGCCTTTATCCTGCTCGCCGATCAGGTTTTCAGTGGGAACTACGCAGTCTTCAAACAGTACTTCATTGAGACTGTGCTTGCCATCGATAGTCACGATTGGCTTAACGGTGATGCCTGGAGTTTTCATATCGATCAACAAGAAACTGATACCCTGCTGCTTGCGCATGCCTTTACTGGTGCGCACCAGGCAGAAAATCCAATCGGCGTACTGGGCAAAGGTGGTCCAAATCTTGCGACCATTAACAATATAGTTATCACCTGCATAGTCAGCGGTGGTATTTAAAGCGGCAAGATCAGATCCGGCGCCGGGCTCAGAATAACCCTGACACCACCAGTCTTCACTCTCCAAAATACGGGGCAAGAATCTAGCTTTCTGCTCTTCGTTGCCAAAGGTATAAATCACCGGAGCGACCATTTTCAGGCCAAAGGGAACCACATCGGGGATACCAGCTAAACCGCGCTCTGTCTCATAGATAAACTTTTGCGTCGCTGTCCAGTCTGTGCCGCCGTACTCGGTCGGCCAGCCCGGCGCAACCCAGCCTTTGGCATGCAGTTTTTTCTGCCAGGCCACAATAGCACCTTTATAATCTGTGCCCTGAGCACCGCTGAGCTGATCGGCTATAGTGCTATCGTACTCGCGGGCAAAAAAATCGCGAACCTCGTCTCTAAACGCGAGGTCTTCTGCTGAAAAATTAATATCCAATTGCGTTCACTCCTAAAAATTATTAGCGCAGAATGCTTAAATGCAATACGCTATGTGACGACCGATACGTTAAAAAATGACATTTAAGATGTCAATATTATTTGCTGACTTGACGGTCTCAATTCAAATAGTCAAACCGCAGCTGCTAAACCAGCGCGGCTAAATGGCTCGACTGGTTAATCGCGGCCTTGGCATCCAGCTCATTGGGCACCAGTTTCGACATTCGATTGCACACAGCAGGTGGACCCAACAAATTTGGTGTATGCGCCTGTAGTACCTGCATACAGACTTTAGTATCGGGATCTACGGCATGCAATGCATCGGTCACTTGACGATGCTCCTGCGCATGTTCCGGCGCGCTCATTTCCGAGCCCATACCGCCGCGAGCGCGCTCGGCAAAATAGGCGGCAAGACGTTCAAGGCCACCCTCCACCTCTTCCAAGCCTGTGTGCATGGGACCCATGAGAGCGCGATTTTTAAGCTGAGTAAAGCCCAAGTCTAGGGGCGCAAAAAGCCTGGGGTACTTATCCTGAAAAGAGGCTTGAGCGGTAGCTGGGATGGTCATGAGAAACTCTTATTTTAATTGTTTTTAACTTTAGCCTTTACTTCTACATAGACACAACTGGATCATCATTAATTGCTCGCTGGAACGCTGGACGCGCCTTAAGTCTCTTGTAATACGCCAGGGTATTAGGCTTAAAGCCGCTGCTTAAATTAAGCGTCTTGGCGAGATGCAGCGCATAGCCCACGGCGATATCAGCAATGGTAAAACGATCCGCACACAGAAACTCTCTATCGGCCATGGCCGTCTCTACCGTTCTCAGCCGGCTGTGAAACCATTTCCCGTAATCTTCCGCAACCTTGGGTAGACGAGTCGCCTCCGGCTCAAGAATGGTATATCTCAGCACCAGCGTTTGGGGAAAAGTCAATGTCGCATCACTGCGATGCAGCCAGTTAAGGTAGCTTCCATAATCCGCTTCATGCAGGCCCACCGCTAGGTCAGTGGGCCCGTATTTTTCAACCAGGTACTGACTGATACCAGCTGACTCCGTCATTTCAACAGTATTGTCAGGCCCGCCAGCATCATCGGTAAAAAATGGCACAGTGCCAATAGGGTTAATCTCGGTATAGCCTTGATGAACAAAACGAGGGGGAAATTGCATCAGTTCCAACTCGTAGTCCAAACCCATTTCTTCCAATGTCCAGAGTGGGCGAACTGATCGTGAACCAGCGCAGTGCCAAAGTTTTAGAGCCATTATGCTTCCTTATCCTGTTCTGCAATTTCAATTAATACATCATCTGCAGCGACCTGATTACCGGCAACTGCTGTGACTTCATCTACTGTGCCATCAATCTCAGCGACAATTTCGTAGTGCATTTTCATGGCTTCAAGCACCGCCAGATTTTGGCCCTTTGCCACTGGATCCCTCTATATGTTTGGTTTTCTCTGCCATCTACTCTTTTCTCCAAAACCCCGTTTTATAGGATTAATTCTCCCCACTGGCTGACAATGGCTCTTGGGATTCTATGCCAGTAATATAAGAGCCCATGCCAATCTGCATTGCACCCAACTCAAGGGTCAGGCTTTTGCTTTTAGTTTTTCTAGGTAGATCGAGGCGATAATAAAGCTGATCGGCGCTCCCACGGCAATGATATCGGCAGTCAACAGGGCCTTGGTCAGAGGCTCAAATACCGAGTAAACGGAAAATACATCACTCAGCACACCAGTCATCAATGCACCTATACCCAGCCCAAGAAGATTACAGGCCACCAGCAACAAACCAGTCATCACACCTCGCAGCCGCACTGGGGTTAAATCTTGAACCGTAGAAAATGCCGGGCCATAGAAAGAACTGACACTAAACATACCCGCGGCCATACCCACGTAGAACAGCGCCGACGAAGGCGAAATAAAACGAAAGGTAATCAGCAGTGGCGTTATACACAGCATCAAGTACGCCAGAAATCTGACTCTGCCACCGCGGAATCTGGCCTGATACCAATCACTGAGAATGCCCCCAAGAAAAGTGCCCAAGGTGCCAAATACAATATAGATCAGCCCGTAAGTCGCGCTAATTTCACCAATACCAAAGCCTCTCTCCCGCTCTAGCCAGACTATGGCGAACTGACCAGCACCCAATGGTACATGTAAAAAGATCGCTCCAACCATGGTCCAAAACAGGGCCGGGATGGACTTAACCACTGCAAGTACATCAGAGACAATATTCTTCCAGTTACCGCCAAGCAAGCTATCTTGCTGGTCGCTATCAACCTCAACATCCTGCTGTTCCATTCCCCCACGCTCAGGGTCCTTTAACAGCAACAACACCAACGCCAACACAATTCCCAGAGCACCCAAAACTATAAAGCAGTTACGCCAACCAATCATAGGCCCCAAAACGCCAGCAACGACAAAGGCACCGCCCGCTCCTAATGGCACACCAAGATAGTAGATACCAGTCGCCGTGCCCCTTTTGGCCTTTGGAAACATATCAGCAATCATTGAAATAGCTGCAGGCGCCATAGCCGATTCACCGACACCGATAAACAGCCGCGCAATACCAATTTGAACAAAGTTTTTCGCCACCCCAGACACAGCAGTCAGCAGGCTCCACAACACGAGGCCAGTTGCAATCAGCCGAGGACGGTGCACACGATCAGCAAGGGCCCCCATAAATAAGCCCATGATGGAATAGAAGAAAACAAAGATAGGACCAGTCAGCATGCCAAACTGAGAATCACTCAAGCCTAGATCATTAATAATCGCAGTACCAAAGCTGGTAATCAGGGTGCGGTCGACCATATTGAGGATATTGAGTAATAGTAGAAACAACAAAATACCCATTGCTTTTGGTGCAGTTTTTATCTGGTCCATTGATGACCTGCTTTTTATTATTCTAATTTTGAATAGTTTACTGCACTCCCCAGTTAAATACGTAATCCACAGGTTATAATTTGCGAACCACGGGTCTCACTGCATCCAGCTGCACTTAGACAGCCAATAAATTTTTGCTTGATTTTATTAACATTTGTTTCTACGGTGCCTATGTCAATAGTTTTAAACCCCCTGATCGCAGGGATTATTAATCAATAATTAGAGGGCAGACCTATGTCATTGCAAGAAGTAACAGCTGGATTAGCAGAAAAAATAGGGGAAGATTGCGGCCTGGGTGCAGTCTTAAAATTTGATTTTGGCGATGACGGAATTCTAGTGCTTGATGCATCTCAGGTGCCCAACGTGATTGGCAACGATGATGTTGAAGCAGGCTGCACCATGGTTATCAGCCTGGATAACTTTAAAGAAATGGCCGCCGGCAACCTCGACGGTACCAGCGCATTTATGTCCGGCAAACTAAAAATTATTGGCGATATGGGCATAGCAATGAAGTTGGCGCCAATTCTTTCTTAAGCCTTACATAGCGTTATTTAAAAGTGCCTCATTATTTTGCGATGGGGTATTTTTTCGTCTCGATTTTGGGTTCATAGTTGCTGGGTTGGAGCGGAATAACAACTGGGGAGGCCCTTGAGGTCGGTCCCATGGGTACTCAGGCAATATGACAGCTAGTCAGAGAACTTAGATGCTAAGAAAGAAACAATTAACCTAGCCACCAACAACCTCCAACCCTTTTAATACACCGCGAAAATTCAAATACCCACTGGGGATCCCCTTGAGATCAGTCAGGGCCCGTTTATGGATGCAGTCATTTTCAGGAGAAGAGAGTACCTGTCTGAGCGATAGCGAGTTGTGCGAACGCTGAAAATAACTGTACCCATGGGACCGATCTCAAGGGGAGACCCAGTGGGCATGAGGCTCCGAAACAAAAAACCCGAGCCAGACCAGCAGACCTTTCGTCGCTTCGCTCCTTAAGATGACAGGCAGTTTGAGGTTCAAGATAACATAGTTATAGAAAACCAAGATGAAAGTTCTATAAACTCGGAAGTTTAAACCCGACCTTACTTACGCGCCGGCATAATCCCCATATGCTTACAAATAATCCCCAACATCACCTCATCCGCGCCACCACCAATCGACGTCAACCGGCTATCTCGATAAGCACGAGACACAGGGTTATCCCACATGTATCCCATACCACCCCAATACTGCAGACAGGCATCAGTCACCTCGCGAGAAAGACGCCCAGTCTTTAACTTAGCCATCGACGCCTTCAACGTAACATCCTCGCCGTTGATATAACCCTCAACCTGTCTCTTATACACATCTGACGCTGCCGACGA
>CAJXVK010000046.1 GCA_913060735.1 uncultured Cellvibrionales bacterium
TACACTAGATCGCTCGTCGGCAGCGTCAGATGTGTATAAGAGACAGACATTATTTAGGTCAGCACCAATGGAAATATCGACAAACTGGAAGCGCTCCATCGGCTTACCCTTGCTGTTGATTAAAACCGACTGCAACATAAGACCTGTTTCTTTATCAATGGCAATAATATAGCCGTAGCGATACTTATCCTTGGGAATAACATTGACCACCGAGACAGCGCGGCCGGCGATACGCGTATCACCGCGAATATAAAAGTTGTAAAAGTCTTGTAGGTGAGAGTAATTGTTATCGTTAATCTTCAGTACGCTACCACGTAGCAGCATGTCAGAGGCGCGCATGCAATTCATATCATCACCGCGACGAACAATCTCACGCTCCGGACCATCCATATGTACTACGCGTTCATAGGTCTGCCCATCACGCACTATGTGCACGACCTTAACGCTGGTGAGATTACCACGAAACTCATAGGTGAATAGCCCGCTGTAGCTCAGCTCTTTGGAGGCTTTGGCCATATGGGCCATCAGATCATAGGCGGAGTCCATCTGCTGCGCAAATAAGGGCCCATGCACAAAAACGGCGGCTATAAGAGCCGCCAGTTTGAGTTTCTTTAACCATTTAACCAACATCTTGATGGTTTATCCTGTATCGAATCTGCGTTATCGGAACTTACTCATCGCTAGACCGTTCATCACTGTTGGTAACCCGGGCAAATGGCAGCATGCCCTGATTACTGTTTAATGCTGCGTGGCTAGAATGTTTGAGCATAATATCATTTAGATAGGCGCGAAGCTCCTGCTCTGAATACTGCTGATTCACTGTCTGCCTAACTTGTATGAGTGGCGTCACAGGCTGCTGGGACACTTTAATGTTTCCACCTGCACTCACTGTGCGAGCTTGGATATTAGGCTGGAACCCAGAGGGGAACTGGATAGCCGGGCCATTATTTTGTTGTGCCTCATCAATTGCTACTTCAGCAAACTGCATAGCATCTGAATTTGAAGGCGCAACCTCATTAAACTGCTGCACCCCTAAAACTGCCACCATAGCAACAGAAGCTGCAATGGCAAAACGACCTGCAGTACCTGCAAATTGTTGGAGAGGGTTAATGCGGTGACTGTCTTCAGCCTCTATTGCTGCCGCTATAGCCGCTGAGAAATCTATTTTGGCTACAGGGTCTCCAGACATTACTGAAGAGGTCATGTGATAGCGCTGCCATTTACTGCGTGCGCTGTCCGTCGCGCTAGAGGTACTGCCTACTTCCTTGAGGATTCGATGGGTTTCAAGCTCAGTACTCTCTCCGTCCATTAGCGCAGAAAGGGACTCGGCTAGACGCTCTTCGTGGTCGCTCATTTATGTTCCTCAAACCTGTTTATAAGTTGTAATGATAGAAAAGAAGATTTAATCATAATAAAGTCGTGATGGGTAAGACCGATGCTTTTACAAAAGGTTCACCAATCTTTTAACCACCCTCCATTAATTGTAAAACTCGACTATCTATCGACTCTCGGCCGCGAAAAATACGCGATCTTACCGTTCCCACAGGACAATCCATAACCGCGGCAATATCCTCATAACTCAGACCTTCATACTCGCGCAATGTCACCGCTGTGCGCAAATCCTCCGGCAATTCTTCAACAGCCTGATTGATAACGGCCTCAAGCTCATCGCGAAACAACTGATTCTCAGGCGTACCAACGTCTTTCAGCCGGTCACTGCCAGCATAGTACTCAGCATCGCCGAGATCTACATCTGATAACGGTGGACGCCTACTGCGCGCCACCAGATAATTCTTGGCAGTATTTACTGCAATCCTATACAGCCAGGTATAAAACTGGCTATCGCCACGAAATCGCGGCAGCGCACGGTAGGCCTTGATAAATGCTTCCTGAGTAACATCGCTTACCTCATGACTATCGCGAATAAACCGCCCTACTATCGCATGCACCTTATATTGATATTTAAGAACCAAAAGGTCAAAGGCTCGCTTATCGCCTTTTTGTACCCTGAGCACCAGCTGCTGGTCCGTTGGTTCAGTTTTAATGTCCGTCATTGAGCAATCCGTTTCCCAACCCTGTGGGTTATATTTTTTATCGCTGAGAAATCACAGCCTAGTGTGCCTACCATTTGCGTAATCACCATAGACAGACCAACTATCACCCATTTAGTTCGCCTATTTCGTTAGCTAGATTTCGGCGCTTATACTATCATGCGAACCCGATTATGTGTGGCGAACCCATGAAACAAACCCATCTCTATGATGTTCTCGTTATCGGCAGCGGTGCTGCTGGATTAACAGCCGCATTGCAGCTAGAAAAACACCTGCGTATTGCACTTATCAGCAAAGCCGCATTGCAGGGTGGCGCCTCTTGGTATGCACAGGGTGGTATTGCCGCTGTGTTTGATAAAAATGACAGCGCCGATGCCCATGTCGCCGACACATTGACCGCTGGTGCTGGCCTGTGCCACGAAGATGCCGTGCGCTTTGTAGTCGAAAATGGCCCCGATGCAGTCAACTGGCTGATTGACCAAGGGGTTGATTTCACCAAAAATCGCGACCAGAAAGACTACCACCTGACACAAGAAGGGGGCCATAGTCACCGCCGCATATTGCATACCGCTGATGCCACTGGCAAAGAGGTGACCGGCACATTAGTTGATCAGGTTATCGAAGCAGATAATATCGACATTTATGAACAGCACTGCGCGGTTGACCTCGTCACTCAAGCAGATAATGATTCGCGCAGAATTCGCTGCACCGGCGCCTATATATTGGATATCAAGCAGGATATCGTATCCCTATTCCAAGCCAAAAGTGTGATTCTAGCCTCCGGTGGCGCCAGCAAAGCCTACCTCTATACCAGCAATCCTGACGGTGCCAGCGGTGATGGCCTGGCCATGGCTTGGCGTCGTGGCTGTCGCGTGGCCAATCTTGAATTTAACCAGTTTCATCCGACCTGCCTCTATCATCCGAAGGCCAAGTCATTTTTGATTACCGAAGCCCTGCGTGGCGAAGGTGCTGTGCTGCGCCTGCCAGATGGCAGTCGTTTTATGGGAAATTTTCACCCTGATAGAGAACTCGCTCCTCGCGATGTCGTGGCTCGCGCCATTGATCACGAGATGAAGCGTCTGGGCAGCGACTGCCTGTATCTGGATATCAGCCATAAATCGGCAGCATTCATTACCGAACACTTTCCCACTATGCATGAGCACTGCCTTGAGTTCGGAATAGATATCACCACCGACCCGATTCCCATCGTACCTGCCGCGCATTACACCTGCGGTGGCATTCTGGTTAACAACTATGGTCAAACCGACCTTATTAACCTTTATGCCATAGGTGAAAGCGCCTTTACTGGCCTCCATGGTGCCAATCGTATGGCCAGTAATTCACTACTTGAGTGCCTCGTCTATGCTCGATCTGCAGCGGCTGAAATCAACCGTCTGACACCAGCTATTGGCGCACCAGACTTTATCCCCGACTGGGACGAATCGCGGGTCAGCTCCTCCGATGAAGACGTGGTGATCTCCCACAACTGGGATGAACTGCGACGGTTTATGTGGGATTACGTGGGCATTGTGCGCACCAATAAACGTCTCGAGCGCGCCCAGCATAGAATCAAATTACTGCAAAAAGAAATTGGCGAGTACTACAGCAACTGCAAGATCACCAGAGACCTGCTGGAACTGCGCAATCTGGCCACAGTGTCCGAATTAATTATTCGCTGTGCACTGGAACGCAAAGAAAGTCGCGGCCTGCATTACACCCTCGACTACCCGGAACTATCGCCTATTGCACGCGACACGATTATGGTGCCGATCAACTACGCCGGACAAAACGTCATAATCAATCGAGACTAACGCGCTAACAAAAGCTTGCGCAGTAATCGATGTTGCCCTACGGGCATCGCATCCGCAGGTAGCACTCGAACTAATGCCGCGCCATCTGTGGTTTTAAAAAACAGAATGACCAGATTGCGCACAACGAATTGACGGGGCTGCAGTAATAAATCAATATCGCCTAGCGTCCAGCGCTCAGAGCCCAAACAGCGCAATACCTCTGGTTCCTGAGCCTGCCATTGTCGAAACCATAGAGCTATTGCGGCCGCAGTGATGAAAAGTGCCAACAATCTGGCCCCCCAGACAACAGGCAGACCCAACAGAACAATTGATACGACTAGTGCCAGCCCAAACTGGGCTCTGAGAATAATGTTAGACGGACGGAGGTTAAATGTTGCCAGGCTTTTTTCGACTATCACGAATTATCTGCACTATCCTTTGAGTATCTGGATCCTTTGCCTGCTCGCGATTCATCAACCAGAGAAATAGATTCTGATCTTCGCACTCAAGCAGCGTTTCATAGCGCAGTTGATCAGACTCCTCGAGAGAATCATAGTGATTTTGCGTAAAGGGTTGAAGAATCAGATCGAGTTCTAACATGCCACGACGACTGGCCCACAGCAGACGGTTCTTATTCATAGGTAATCAGTAATTGTGTTAAAGCAGTATTATAGGAGACAATCCATAAATAACCTACAGACTCCTGACCTATGACCATTATTGACCCACGTGCATACATCCAATTATCAGGCCCAGATAGCCGCAAATTCCTACAGGGCCAGGTCACCTGCGATATGGAATCTCTATCCGCCGATGCAATCATCAATGGCGCCCACTGCACGCCTAAAGGACGAATAATTTTTCTGTTTAGTGCCACAATGGACGCCCAAGATAATATTATTTTGCAGGTGCACCACTCAATTGCAGCTATAGCCCTAGCCAGTCTTAAAAAATACGCCGTGTTCTTCAAGACGCAGATCAGCGATATCAGCGACCAGCAGGCCATCCAAACCCCACAGAGCAATCTAGAGCGTCTGCGCACCGGCAGCGCCGACGTGGTGGCCGAAACCAGCGATCTATTTATCCCACAGATGTTAAATCTTGATGCTCTCGGCTATATCAGCTTTAAAAAAGGCTGCTACACCGGACAGGAAATCGTCGCCCGCGCCCATTATCGCGGTGCGGTCAAACGCAGAATGCACCATCTGCAATTAGAAGACAGGACATTGCCAACCCCAGGGGATTTGATAAAAGACAGTGCGGGCAAAGCCATCGGCAATATTGCCAGTGCCGCACAGGTCGATGATGCAACGGTTGAAGTATTGGCGGTATTAGCCGATAAGTCCGCCGACGTCTCCGAAATACAGATTGGCGAGAGCCAATTAACAACAGTGAAACATCTGCCATTACCCTACGAGATCCCAACTGGCCCGTGAACAGCCTCATAGATTGGTTAGCCAATAATCAACAGATACTGGTCGGGGTTGGGGTAGGCTCAGCCGTTATCTTTATCGCCAGCCTTCTATCACTACCCTGGTTAGTGGCTAAAATCCCCGAAGACTATTTTGTCCCCAAAAAACGTCAGCCCACCCAATGGAAAACCCAGCGACCACTGCTAAGGCTGCTGGCATTAGTCGGCAAAAACCTCATTGGTTATGGCCTGATACTTGCCGGCACTCTAATGCTCTTCCTGCCGGGCCAGGGTATTCTGACCATGGTTACAGGGTTGTTATTGATTGACTATCCGGGGAAATTTCGCATTGAACGCCGCATTGTTAGTACACCCGCGGTACTCAATGGCCTTAACTGGTTGCGCGCCAAGGCCAAGAAGCCACCACTGACTATTGGCTAGCCGACGCGGCCAGATAAGGCACCTTGCCAACTAGCACCTCATTGCCTGCACTGGGTACCAGCGGAATATTGCGTGCCAGCACTAAACTAATGAGAGCCATACCGGAACCCATCAAGAATACCGCCATTGGCGATACCAGCCACACCAAGCCAAACAGCACCGGAATAACTACCGCGGCAATATGATTAATGGTAAAGGCCACACCAGCCGTGGAAGCCATATCTGCCGGATCGGCAATTTTCTGGAAATAGGTTTTGATCGCAATCGCCAATGAAAAGAACAGATGATCGGCAATATATAGACCCGCCGCCCAGGTGGCATCATTAACAAAGGCATATGCTGTAAAGACGCAAAATAGCCCGCAATATTCAAAGGTCAGCGCTCGACGCTCACCTATGCGACCGACCAAAGCGCCGATTCGAGCAGCAAAAGCCCAGTTAAATAGATGGTTAATAATATACAGTGCGGCAATATCGCTAACGCTATAGCCAAACTTTTCCACCATCAAAAACCCGGCAAAGACAGTGAAGATCTGACGTCTGGCACCGCCCATAAAAGTTAGCACGTAGTACAGCCAATAGCGCTTGCGGATCAATAGATGTTTACGCTGAGTTGTCTTGGCCTTAAAACGCGGAAAGGCCAGCCACATAAAAGCAGTAAGGATCAAACAAGTACCGCCACCAACCAGATAAATAGCCTTGTAACTAAGCCCGAGATGATCCTGGGCCACCCATAAAAAACTGTAGGCCACCAAGGATGCGATGGAACTGGCAGCAATTAGCTTGCCCAACATTGCAGGCGCTTCTTCAATGCTAAACCACTGCAGGGACAGCGACTGCTTAACAGTCTCAAAGTAATGGAATCCCACCGACATAATAAAGGTCGTAAAATAAAGCCCAAGCACCGAGGGGAAATAGCCTGTGAGAGCTATGCCCACGCCCAACAGGGCGAGTGACAAATAAGCAAAGGTCTGCTCTTTTAGAATCAGTAGTACAAAAACCGCCGTAAATGCCAAAAAGCCTGGGATCTCTCGAATGCTTTGCAGCATGCCAATTTCTGCACCGGTAAAGGCCGCCTTTTCGATCACAAAATTATTGAGCAATGCCATCCAGGTGGCAAAGCCAATCGTCATTGCCACCGACATTAGAATCAGTAAATTTTTTGGGGTCTGCCAAGATTTTGTGACCACGGGTTTGTTCCCATTGAATAATTATCAAGAAAAGAATCTTAGATTCCCGCCAACACCGTCTCTTCCGACGGCAGCAGCCAATCAATAGGCTGCCGGCCATGCTGCTGTAAATAGCTGTTCGTGGCAGAAAAGTGCTTGCAGCCCAAAAAGCCCCGATACGCAGACAGCGGCGATGGATGTACTGACTTCAATACTAAGTGACGTGACTGGTCAATAAAGGCACCCTTCTTTTGCGCATGACTACCCCAGAGTAAAAACACAACAGCCTCAGACTGATCATTTATCGCGCGAATTGCCTGATCGGTAAACTGCTCCCACCCCTTGCCCTGGTGAGAACCAGCATCAGCCTGTTCAACTGTCAGGGTAGCATTGAGTAACAGCACTCCCTGCTTAGCCCAGCTCGTAAGACAGCCATGATTGGGCTGTGTAATACCCAAGTCAGACGCCAACTCTTTATAGATGTTTGCCAGAGAGGGCGGCACCTTAACTCCAGGCAGCACCGAGAAGCAAAGACCATGCGCCTGATCGGGACCGTGATAGGGATCCTGCCCCAAAATAACCACGCGCACCTTATCAAACGGGGTATCGTTAAAAGCAGAAAACCACTGTGAACCTGGCGGGTAGATCACCTTGCCGCTATTTTTTTGCTGCTGTAAAAAAGTCTTTAATTGCTTCATATAGGGCTGATCAAACTCCTTGCCAAGCACCTTTAACCAACTTGGATCTAACCTCACCGCTCCCTGATCGACCATGCAAATACCCCCTATAACGCCAATGAAAAGCTAACTTAAAAAGCAACCTCAATGTTACCATAGCCACCTATGCAACCTATTTCCACTTTCAATATCTGGCGGCTTACCTGGCCGACCATTCTCAGCAATATGGCCTTTATGTTGACCGGGCTTATATTCCTGAAATTTGCCGGTAGTATGGGTATCGACGCAGTAGCCGCAATCACTACAGGTCAGCGTCTTTTCTTTATTCTATTTGCCGTAATGATGGGGCTATCGAGTGGTACCACGGCTTTAGTGGGACGTTATTGGGGCGCAGGAGATAAGGAGCGAGCTGGTCGCGTTGCTGCGCTGTCAGTCATTATATTTTGTATTAGTGGGCTACTGCTGTCTTGGATCGCGATTCCATTTCTCGAACCCCTAGTAAGTATTTTCAGTCTCACACCAGAAGCTCAGACTCTCGCGGTCGACTTTGTTTTTTACACTGTACTCTACGCGCCACCCCTACTTATTGTGCTAGTCTTCAGCATGGCTTTTCGGGCTACTGGCGACAGTAAAACACCGTTGTGGGCTGCGGTAGTAGGGGCTATTTTAGGCGTCTATCTAGGTATTGCCTTTACCTATGGTTGGCACGAGATAGAACCGGCCGGTCTATCAGGCCTAGCCATAGGTAATGGTGTTGGGTCGATTATTACCGTTATTATATTTTTACTACTCTGGATATTCGGCAAACTCTCTTTTAAACCAGCTAACCCAATACCTGACCTGCTAGCCAATGGTCGTGACTTGATTAAAATTGGTATGCCAGCCGCCTTCGAACAAATTTTTTTTCAGGGTGGCCTATTAATATTTTTGGTGTTCTTAGCCGGCTATGGCAATGCGGCCTTTGCTACCTATGGTATTGGCCTATCCATACTTGGGTTGATGATCGTTATCGCATTTAGCTTCTCCATATCTAGCGCAACTTTAGTCAGCCAACATCTCGGGGCTGGAGATAAAAAAGGTGCCTACGATGCTGGCTGGCGAACTATGCGTACCTGTGCCTATATTATGGTTGCGGGCGGCGCATTGATGAGTCTGTTTGCCGAAGAAATTGCGCGCTTTATGATCAATGATCCAGAGGTGATCGCACTGCTAGTCCCATTTACCTACATTATTAGCTGCAGCCTTCCGCTGATGGGGATTGAATTCAGTATGGCTGGCGCACTTCGCGGTGCAGGCGACACCAGATACCCAATGATGGTCACCGTATTTAGCATTGTTCTGAGTCGCATACTGGTGCCCTTTATCTTGGTGCAGATGGGGGCAGATGTCATCTGGCTCTATGCAACCTCGTTACTAGATTTCGGCATAAAATCTAGTCTAAATATGCGCCGCTTTCGTAATAAAAAGTGGCTGGATGTGTGACAGTCCATCGCCCACAAGTAGTCACCTAAATTGAGTTTTAAATGGCCCTAGTTAAACCAGCGACAAACCTTGAATTTCAATACGACCGCCAGATTGCCTACTGGCTGTTTTTCTGTGCCGCGGTGATTTTTGGCATGATCTTATTGGGTGGGGTTACGCGCCTCACCAATTCGGGTCTGTCGATGGTCGACTGGAAACCTTTAGTGGGCGTGATTCCGCCAATGTCCGAATCCGATTGGCAGCATTTGTTCTACAAGTATCAACAGTTCCCCGAGTACCAAAAGATCAATATGGGCATGTCACTTGAGGAATTCAAATCCATCTTTATGTATGAGTATCTGCATCGAGTGCTCGGCAGATTAATTGGCGTCATTTTTACGGTTCCGTTTTTATTCTTTTTGTTTACCAAACGCATTAAGGCCGGTCTCACTCCCAAGCTCGTACTGATGCTACTCGGCGGCGGATTTCAGGGTTTACTGGGATGGTATATGGTTAAGAGCGGTCTGGTCGACAAACCGGATGTTAGTCAGTACCGCCTCACTGCTCATCTGGGTGCCGCAGTGCTGATCTACTCATTTATTCTGTGGACTGCCTTTGGTCTGGTCAGTGCCAAGACCAAGCAGCCCATTGCGCTGGGTAGATTTTCTTACACTCTAAGCGGTCTAATTTTCCTTATGATTTTATCTGGCGGCCTAGTCGCGGGCACTAAGGCTGGCTTCGCCTACCCTACATGGCCATTGATGGGCGATAGCTTTGTACCGGCAGGGCTTTACAGCATGGCGCCAGCCTGGCTGTCGGCATTTGAAGATATCACCACCATCCAGTTTAACCATCGCATATTTGCCTATGTGATCGTGGCGCTGGTGCTGACCTTTGCCGCAAAAAGTTTAAAAGCTGATATTCAAGGCCCAGCCAAAATAGGCGTTTTTTGCTTGATCGGTCTACTATTACTTCAGGTCACTCTAGGTATCAGTACCTTAATTTTTTATGTTCCCGTGCCTGTTGCCGCCGCGCACCAGGTTGGAGCCGTCGCCCTTTTAAGCGCTTCGTTGTTTGTCAGCCACTGTTTCGCCAACAGCCTGTCACATAACGCAGCCTAACCAAATTAATCATTGGAGAAGTAACATGAAGAAACTAGTCATTACATTTATCGCCGCTACATTATCATTTGGCGCACTGGCCGGGGATCCTGCCGCTGGCAAAGCCAAATCTATGACCTGTGCTGGCTGTCACGGTATGAACGGCATCAGCAATAATGGCATGTGGCCAAATTTAGCTGGGCAAAAAGAAGCCTATTTGGCGAGTCAACTTAGAATGTTTAGAGATGGCAAACGCAACAATGCCATGATGACGGCTATGGCCAAAGGGTTAAGCGACGCGGATATTGCCAACCTGGCAGCCTACTACGCCGGCTTAAAGTAAATCTATAACCTGCTACTCCAAGCCCGGGCCTGTCATCAAGTCCGGGCTTTTTTGTTGGCTGCGATAAAAAAGCCCAGCTGATTGTGGATGAATTTGGTTTTGATGCCGCCATAAATTACAAGACAGATGATATTACCGCCGCTGTTATGGCCATTGCGCCAAAGGGCGCGGATATTTATGTTGATATTGATCAACCCTAAAGTAAGACGATGCTTTTTTCTCGCAATGCCGTGCTTTTTGTTTGCCGATTTTCGTTATAACATGGGTCAGAATCTTCTCAGCCAAGTAGTAACAGGCTGATAATAACAATTACGCAAAACCATAGATTTGAGCCTCTGGAGGCCCACTTTAAAATGAGCACGGAAAATACCTATGTCCCCCCTAAAGTCTGGGAATGGGATAAAAATAACGGGGGCAAGTTTGCGTCCATCAACCGTCCAGTGTCCGGCGCCACTCATGAAAAAGAGCTACCTATTGGAAAACACCCCCATCAACTTTATTCCCTGGGGACCCCTAACGGTGTCAAAGTAACGGTGATGTTCGAGGAGCTGTTGGCCCTTGGATACCAAGATGCAGAGTACGATTCCTGGCTGATTGATATAGGCTCAGGCGAGCAATTTGGCAGTGGCTTTGCTGCCATTAATCCTAACTCTAAGATTCCAGCGCTGCTTGACCACAGCACGTTAGAGCCAACCCGAGTATTTGAATCAGGGGCAATACTGTTCTACTTGGCAGAGAAGTTTAATGCGTTCTTGCCGACCAGCGGTACCCAGCGCACCGAGTGCTTATCCTGGCTGTTTTGGCAAATGGGCAGTGCCGCTTTTCTGGGCGGTGGCTTTGGACATTTTTATGCCTATGCGCCAGAAAAGTATAAATATCCCATCAACAGATATGCGATGGAAGTAAAACGTCAATTGGATGTTCTCGACCAGACACTGGCCACCCGTGAGTTTCTAGCTGGTGATGATTACACTATTGCTGATATGGCCACACAGCCTTGGTACGGCATGTTGGTGTCCGGTTCTCTTTATGACGCTCAGGAATTTTTAGACGTCAAAAGCTATACTAATGTGCTTCGTTGGGCTGAAACAATCCAGAATCGAGAAGCGGTACAGCGAGGTCTGCGGGTCAATCGAGTCTGGGGAGAAGAAAAGAGACAGCTGCGCAATCGCCATAGTGCCAGCGACTTTGATTAGGTACTTTAAGTAACCGCCTTAACAATCAACTGAGAGTGCGCTCGGACCCTTCCACTCTGGACGGTTTGGGGTAACTCATTATTATATGACGACGTCTAAATTAGATTGATTTTTTCGGTGTTGTTATTGATCACAGCTATGAAATGGTGGCTCATCATACCTGTAAGCTAGCTGCATGGCATCCAACATGCTCCAGAGTATATTAAGCTTTAGCTGCAGTATATTTAACGCCTGCTGTTGCTGCTCGTAGGTAGCAAAGTAATCCAGTGTAATAGCAAGACCGTGCTCTACGTCCCTTCTCGCTTCACTTAAACGACTACGAAAATATTTATAGCCGTTACTATCTATCCAGGGGTAGTGCTCAGGCCAAGTCTGTAAACGTTTTTGATGAATGGTCGGTGCAAAAAGCTCTGTTAGCGATGAGCAAGCCGCTTCCTGCCAGCTGGCCCGACGAGCAAAGCTGACATAGGCATCTACGGCAAAGCGGACCCCGGGCAGTATATGTTGCTCACTAATAATTTCATCCCGCGTTAAACCAACAGCTTCGCCCAGCCGCAACCAGGCTTCTATGCCACCAGTATCTTCGTCGCCTGTACCATCATGATCCAGTATTCGTTGCACCCAAAGGCGACGGACAGATACATCATCACAGTTGGCCATAATGGCAGCATCTTTGATCGGTATATTGATTTGATAATAGTAGCGGTTAGCCACCCATCCCTGAATCTGCTTCTGCGTGCACTTGCCCGTATTCATAGCAACATGAAAAGGATGATGAATATGATAGAGCGCACCCTTAGCGCGCAATTGCTGCTCAAATTCTTGTTTAGACCAGGCTTTAGTCATTGTGCTTATCCTGTGTGTTGCTGTTGAATCAAGTACGCCCCTAATACTGACCTATAGGGTTATTTTTTGCTGAGTAATTTGGCATTTTTTGGATTGCGAAATAGCAGCGGCTGAACCGGTGCGCTATCAATATCATAACCGAAGCCATCAATATTTAGATCGGCAATATTCTGTGCCTTGGCCACCGCGTTTTCAATAATTGAGTGCTTTGGTGATAGATCACAAACAGGATCAGTCGCAAAGGCATCACCGGTTAGCAAGTAAGCCTGACAGCGACAACCGCCCAAATCCTGCTCTTTTTCTGGACAGGAACGGCATGGCTCCGGCATCCAGTCAGTGCCTCTAAAGGCATTAAATAAAGGCGATTCACGCCAGGCCCATTCGAGACTCTGCTCACGCACATTGGGCAATTCAAGTCCCGGCAATTCTTGGGCACTCTGACAGGGTTGAACATTGCCATTGGGGGTTACGGTAAGAAAGGTTGTTGCCCAGCCGTTACAGCAAGCCTTGGGCCGATTTTCATAATAATCAGGGACAACAAAAATCACATCCATATTGCCCCTGTGACGTTTGCGGAAGTCATTGGTAATGGCCTCGGCGTCCAGTAGCTGTTGTCGGCTGGGGAGTAGAGCGTCAATATTTTTTAGTGCCCAGCCGTAGTACTGTGAATTGGCCAGCTCGACAAAGTCAGCCTTTAATTCTTCGGCCAATTTGAGCATATCGCCAATTTGGTGAATATTCTGCCGGTGCAAAACAAAATTAAGTACCATGGGGAAGCCCAGCTTTTTGGCTTCATTGGCCATCAATACTTTGTGGTGAAAACTTTTGGTACCGGCAAAATGATCATTAACGTCTTGATTGCTGCCCTGAAAACTTATTTGAATATGATCTAGTCCGGCTTCATGAATGGCCGCCAATCGCGCTGCATCGGCACCGATCGCTGAAGTAATCAGGTTGCTGTAAAAGCCTAGAGAGCGAGCCTCTGCAATCAGCTCTTCTAGATCCGGCCGCACTAGCGGTTCGCCGCCGGACAGGCCCAGTTGCACGGCACCGAGTTTACGCGCATCTTTAAAGACGGCTTTCCACTCTTCAGTCGATAATTCTGCGGCTCTGGTCTGCGGGTAATTAATCGGGTTGGAGCAATAGGAACATTGCAATGGGCAGGAGTAACTGAGCTCCGCCAGCAACCATAGAGGAATGGACTGTTGTTGGTCACTGGCTATGGTAATGCTGTCGGCCATAATGGCTCCTACCTAGTTTTGCGGTACGCTCTAGACTAGTGCTAATTCTTCAGGTCTAACCAGCCTTGGTCATTGGCCTCGTGAATAAATTCCATCACATCAGCGGCAAGAGTCTTGGAGTCCGCTTCGGCAAAGCTGTTCTGCAAATCGCTGATAACATCCGCAATAGTCGTTTGCTGCTGACAACGACTCAGTATTTCACCGGCGCTGGGGTTAAGTTGCACCATCCCCTCCGGATAAAGAAGCACATAGCACTGCTGAGCCTCTTCCCATTGAAAGCGAAATTGACCCGATAGTACAACCCATGTATTTTCAGATATAGCCATAGTTATAACTCAATATCCATACCATCGAAGGCCACTTCAATCCCCTCTTTAGTCAGAATACCTCTCTGCTCAGAATCTTCGATCAAAATAGGATTGGTATTATTGATATGAATTAAAACCTTGCGGGGTTTGTCCATGGGTCTGAGCAGTTCGATCATGCCATTTTCACCACTTTGCGGCAGGTGACCCATCTGGGCAGCGAGCTTAGTCCCCACACCTGCAAACGCCATTTCATCTTCGCGCCAAAACGTACCATCTACTAATAGACAGTCGGCATTTTGCATCAATTCGATAATATGGGGCTCGGGTTCACCGAGACCGGGGGAATAAAAGAGGTTTTTACCGCTGCGGGTGTCTTCGATTCTAATACCGATATTGTCACCGACATGGGGGTTGTTTCGGTGTGGCGAATAGGGTGGTGCTGCACTGAGTAGCGGCACGGCATGAAACATCAAACCGTCAATACTGGGAATCGAAAAACTACCCTCCTCAGTGTGGTCATCTTTATTGAGAACGATCTCTTTGTGCTGCAAGCCGCCATTCCAATGTTTCAGCATGGTAAACAGCGGAAAGCCGCTGCTTAGGTCTTCGAAAACCATATTGGTGCAGTAAACATCATGGGGGCAGCCCTCTCTCAGCATCAACAGGCCTGTGGTGTGGTCGATCTGGCTATCCATTAACACAATCGCGGATATGCCAGTATCTCGCAGCTGTCTGGCAGGCTGAAGGGGCTTGAAATCGGCTAACTGAGCGCGAATATCCGGTGATGTATTAAACAGCACCCATTTAATGCCATCACTACTGATCGCGATAGAACTCTGGGTTCTAGCTATGGCATTAATGGTGCCGTTACGCAGTCCAGCACAGTTTGCGCAATTGCAATTCCACTGGGGGAAACCGCCGCCAGCAGCAGAACCGAGTACATGAATATACATAATTGGTTACTTTTTAATTTACCGGCCAAAGGACATTCTTATCTTGCATAAAAAAACCGACAGATACTTCATGTAAGTATCAAGTCGGTTTTGCTATACAACCAATGCTTAAACTCATCAACGGCATCTATAGCTGCTACCGAGGTTAGCTGGGTGTTACCTTATCTTCAGTGTTCTGACTAATCGCTGAATTAACGATTGTACTTATACATGGTGATTTCGAAACCCAGACGGATGTTCTTATAGTTTGGCTTTACCCACATAACTGTTACTCCACTTATCTATTATTCTTTATTACCCAAAGGTGATTGACCCCAGGCCTGATGTTTATTCTAAGCGATTTGTATTATTGGGTACATACTTAAACCAAAAAAACTTGGTCATTGAGAATACCGCAAAATAGATCGCCAAACGGCCTTTCGATCGCTGAACTCGCAGCTAAAAGCCACTAGTACCAAGCACTGAGGGCATATTTTAGACAGCCTAAGTGACTTAATACTCCGCCAACGAAACCCATAAGACGCAAAAGCTTGAACTATCTACCCCACCCAGGCGCTTCGCAGAGCGATCTCTGCGAAGGATCTTAGAATTACAGGACGGGACCTTAAAGCCAGCAACATGCTCCTCAAGATAATTAGCTCATGCAACAATCTCAAAACCAAAGCCAGTCTGCGTTAAGCTTTCTCGCCGGAATAGCGCTCAATAATCTGCTTGCCCAACGCCATCTGATGCACCTGATCCGGGCCATCTGCCTGGCGGCACCAGCGCGCATAGTTATAGCCTTCAGCCATGCAGTAGTCAGCAGTTAATCCGCCAGCACCGTGCATCTGCATCGCCCGATCAATAACATTTTGCATCAGCAGCGGAATGGTTGTCTTAGCCGCGGCAATCATATCGATAGACGCAGGGACACCCTGCTCATCGATTTTATGAGAGGTTTTTAAAACTAATAGACGCGCCATTTCTATTTCAGAAAACATCCGCGAAATATCTTCACGCACTGATTGGTGCTTACTTAGCGAGCGACCAAAAGTGGTTCTGGAAGTAGCCCGCTTACAGGCCAATTCAAGAGCGCGCTGACCAGTCCCAATCAGACGCATACAATGATGCATGCGACCGGGGCCCAATCGACCCTGGGCAATTTCAAAGCCCCGGCCCTCGCCTAGCAAGACATTTTCTGCCGGCACACGGCAGTTTTCAAAAATTAATTCGGCATGACCTATAGGCGCATCGTCATACCCAAAAGTAGATAGGGGTCGCACCAGCGTCAGGCCCGGAGTGTCTTTCGGCACCAGCACCTGAGTTTGCTGTAAATGGCGGTTAGCATTGTCTGGGTCTGACTTGCCCATAACGATAAGAATTTTGGTACGCTCATTCATAGCGCCGGTGATAAACCACTTGCGACCATTAAGCACCCACTCATCACCCTCTTTAACAATGCTCATTTCCACATTAGTCGCATCACTTGAGGCTACCTGTGGTTCAGTCATGGCATAGGACGAGCGGATGTCTCCGTTTAAAAGTGGCTGCAGCCATTTATCTTGCTGTGCCTTGGTCGCGTAATTCA
>CAJXVK010000047.1 GCA_913060735.1 uncultured Cellvibrionales bacterium
AGCGTCAGATGTGTATAAGAGACAGGGTTTCACCTTTGGCACCAAGATCTGAGGCATCAAAGGAAATCTCTTCAAGCAGGCGTTCCAAAATGGTGTGTAAGCGACGGGCACCAATATTTTCAGTGCCTTCATTGACCTCAAAGGCGATCTCGGCCATGCGCCGTACACCGTCCTCGGTAAACCCGATGGCTAACCCTTCGGTAGCCATTAGGCCTGTGTACTGCTTGGTTAGCGAGGCCTTGGGTTCGGTCAAAATACGCTCCAAATCACCAATCTCGAGGGCGTTAAGCTCCACGCGGATAGGCAGTCGGCCCTGCAGTTCAGGTATAAGGTCAGAGGGCTTGGCAAGGTGAAAGGCGCCAGAGGCAATAAACAGAATATGGTCAGTTTTGATCATGCCGTATTTGGTCGACACTGTACTGCCTTCAATTAACGGCAATAGATCGCGCTGCACGCCCTCTCGGGAAACATCGGCACCACTGGCCTCACCGCGACGACAGACTTTGTCGATCTCATCGAGAAAGACAATGCCATTTTGCTCAGCGGCTTCTACGGCTCCGGCTTTGATCTCTTCTTCATTGACCAGTTTGGCTGCCTCTTCATCCTTCAGGTGTTTAAGGGCTTCGGCGACAGTGACCTTGCGTGGGGCAGTTTTATTCTTGCCCATGCTGCTAAACATACCCTGCAGCTGCGACGTCATCTCTTCCATACCCGGGGGTGCCATAATTTCTACCCCGACTGGTGTTTGGCTGAGTTCAATTTCAATTTCCTTGTCATTAAGTGCGCCTTCACGGAGCTTTTTGCGAAAGATCTGTCGCGTACTGGTGTCTTTTTCATCAGCTGAATCAGCACCACGAGCCGCGGGTAATAGCGCATCTAAGACGCGCTCTTCAGCGGCATCCATGGCGCGCTGAGCAACTTTGCTCATCTCCAGTTCACGATGCTGTTTAACCGAGGTCTCAACTAGGTCGCGGATAATAGACTCAACATCCTTACCCACATAGCCTACTTCGGTAAATTTAGTGGCTTCGACCTTAACAAAGGGTGCATTGGCTAAACGCGCTAATCGACGTGCAATTTCAGTTTTGCCGACGCCGGTGGGGCCAATCATTAGAATATTTTTGGGAGTCACTTCATTGCGCATCTCGGCATCGAGTTGCGACCGGCGCCAGCGGTTGCGCAGGGCAATCGCCACAGCGCGCTTGGCATCATCTTGACCAATAATATGGCGATTGAGCTCGTGAACAATTTCACGGGGAGTCATTTGAGACATAAGAATTCCTAGCTGCTTTTACTGAGCAGACGCTTAAGTATTAGAGTCGAGCTCTTCGATGGTTCGATTGTGGTTGGTGTAGATACAGATATCACCAGCGATCTTAAGACCCTGTTCAACAATATCTCTAGCATCCATGTCGGTATTATCCAGAAGCGCACGGGCCGCTGACTGGGCAAAGGGGCCGCCAGAGCCAATCGCAATTAGGTCGTCTTCGGGCTGAATAACATCACCATTGCCGGTAATAATTAGCGAGGCTTCACTGTCGGCGACAGCCAGCAGCGCCTCTAATTTGCGCAGAATACGGTCGGTACGCCAGTCTTTAGCCAGCTCAACTGCAGCTTTGGTGAGATTGCCCTGATGCTGCTCAAGCTTGGCTTCAAAGCGTTCAAAGAGGGTAAATGCGTCGGCGGTACCACCGGCAAAGCCAGCAATCACCTGGTCTTTATACAGGCGACGCACCTTGCGCGCGTTGCCCTTCATAATGGTATTGCCCATGCTGACCTGGCCATCACCACCAATGACTACTTTGCCATTGCGTCGCACGGACAGAATAGTTGTTCCACGATATTGTTCCATCTCAGTTACACTCTCTAAAACATTTAATTGCTTGGGTATGAGATGGGGCCTGTAGTAGAAATTACAATGCCTGTGACTATTTATTTGGCGTAACTAGAAATGCCCATGCTGCTTAAGATCGTCAATGCAGGCGTCAATACTCTCGCGCAATGTACTGACAATAAAGTCGACCTGCTCGCGGTTGATAATAAGCGGGGGTGACATCACATTCAGATTAACAATAGGGCGCACTATTAAACCTTTACTGTCTGCCTGATTGGAAATCCACTTGCCAATATCCAGCTCTTCCGGGAATAGAGCTTTACTATCTTTGTCTTTGACAAACTCCACGCAGGCCATCAGGCCAATGCCACGCACATCACCAACAATAGGCAGGTCGGCCAAGGTTTTTAATTGCGCCTGAAAATAGGGGCCAATATCTTGCACATGGGGCAGCAGCTTTTCGCGCTCCATAATTTCAATGTTTTTTAGCGCCGCCGCACAGGCAACGGGATGGCCGGAATAGGTATAGCCATGGGTAAAGCAGCGACCCTGACCCAGCTCGCTTATCACATTGTGAACCTTGCTCGAGTAGATTGTGGCGCCCAGAGGCTGATAGCCAGAGGTCAGGCCCTTGGCAGAACAGATAATATCCGGCTGAAAATCAAAGACTTCCTTGGAGGCAAACCAGTGGCCCAAGCGACCAAAGGCGGTAACCACTTCGTCTGAGACATAGAGCACATCGTACTTTTGGCAGATTTCCCAGGTGCCACGATGGTAGCCTGTAGGTGGCACAATAACCCCACCAGCACCAAATACCGGCTCGGCAAAAAAGGCGGCTACCCTATCTGCACCTACCTCAAGAATTTTATCTTCCAGCTCTTTAAGCTTGGCGACAAGAAAGTCCACTTCGCTAATATTGGAATCTGCTCGGTAAAAATTAGGGCAGGAAATATGGTGAATGGTATCCTCAATATAATCGAATTCAGGGGGATGATCGCCGGGTTTTCCGCCTATGGACATAGAGGCATAGGTAGAGCCATGGTAGGAGTTCACACGGGAGATAATATGCTTTTTGTCCTGTTTACCACGACAGTTCTGGTAAAAATGGATCATTCGGTAGGCTGTATCTATGGCCGTTGAACCGCCGCAAGACAGGGCCACATGGTTGAGATCGCCGGGCGCCAGCTCGGCCAGTTTTGCGGCCAGAGTAGCAGCGGGAATATTGGTCATATCGACAAAGGGGCTAGCGTAGGCCATCTGCCGGACTTGATCGGCAATCGCATCGGCCATTTCTTCGCGACCCATACCAATATTGGTACACCAGAGGCCGCCCACTGCATCGAGGTAGCGAGTGCCATTGCTGTCGTAAATATAGGCACCTTCAGCGGCAGCTATTGGCAGTGCGCCTTCATTGGCAAAGGTATCGAAAATTTGCCAGGGATGCAGAAAATGTGCCTTATCTTTTTGATTGATTGCTGCGGTATCATATTGATCAAAATCAATATCGGAACTGCGGTTTACTGCCGTCATAATGCACCTGTGAGGTTGCCATTAAAGAATAGGTATCAGAGTACTGATCGGTAGAAAAAAGCCTAATACCCTCAACTGGGTAAGACTGGTTTAACGCTCTAGCGGTAGGTAGCCATTTTTGCGCACGCTACGCTCTACCTGCCCGGGGAATATATTTAATAGCGGATTTAAATTTAGACCAGCAGTGCGCAGGCCATATGAGGTCCAATTATTACAGGTATTGGCAATAGTGTAGATGCCCCGAGATTTAAAAAACTGCTCACCATTGGCTCGCTCTCTGACTCTAGTTAACTGATTGCTACTATCAAACTTAAAGTAGCGGCTGACAAATAGCGCTAGCGAAGCCATCATCGTATCGTTAATAGCAATACTGTAAAGCACGGCATTTTCTGCTAGATCTTTTTGCAGGTCATCAATGCCGAGCAAGGCTATAACCGATGATGTAGGTAGTAAGAGGGCGCGCAGTCCCATTAGTTTGGTCTGTCGCTCATTGCCATAATAATGGTAATCACCCCATCCAATTCGCAGCCATTTGTAATCACCAAAATACGCATTTAACTGGGGTACCAGCGCGCATAGGCTTGGAGCCGGTAGCGCCAGATGGGTATGAATGCCGGTGCGTATAAAATGTAGTGGCGAATCCGACATAGTAGCGGGGCAAGTTAGAAGTGTTAGCAATCTTTATACGTGAAAAGAGGCGTTGATACTACCTAATCATGGGTATTGCTGATATTGCGCCAAGACCTCTATATTGTGACAAACATCGACTATGCTGAGAATCTAAAATACACAGTACTAACGGATAAAACGGGAAGCCCAATGATGCTTAAATTGAAAGACCCCAGCCTACTTAAAACTCAGTCCTATATTGATGGCCAATGGGTGGATGCCGATGGTGGAGAAACAGTTGCCGTAACTAATCCTGCCACCGGTGAAACGGTCGCCGCAGTTGCCAAATGCGGCACCTCAGAAACTCGGCGTATGATTAAAGCCGCTGAGG
The DNA here is from genome assembly GCA_913060735.1 of uncultured Cellvibrionales bacterium. Lineage (GTDB taxonomy): Bacteria > Pseudomonadota > Gammaproteobacteria > Pseudomonadales > Porticoccaceae > HTCC2207. Next base: position 4,365 of record CAJXVK010000047.1, read on the forward strand.
CTGCGCAAAAGTCTTGGGCCAAAACCACCGTAAAAGAGCGCGCGGCACTGCTGCGCAGCTGGTTTAATCTGATAATGCAACATCAGGAAGATCTGGCTCAGATTCTAACTGCAGAGCAGGGCAAGCCCTTGGCTGAGGCGCGGGGTGAAGTCGCCTATGGTGCAAACTATGTCGAGTGGTTTAGCGAAGAGTCTAAGCGTGTGTATGGCGATATTGTTCCGCCGCCCGCCAATGACAAGCGAGTGATGGTGATTAAGCAGCCGGTAGGTGTTGTCGCTTGTATTACTCCCTGGAATTTCCCCAATGCCATGCTCACTCGCAAAATTGCGCCAGCAATTGCCGCGGGCTGCGCGGTGGTCTGTAAACCGGCCAATGCCACACCGCTATCAGCACTGGCATTGATGGAACTAGCAGAGAGAGCTGGGTTTCCCAAAGGTCTGGTCAATATAGTCACCGGCCGCACCGCAGAAATTGGCGCTGAAATTACCAGCAATCCAATCGTGCGCAAAGTCACCTTTACCGGATCTACCCCTGTAGGCAAGCAACTGATGGCCGAGTGCGCGCAAACCGTTAAACGCACCTCTATGGAGCTGGGAGGCAATGCGCCGTTTATCGTTTTCGATGATGCGGATATTGATGCGGCAGTTCAGGGTGCCATGGTATCCAAATATCGCAATGCCGGTCAGACCTGTGTCTGTTCTAATCGCCTTATTATTCAGGCGGGCATCTACGATGAGTTTAGCGCCAAGTTAGCTGACGCAGTGCGCGGGCTAAAAGTTGGCAATGGCACTGCAGAGGACGTCACCATAGGCCCGCTGATTGATGAAAAAGCCGCCAATGGCGTCTGTGAATTTATTGATGATGCAGTGGCCAAAGGTGCGACAGTTACCCTGGGTGGCGGGCGCAGTGAACTGGGTGGTAGCTTTATTGAGCCGACCATATTGACCAATGTCAGTCCAGATATGCGAGTGTTCTCTGAAGAAATCTTTGGTCCAGTAGCGCCACTGTTTAAGTTCGAAACCGAAGAAGAAGTAGTGCGGATGGCCAATGATACCGAGTTTGGTTTGGCCGCCTATTTCTACTCGCGGGATATAGGCCGTGTGTATCGTGTTTCGGAGCAACTTGAGTACGGAATTATTGGCGTTAACGAAGGCGTTATTTCCAATGAGATGGCACCCTTTGGTGGCATTAAGGAATCAGGCAGTGGCCGCGAAGGTTCCAAATACGGTATGGATGACTATATGGCCATAAAATATATCTGTGTCGGTGGTATCCACAAATAAAATATACGTTAGTCGAAGTGATAATAGGAAGCGCAGCTGATGACACACTTAATTTACCCAACCACTAATTTCAAAGCCATCGAGCAGATTAGTATCGATCGGGGTGAGGGCTGTTATGTGTGGGACAAAGACGGTAATAAATACCTTGAGGGTTTGGCTGGACTCTGGTGCACAGCGTTGGGCTATGGCAATCAGGAGCTGATTGATACGACTGCCGAGCAGATGAGCAAGCTGACTTTTAGCCATATGTTTGGCGGCAAGACCCATCAGGTTGCCATAGATTTGGCTGACAAACTGGCGGCTATGATTCCCATGCAAGATGCCGTGCTATCTTTTGGTAATTCTGGCAGTGATGCCAACGATACCCATATTAAGCTTTTGCGCTATTACCATGAAGCCATAGGTAAACCAGAGTGCCGCAAAATTATTGCCCGTGAACGCTCATACCATGGCGTGACGGTGGCAGCGGCTTCGCTGACGGGATTGCCCGTCACGCAGAATCATTTTGATCTACCGGTGGATGCGCTGGGTATTTTGCGCACCGATCACCCGCACTACTATCGTGGCAAGCAGGGCGATGAGTCTGAAACAGAATTTGTCGATCGTATTGTTGGCAACCTTGAAGCCATGATTGTGCATGAGGGCCCAGAGACAATTGCCGCATTTATCGCCGAGCCTATTACCGGCGCCAGCGGCGTTATTGTGCCGCCAGCGGGTTATTACCAGAAGGTTCAGGCGGTGCTAAATAAATACGGCATTATGTTCTGGGCTGATGAAGTGATTACCGGTTTTGGTCGCACAGGTAATGACTTTGGCTGCACTACTATGGGTATTGAATCTCCGGCGATGATGACGTTTGCCAAGCAGCTTTCATCGGCCTATATGCCTATCAGTGCCTCGGCAATTCGTCGTGAAATGTATGATGCAATGATTGATCAAAGTGCTAATGCTGGTGCCTTTGGTCATGGTTATACCTACTCGGGTCACCCTGTAGCCTGTGCTGTTGCCCTCAAGACATTAGAGATTTATACCCGCGATCATATTTTTGAAAAAGCTGCAGTGACTGGTGAATATCTGCAAAAGCGTCTGGCCGAGTTTAGTGACCATCCATTAGTTGGCGAGGTGCGTGGCAGCGGCTTGATCGGTGCTCTTGAGTTGGTTGCCAACAAAGAAACAGGTGAGCCTTTTGTAGGCGGGACAGTGGGTGGCTATGCGCAGAAAGTAGCTCAGGATAATGGCCTGTTAATCCGTGCAGTGGCGGGTTCTAGTCTGGGCTTCTGTCCGCCACTTATTATTACCGCTGAACAGATTGATGAAATGATGGCAGCGGTAGCTATCGCATTGGATGTGACGCTCGATCATTGTAGAAAAGAAAATCTTTTGGTGTAGATATTAGGCAGCCTATTTTGGGTTGAAGATATCTTTCGTCCTTTCGCTCTGTCGAGATTATGATGTTCAGTCTGCAACGGTCAAAGGTAAGACCAGTGATATTAATACCTAGTAAAATCAGGTGCAACACCAGCGGGCCACGTCTGCTGCACAACCGACAAACTTAATTAACTTCACCGGCGTTTTTAAGCAGCAAAAATATATCTTAAGCCGGGTAACCTGTTATAGCTCTGATCTTTTCATAGCTCGGCTTTAGGCTGTGATACATTTTGTTATACACCTTGGTGTAAAGCTCATTGTAAATTTTTTGGTTTTCGGCTTGAGGCATAAAGCAGTCACCACTGTGGGTCATGCTGTCCACTGCAGATGCAAAGTCTGGATAGATATCGCTACCGACGGCCGCAGCAATAGCGGCACCAAGTGCGGAGGTTTCATAGGTGTGGGGGCGTTCCACTGGCATACCAAATACATCGGCAGTAATCTGCATAATCTCATCACTCTGTGAGCCACCACCAGATACCATTAGACGCTTTAATGGTTGGCCACTGCGCTTTTCCACGCGCTCTTTGCCCTCGCGCAAAGCATAGGTCAGGCCCTCAATCATAGCTCGATACATATGCGCTCTGGTATGAACCTCACCAAATCCAATCATTGCCCCTTTGGCCTCGGGGCCTGAGTCGTTCATGCTACCGCCCCAATAGGGTTGCAGCATGAGGCCCATACTACCTGCAGGTACCTGTTTAAGAAGATCATCGAACAGTGATTCTGGCGCCACGTTTTGTTCAGTGGCGAGCTGCTGTTCATGCAATCCAAACTCCTGTTTAAACCAGCTAACCATCCAATAGCCGCGCTGTACCATCATCTCTACATTGAATGTATTGGGAATAACACCCGGGTAGGCGGGATGAAAAGGAATGGCTTCGAGATACTTGTCGCTGGTGATATTAAAGGTCGCAGTAGTGCCATAGCTAAGGCTGCCGGTCTCGTTATCGAGACAGCCGGTGCCCAGTACTTCGCAGGCTTTATCGGAGCCGCAGGCAATTAATGGCAGGCCCTCGGGAATACCTGTTTGGTCACTGGCTGCCGCGGTTACATAGCCTAGAGTTTCTCCGGCTGATAATAGCTTGGGCAGCATGTGTCGGGTAATCGCCGGTATTGCGCGCCATTTCCAGTCTTTGTTGTGCGCCCATTCCAGCTTCTTAAAATCAAAGGGCACATAGCCAACTTGGCTAGCAATAGAATCTGTGTAGCAGCCGGTGAGCTGATAGTTATGATATCCGGACAGCAATAAAAATTTATCCACCTGAGCCCATAGTTGAGGTTCTTTTTGGGCAATCCAATTAGCCTCGGCCTGGGCATGAAAAGAGTCGACAGAACCCTTGGCTTTAACCACTGTAAATAACAGTGATTCAAGAGCACCTAACTGTGGCTTGCTATCTACCTGTCGTTGATCCAGCCAGCTGATGGCGGCACGCAGGGGTTTTCTATCTTTGCCCATGGGCACCACAGTGGCGCGTTGAGTAGTGACGGATATGGCTTTAATGTTTTGTCGCGGAAAATCCAACTGCGGCCAAAGTTTTTGGCAGGCTTGACAGAGTGCAGACCAAAAATAGTCCGGCTGTTGCTCTGCATAGCCGGGCCGAGTCGAGAAATAGGGTTCTATATCTACCTTGGATTTGGCGACTAGCTGGCCATCACTGTCAAAGACCATGGCGCGAACACTCTGGGTGCCGTTATCGATGGCCAGTACATAGTTTGAATTTTGCATAGCGGTTGTCTTTTTATTTTCGTTTTATTGTTATCTTTTTATTAGAAAATTTATGTTTTAGGCAAGCTGTAAAAGCGCTGCCAAATAGTTTGGTAGCGCACCAGCTCTTGTTGCCACTGCTGTTTGTTCCAACCCAGTTCAGCCATACACATCTTTTCTAGGGCGGGGAATAGTTCTGCACCTGCATTGACCAATACCATGCCTAGTCTGGTGCGTCGCAATAGCAGGTCATCCAGATGTTGCACTGATTCATGACGCAGTGCCCAGCGACACTCGGCGAGACAAAAGTCTGTGACGCCAATGCGTTGATGCTCTGCTGGAGCAGCATCATCCAATAGCTTTCTTGCCATTGATCCATAGCGACCTAATAGTCGTTGGCCCCACACGGGGTTGCTGGGTACCAGCGCCTCGGCACTAATGGTAGGTTGGCTAAAGACTCTGTCATCGCTAAATGACTGCGGCTCGGGCAGACGATCACCGGCTGCTATTAAGGCGTCTAAGGCGATTAACCTAAAGGTTGTAAGCTTACCGCCGCTAACAGTAATCAGGCCCTGGTCGGACCATACCGCATGATCACGACGCTCTTTCGAAGGGTCCTTGGATTTTTCGGATCCGATTACCGGACGCACGCCAGCCCAGGAGGAAATAATATCGCTTTCATTGATTTGGGCCTTGGGAAACTGAACATTAAAGGCATTGATCAAATAGCCTACTTCGCTTTGCGCGATACTCGCCTCGATATCCAGATCTTCACTGTGATCAAGATCGGTCGTGCCAATAACCGTAGTGCCTTCCCAGGGGTAGATATAGACACCGCGCTGGTCTTCTGGATGTAGAGAGGTCAATACATCGGTGACTGGCATGAGCTGTTTGGCAATAATCAGATGACTGCCGCGCAGTGGGCGCATGCGCTTTTCAGGATTGAGCTGGTTGCGCAGTCGATCTGCCCAGGCGCCAGTGGCATTGATCACCACAGGTGCGCGCAGCTCGATAGACGCATTATGTTCTGGGTCATCCAGCACCGCGCCAACGACCTGATCCTGTTCAATTAGCAGGCTATTAACTTTGGCGTAATTAAGCGCAAAGGCACCATCGGCAATACTTTCTTGCAGTACTCTTAACACCAGTCGCGAATCATCAACCATGGCATCGGTGTAGGCACTGGCCCCTTTTAGATTTTTGTCATTGAGCCCGGGAAAGCGCTCTTGCAATGCTTTATTACTGTGGTAGCGGTGGTCTCTAATACCGGCAATAAAATCATAGATCAGCAGGATAACCGACATGGCCAGCCGGCCTGGAAACAGGCCTTTGGTAAGGCTGTAGTAAAAGGTAATACGATCGACTAACCCAGGTGCCTCTGTTAGCAGGCGTTCACGTTCGAGCAGCGAATGCTTGGTTAGTTTTAGATCGCCGGCGGCCAGATAACGCAGGCCACCATGGACCATTTTTGATGAGCGGCTAGAGGTACCCCAGGAATAATCCTGCTGCTCTAGCAGCAGTGCCCGGTAACCGCGCCTAGCGGCCTCGCGCAGCACACCGGCGCCGGTAATACCGCCGCCAACCACAATAATATCCCAATCGAGCTGCTCGCCTCTGCGCATTTCGGCGAGTAAATTAGTCCGTGAACTGTCCATAGTTTATTGGCTGTCTGGTAGTAGTTTGCCTGGATTCATTTGACCACTGGGATCAAATAATTCACAGAGCGAGTTAATGGCGGCAATGCCCAGCGAGCCTTTTTCTGCTGCAAGGTAGTTGCGATGGTCTTTGCCTACCCCGTGCTGGTGGCTAATAGTGCCACCGCAGGCGACTATTTCACTGGCCCCGGCAGCTTTGAGTTTTTCCCAGCGCTGCATGGCGGTCTGGTAGCTGTCGCCAAAACGGTATAAATAGGTGGTATAGATACTGGAACCCTGACCATAGACATGGCTCAGATGTGTATATACATGCACCTGTTCACCTTCGTCAGCGAGGCCCGTACGAATGGCGGCTTCGATTTTATCGACTGCTTGGGGTACTTTTGACCAGTCCATAGCTGTTTCCATGGTGTCGGCGGCATAGCCTGCCGTACCCAGTGGATCGCGCAAATAGGGTGCACGAAAGCGTCCATGAGCCCAGTTATCACCCAGACCAACCTGATCGGCCACTCCGCCGAGAACTGTGCACTGGTCAATAGCCATTTCATGGGCAAGAGCGCAGTGCTGGGCTGAACCTGTAACACCAAAGGTCATCATCACTTTGCCTGCGCCTATGCCTTTTGTAGCCAGCATTTCTTTTAGAGCGACGATGCCGCTAGTGTCTTCTCCGGCGCCCATATATAGCAGACTGGTGGTTTCTATAGGGTTGCTTAAACGCACCATAGAAAGTGGCGTGCGCTGTTGAATAAGTTCGCGAGCAGCGGTTAGGCCAACCTCCCAAGAGGGGAAGAACACCACTTGAAACGATTCTGTCTCTGGTAGGGGAGTAACACGCACGGTTACCTCAGTAATAATACCCATACGGCCCTCAGAGCCGAGAATCATTTCGCGAATATCTGGGCCAGCAGAGGAGGCGGGAATAGTGGGAATGTCCAATGTGCCAGCCAGAGTTTCGATACTGCCGCCAGCAAACATATTTTCGATACGGCCGTAGTGCAGCGACTGCTGACCACTGGAGCGGCTGGCCACCCAGCCACCCACAGTAGACAACTCCCAAGACTGGGGAAAATGGCCAAGGGTAAAGCCTTCCTTCTTGAGTTGGGCTTCGAGCGCTGGTCCGGGGGTGCCTGCACCAAATGTAGCCAACTGGCTGTCGCGATCGAGCTTGATAAGCTTGTTCATTTTGCCCATATCGATGGTCAGTATCGGCCGGTCGCTGTGATCTGGATTAATATGCCCAACCACCGAGGTGCCGCCACCATAGGGAATGACATCAATATTATTGGCCTTGGCATAGGCGAGTAATTCGCGCACCTGCTCGGCAGATTCTGGCAGGGCGACACCATCGGGGAAGGTGTCTACATCGCCACTGTGCATGGCCAGCCAGTCGGGTAGGCTCTGGCCGCGGGCATGCCGGACACGGGTTTCCAGATCGAGACTAATCAGGGGGTGTGCTGCCAGTTTGGTGGCCGGAACCTTAGCAGTGACCTGTTCCAAGGTTGCTTCTGGTAGACCTTTTGACTCACCGACTAGTGCTTGTAAAAGCATGCGTAGACCACTGTTAAGCTCCATGCTTAGTTCACTGTCTTCATTTCCCCAGCCGTTCCACAGACGCATGCGTATCCCCTTATTAAAATTGTAAGTTTGGATTACCTATTAGTTATACTAATATTAGTTGGGCTAGTATATTAGCCCAACTAATATTAGCTGCGCTAATATAAAGGTTACAGTTAGAAATATTCACTGTCATGACAGGACAATTGAATCACTATTTCGGCCAGCAGTGAGACTGCTGTATACGCTATGAATGAAACCCTCAACAAAGTTGTAAACAACGGTCTGGCGTCTGTGCCAGCGGTAACACAGTATCTAAAATCTGCTGAGTCCTGTGGTGTAGATTACAGGCCGCTGCTTGTTGCAGCGGGCATTGACTCGGTGTTGCTGGAAAACAACAACAAGCATATTTCCGGAGCGGCGATGGAGCATTTTTTAGCCCTACTTATTGCGGCGAGCAATGATCCCTGCTTTGGCCTGCATTCGGCCAGTTTTGTCGAACCCGCGTCCTATTCGGTGCTGGGTTATATCTCCATGAACTGTTCTACATTGCGTATGGTTCAGGCCAAGATTCCCATCTATGAAAAAATTGTCGGTGATATGGGGGTGACCTCAATTGAAGTGGCCGATGGCTATGCTTTACAGCGCTGGACCTGCGCTTTTAGCGATCCAGTGGTGAGGCGTCACGAGGTTGAAAATGTATTGGGTTCCTGGGTTACCTATGCGCGTAACTTCCTCAACTTCGATGAATGGGATGCGGTCTGGTTTGAACATTCGGCGCCACAGGACCCGGCACTTTTAGAGGACTACGCTGCTCTATTTGGCTGTGAGGTATTATTTGATCAGCCTGCCAGTGGTATCCGAGTTAGTGAAGCCTTATTGGACATGCCATCGCCTCAGGCAAATGAACAAATTTTGCAGACCCTATTGGAGCATGCGACCGCATTATTGGCGGATCTAGATAAGAATCAAACTGTCGCTAATCAGGTTAAAAATATACTGCGTTTGATGCTTAAACAGCAGGCACCCTCGAGTCAGATAATTGCAGAAAAGCTGGGTATGAGCAGTCGCACATTGCAGCGCAAGTTGGGGGAAGAGGGTACCCACTATCAGGATGTACTCAATGAACTGCGTTTAGAACTCGCGCTGTATTTCCTGAAAAATACAGCGCTGAGTCTGGACAGTATTGCCTATGAGTTGGGCTATGCTGAGGCGCGCTCTTTTTATCGTAGCTTCAAACAATGGACTGGCCGCACTGCCGGTTCCTATCGTGTTACTTGATAAGGCCTTGCTCTGCCGCCCACAGCCGAGAGCGCTCAATACCCTCGTCAAATGATACCTCGGGCTTCCAACCTAAAATTCGCTCGGCCTTGGCAATACTAAACCAACTTTTGGTACATAGCTGAGTGACAGTTGCCCTGGAAGCCTCGTTAACCCCGCCGGTAAGATTGGCGATTTTGGTGGCGGCAGCTGCAGCGAACAGGGCCAGTTTAGTCGAAACAACCATGGGCCCGCGCTTATTTTTCCACTGATAGTGGTGACTAAAGAATTCTTTGGTGCTCATATAGCCTTCGCAGGAAAGGTTAAATATCTCACCACTGGCTTCTTGAGTCGATACCGCCAGCGCAATGCCACGCACCAAATCATCAATATAAATGGGGCGGAAAAATCCCTCGCCTTTGGCTGGCAGCATAAACTGCCTCTTGTTTATGGCTTCCAGTGGCAGAATAATCCAGGGTCTGCTGCCCGGTCCATAGACATCACCGGGGCGAATAATTACCAGTTCCAGTGAACTCTTTGCCTGAGCCGCTAATACCGTATGTTCTGACGCCAGCTTGGTCAGCACATAGCTGCCGCCATCTGCATGCACGGGCTGATCTTCATCCAGTTCGCCCTCGGCGGCATTGCCATAGGCAACAATAGATGACAGCTGAACAAAACGTCGCACCTTGTATTTTTCTGCGGCGGCAATCAGATTGCGGGTAGCCAGTACATTGACACGCCACATATCGCTGTCGGCAATTGAGTTGGAAACCAACGCAGCAGTGTGAACAACCACATCACAGCTTTCCAATAAATGGCCGATGGTTTCCGGATTGGCAATATCGCCCTGAACAATATCGTCGTCATTGCCGATTAAATCGATACCGACCACGGGCACTTTCTGTGTTTTGTAGTAGCACATTAATGTATTGCCAATAAAGCCATTGGCGCCGGTGATCAATACTTTCTCTGGTTTTTTCTGGCTCATAACAATCTCTTTTAATATTAGCGATGTAACGTCTCTGTGACCTAATCTAGATTTTTTCGGTAGTAACCACCCGCAATATTGGCCAGCGTCATTTTTGGAAATAGATGGCTAATAGCGGCCGATACTCGATTGGCAAAACCAGTCACCATCGTAGGCTTACCCGCTAGACAGGCCGCAATACCTTGCTCTGCAACTTCCTGTGCCGATTGCAGCATTGCGTCTGGAATAGAGAGTTTCGCGCCCTGATTTGGGTTATCCATCATTTTGGTATCGGTGTAACCTGGGCATAGCGCAGTAACAGAAACCCCATTGCCGGCTGCCTTGAGTTCATTGTGTAGGGCCTGACTAAACGACAGTACATAGGCCTTGGTAGCAGCATAGACATTCTGGTTGGGAATCGGTATCCATGCGGCCAAGGATGCCATATTTAAAATATGCCCGCCGGCTCTAGTGGCCATATCGTTGGCAAATAAATGCGTTAGAGAGGTAAGGGCCAACATATTGACGGTGATCATATTTTCTTGGGTGATCAGATCGAGATCCGTAAAGTAGCCATTTTGTAAAAGCCCGGCGTTATTAATTAATAGATCAACTTGTAGGTCTTTTTCGACCGTGGCGGCAAACAGTTCCTGAGCCGCCTGAGGTTTGGATAGGTCACTACTAATGACCGTGCAGCTAATATTTTTATGCTGTTTTGAAAGACTTTCGGCCACCTCGTTAAGCTTGGATTTGCGTCGCGCAACCAAAATAAGGTCGTAGCCTTTAGCTGCTAAAATATTGCAAAACTCAAGGCCGATGCCATCAGAGGCGCCAGTGACCAGTGCGGTTTTATTGCTCATAATAATGTCCTTATAGAGTTTTCATTATTGTTGATAGTCGACAAATATCGGCGAAGACCAGGCTCTCTGGCTGCCAGGATTCTGGCAGTCATCTTTTTCGGCGGTTCGAAAATCACCAAAACAGGGCTCAGTGGCAATAGCTTTGCCATTGTCGTCAAAAGTCGTACGCAGATTGTCGCCGTTAATAGTGGCCACAGGTTCTTCAAGTGCTCGAATATAATACAGCGCATCGCGGCCCTCTGCGGCAAAGTCCGGATCTTCAAACTCTACCGTACAGCCCTCTGGTAAAGGCTCACAATCAAAGCTGCGCCAGCTATCTTCGATCAACTGAGTGACGTTCTCGCCGTTAAATGCTTGCGGGCGAATTTTAATGACCTCAATACGCTCAATGAGATAGCGTTCATCAGAAGGGTTGTAACATTCACCCAGCGACATTTTTTCGAGATGTTTGGCCTCCAATGTGTCTACCACATAGTCGGGGCAGCCGGACAGCTGTTTAAATGAGCCAATGACTTTGGCGCGGAAGCGTGGATTGCTGTTCTGGGCCACGGCGCTGCCCATGGGCACGCTGCTGTCATCTTGCAATAGGTTAAACCACAGCAATATGCGATGACCACTGGTGCCATAGGTCTCGCGACGTTTCATCGCATCCCAAATGGCATCGCGGCTGCGGCCTGTAGAATGGACTGCGGCCAGACCACCGGTATTTAAAAATGAGGTGGTGCGTTCAAATTCTGAGGCGTAGATTTTTGCGGCCACTGGGTCAATTTGATCCGCGCGCAATGACTGTGGAGCGGCCTTGGTAACCACAGCGGTACTGGCAAAAACATCGTTCCAGAATTGATCTCGTGGGCCAGTTGAATCTGTGGTGTTGGTGCGCTGTTGCTGTTTAAAGCCGTGACCAGCGCGCGCGGAATGAGTATCTGTCGAGGCGATAAAGCCCCAGCGGTAGCGCTGGGGATCTTCTGAGTTCTCATGATTTTGTAGTGCCAAACCATATTGCACAGATTTCTGCGGCCGATAGTTAAAGGCAGGCAGATACATATCTCGCGCCTGACCAGAATCCAACCATTCTTCAGGAGTGCTGCCGGGCACAGTCATAAAGGCATAAACCGTATCGACCTGAACAAAATTATGTCTGGCTTCAATAGCGCGGGTTTCACATTCGGCCGCATCTAGGCCTGCGGTCAGACAGCGGTCGCGAATAATTTCACCAGCCTGCCAGCAAGAGGGTAGGTAATTAGCCTGCGGCTCGGGGCAGTACCATAGACCTGCGTTATCTTTGCGACTGTCTCTTATACACATCTGACGCTGCCGACGA
>CAJXVK010000048.1 GCA_913060735.1 uncultured Cellvibrionales bacterium
ATCTACACTAGATCGCTCGTCGGCAGCGTCAGATGTGTATAAGAGACAGCGTAATTGCCGTATTGATATGTTGCGGCGCAAGAGTAATACCCAGCATCTGCCCCTAGAAAACGAAGATTTTTGGCATGAGCCCGATGAGGAAACACCGGTTTCTCTACTGCGTCAAAAGCGCAGTGAAGACAAGGTACAAGCGTCTCTGGCCCAACTGCCCAAAGAACAAGATGAAATCCTGCGCAAGGTCTACCTTGAAGGAAAATCACATGCCGAGGCCTCCAATGAACTTGGGTTGCCTCTGGGTACCGTTAAATCACGAGTGCGTTTGGCACTTCAAAAAATGCAGATTCTGGTAGCACCAGAGCTGCAGGATGAACTTATCCATGACCACTAAATTAAATTATCACCCAGACCACGCCATGCTGGTGGAATTTGCAGCAGGCACACTGGATACCGCGGCTTCAATATGCGTGTCCGCTCACCTACATTTCTGCGAACAGTGTCGTGCTGAGCTAATAAGCCTTAATGAAGTTGGTGCTCAGTTGATGGCTGAAGCCACACCCGAGTCTGTTGACGACAGTGTTTTAGACTCTGTTATGGCAGCAATTGATCAAGATCAACCGGCTAAAGCGCCAAAGGCCGAGCAGCCCATTAGTTCGATCTTTCCATTTCCAGTCAGCAAACTGATTTCAGATTCTGCAACAACGCTCACTTGGAAGCGCCTTACGGCATCGGTGGATATAGCACGCCTTAAGACCGGTCAGAAAGCCTACGAAGTCGCTCTGCATAAAATATGCGCTGGCGGTAAAACCCCCAAGCACGATCACAATGGCTTGGAGTACACCGTTGTATTAAAAGGCAGCTTCTCTGATGAACGTGCGGTTTATCGCGAAGGGGACTTCCTGCGGCGTCACCCTGGCGATGTACACCAGCCAATGGGCGCGCAAAATGGGGAATGTATCTGTTTATCGGCCCTAGCTGCACCCATTAAGTTATCTAATCCACTGGGGTTCCTAATGAAGCCTTGGTTGCGGATCAACCCTATGTAGCCTTAGGCTGCAGGTCATCAAGAATATCCCTTAAGTAAGACAGAAGTACCTTTGTAACCACACGAGTGTGTGGTTGTTTTTGCCTCTTAAAAAAGAAAAGTCACCCCGACCATAGACCATAAGTCATCCTGAGGTTCGAAGGATCTACAATAACTTGGCATACAACAAACAAGAGATGTGATTAGAGACGGACATTGACTCCGCGTTCAGCCATATACTGCTTAGCCTCAGGCACAGTATGCTTACCAAAGTGAAAAATACTGGCGGCCAATACCGCATCGGCCTTGCCTTCTACAATACCATCGACCAGATGCTGTAGATTGCCTACACCACCGGACGCGATAACAGGCACATGAACCGCACCACTGATCCGTGATGTTAGATCTAGGTCAAACCCATTCTTGGTACCATCGCGATCCATACTGGTCAGTAAAATCTCACCTGCTCCATAGGCTGTCATTTGCTCAGCCCATTCAATAGCATTGATGCCGGTGGGATTGCGGCCACCATGGGTAAATATTTCCCAGACCGGATTATCGCCCTGCTCCACCTGCTTGGCATCTATAGCCACTACAATACATTGCGAGCCAAAGCGCTGTGCCGCTTCACGAACAAATTCGGGATTATGGATAGCCGCGGAATTGATCGCGACCTTATCAGCACCAGCATTTAATAGGTTGCGAATATCCTGCAACTCACGCACACCGCCACCAACAGTTAAGGGAATAAATACTTCCCCTGCCATCCGCTCAACTGTGTGTAAGGTTGTATCACGGGCTTCGTGGCTGGCGGTAATATCAAGAAAGGTAATTTCATCGGCGCCCTGCTCATTGTAGCGGCGGGCAACTTCTACTGGGTCTCCAGCATCGCGGATATCAATAAATTGTACACCCTTAACCACACGACCCTTGTCGACATCGAGGCAGGGAATAATTCGCTTGGCCAAACTCATTTCTGTTCCTTAAACATATGGCCTAATTTACCGGCCTTAGTGGAAAGATACTGCACATTGTGCGGATTGGCATCTGCCTGAATAGGCTCGCGTTCAACCACATCGATACCCAACTCTTTCAATGCTCTAATTTTACGTGGGTTATTGGTCATCAACCTAACCTGCTTGGCCCCCAGATGTTCCAGCATAGGTGCGCAGATCGAATAGTCGCGCATATCTGCACCAAACCCCAGCCGCTCATTCGCCTCTACGGTATCAGCACCCTGATCTTGCAGATTGTAGGCACGAATTTTATTCACTAGGCCAATGCCACGCCCTTCCTGACGCAGATATAGAATCGCACCGCGACCTAACTCTGAGATACGCTTCATTGATTCTTGCAGCTGCTCGCCACAGTCGCAGCGCATACTACCCAGGGCATCGCCAGTCAGGCATTCGGAGTGAATTCTAATCAGCAGCGGTTCATCAGCCCCACAGTCACCCATAGTGATAGCAATATGTTCCTTGCCTTTAAAGGGATCCTCAAAGCCATGAATATCAAAGGTACCCCAGCGAGTGGGTAACTTTGAGGATTCAATAAAACGCAGCACTAGACTGACTCCAAAGATAAGAAAATAGGCCGGTATTGTAGCCTCTCAGCCTGTCTTATGCAGGTTTTTTAGTGCTATAAACTGTCCTGCAACACTGGCTCGGTAAACCTTTTGGAGTCGCGCAGATCATAGCTCACCCGGTACAAACAGGGCACAATAATCAAGGTAATAGTCGTCGCAAATAAAATGCCAAAACTTAGGGATAGCGCCATTGGAATCACAAACTGGGCCTGCACACTGGTTTCAAATAGCATGGGCAGCAAGCCTACAAACGTTGTTAGAGTCGTCAACAAAATCGCTCTAAAGCGCTTTTTACCCGCGATCAAAAGAGCCTCATTAATCGAGGCATTTTCTGCTCGCGCCCGATTGGCAAATTCCACCAAAATCAAGCTGTCATTGACCACCACACCAGACAGCGCAATAAGGCCAAACACCGAGAGCATATTTATCGACACATCAAAAATAATATGCCCGATAATCGCGCCAATAAAGCCAAATGGAATCACCGACATAATCACCAATGGCTGCACATAGGAGCGCAAAGGCACCGCTAACAGGCCATAAATAATAAATAATGATGCGGCAAAGCTTATAAACATGCGCTGAATAAGAACACCCTGCTCTTCACTGGCGCCACCCAACCCAAATTGAACGGTCGGATATTTAGCCAAGAGCTGGGGAATAAACGTCTTTTCTATATCGGCAATCACAGTGCCCGTTTGAACCTTCTCTGGATCATTGTTAGCGGTGATAGCCACGGTGCGTTTGCGATCGACACGCTTAATTGCGGTAAGGCCAAGACCCAGGCGAATATCTGCCACTTCACCTATAGCAATCGCTTGACCACTGGCGGTGCGAATATGCATATTTTCTAAAGTGGCGATGGAGCGACGCTCCTCAAGTGGATATCGCACCATAACTTTTAACGTTTCTGTGTCACGCTGAATGCGCTGAACCTCTTCACCATAAAATGCCTGACGAACCTGACGCGCCACATCAGCAAGGCTGACGCCAATTTGACTTGCATAGGGCTTAAGACTGACTAATACCTCTCGGCCACCAGAACCCTGACTGTTGTAAACGTCAAATACACCGTTGTATTCTGCCAATTTCTCCTGCAGCTCAGCGCCCGCTTTGGTGAGCTCATCAGGATCTGCTCCAGAGAGTGTCAACTCGATATTGGCGTCACCGGAGGGTCCCTGTGAGGAATAATACTTTTGCTTGCGAACATTGGGCAATGGGCCGACCTGTTTACGCCACAGCTTTTCAATATCTACCGCATTAAGGGTGCGATATTCTGCCGGCGTCAGCATCACGCGGAAAGTAACCTCGACATCATTTTGGGTATTAAATTGCACATGCTCCACCAAACCTGCACTGTCCGGATACTGTTGCCTATGATCGGCATCAACTTTATAGATGGCTGACTCGACTTCGAGAATGGTCTCATCAAGGCTCTCTTGCGAGGTGCCATCTTGCATAATAATTTGTGCCTGAAGGTCATTGCCCGGGACACTGGGGAAAAATTCAAAGCGGGCAATACCACTAGTCAACGTGGCAAAAGATAGAATTAATAAACCGAGAAAAACCGCCAATGTCGAATAACGATTTTGGATCATGCGTTTTAAATTGGGCTGAAAAATATCTTCAATAAAATAGTTTAAGCCCGTATTTACCGCCTTTTGCCAGCGCCCAATAAGACCGGGGTTAACAGACTTGGGGCCACCAAATTGAAGACCTACCAGATGAGCGGGCAGAATTAACTTGGATTCGATCAGTGAAAAAGTCAGGCACAGAAACACGACGACACTTATAGAGTCAAGAAAACCCGCGAAGCTACCGCCAACAAACAGTATCGGCGCAAACGCTGCTATCGTGGTTACTACACCTATAGTCGAGGGTGTTGCTACTTTTTGCGCGCCTGCAACCACAGTTTCCACCGAGGCAAAATACAACGCCTTTGGACTGAGACCGCCGGCCAGTTTGTTCTTGTAGTCTCCCTCAACTTCATCGAAGACACTCTCGCCAATAACAATGGCGTCATCCACCACAATACCCAGCACCATAATAAAAGCAAATAGACTGAGTACATTCACTGTTACCGGGTAGGGGTTGACCGGCATCAACCAAAAGGCTCCCAAAAAGCTCACCGGAATACCTAACAAAACCCAGAAGGCCACGCGTAAATTAAGAAACAGGCCCAGTATAATGGCAACCAAAATAGCACCCATGGCAAGGTTTTCGATCATCATATCGAGACGGCCGCGCAGATGATAAGACTCATCAGCAAAATAATTGATCTTTAAACCGTCTGGTAAGGTCGCCTGTTTTTGATCAACATACTGTTTGACAGAATCGCTGATGGTGAGAAGATTTTGATCCTCTAGCGAAAAAATACCAAGGTTAAACGCTTTTTCACGATCAAATCGAACAATATTATTAGTCTCAACAAAACCGTCTTTGATATCAGCCACATCGCTAAGCAGTATTTGCGTACCATCGGCCTGACTAAGCAATACTATATTGGCAAACTCATCACCCACGTACGCCTTACCCTGGGTACGCACCAAGACATTGCCCGCTTCGGCACGGATAATGCCCGCGGGTAAATCCAGCGAGGAGGCACGCAATACCTGAGCCACTTCGCCCAATGTTAGATTGAACTCTCTGAGGCGATCTTCTTTTACCTCAACGGCTATTTCATAGTCATCGACACCCCAGAGAATGACCTTCTTAACCTCAGGCAGCACCATTAATTCGTCGTAAACCTGCTGCCCTAAAATCTTGCGCTGGCGATCACTCATAGGGCCAGATAAAGAAACCCCCATCACCCAGCCAAAGAAATCGAATTTTTTCACCGTGGGTTTTTCTAGGTCTTCGGGAAAATTAACAATACCATCAATGCGATTCTCAACCTGCACCATCACTTCATTGATATCTTCATTGACCTCAACTTCCAAAGTAATTGAAGCAGAGTCGCGCTGCGCGTTAGAGGAGATTTTCTTGATCCCCTTGAGTCCTTCAAGCGCAGATTCCATAGGTAAAATAACGCCCTTTTCAACTTCCACCGGCGCAGCACCCGGATAGGGGGCAATGATCTGTATCATAGGCACTTCTGAGCGGGGAAACATATCTTTACTAATGCCATACACAGAGATGCCACCGGCAACAACAATAAACAGCATAATTAAATTGGCTGCTACGGGGTTTTTTGCAAACCAAGCAATAAGACCTGTGGTTTTATTGTCCATTATTGGCTTCCCGGTCAGCGGCTTTTTTACGCGGGTTTACTTTCATGCCATCAATGGGTATGCCCAGTGCACTGACAATTAACTCATCTCCCTCTTTGACGCCAGCACTGACAAAGTAAAATTCGTCATTGCCAAAGCTACTTTCAACTGGGGTTAAGCGCAAGCGTGACTGGGCGTCAACTAGGGCGACTTTATTGCCCTCCAACATGGCATGGCGGGGCACTTTAAAGACATTATTCAATTTTTTGCCAGCTAGAGCAGCACGCACAAATGTGCCCACTAAAAGGGGGGGCGATGATAAATTGGATCCAACACCGTAGGGGTCTTCGACCTGCACAACCACATATCGTGAGCGATTGAGTTCATTGACCACACCTTCAGAACGCACCAACGCGCCAGACCACTGCACCTGAACACCCCCTACCGTAGCGCTTAACATAACGGTTGGCGCGGTTGCGGCAGAGAAAAAACCAATATCATCCATCATGGATAAATCTTTATCCGTCAGCGGCAGTCTTACTTCTACAAAATCGATAGCAAAGGTGTTACCCAATGGTGTACCCACAGTAACGTACTGCCCAACATCGACCGACTTGGCCGATACGATGCCTGCATAGGGTGCTCTAATAGTGGTGCGGCGAAGTTTTTGTTGCGCCTGTTTGACCTCGGCTTCAGCCTGCAAAACATTGGCGCGAGCTTCGGCAAGATAGGGTTCGCGCAACGCTAAAATAGGTGCTTCAGTGGCAGGCCGCCCGGTCATTGCCCATTCTTTTTTGGCTTGGGTAGCGCGTGCCTGCTCAAAGGTCAGCTGTGCATTAAGACTTATTAATCTAGCTTCAGCGCGCTGCAATGCCACCTCGTAGTCAGTGGGGTCGAGCCTAAGTAATGTATCGCCCTGCTCAAATCTACCACCCACTATAAACTGAGGAGAGACTTCCAGTACAGCGCCAGACACTTCCGATACAAGCGAGGTACGAGTGCGCGGCAATACCGAGCCCTGAGACTCAACCGCCAGCCTGACTTGCGTAGCCTGAACTTTCTGTGTTTTTACCGCGATCGCATTTTCTGGCGTACTAATTTTGACCGGAGCAGGTCGCAAGGCCGTCATAGCAACGGCAACAAAAACAAATAGCGCTAAAATAGCGACTGGTTTTAACTTCTCTTTCAACTGAGGGACTCCGGATTCCTAAATCTCTGTTTTGATTTTTTATTATATAAACACTAAACTATAAGTAAAGGATGAGTGAGTGTTATTTTGCAACTGTTGCTAACTATTTTTACACTAAATGTAAACTTTGCAGCAATACAAAAGTGCCACCTGCGGCCAGCCCAGCCACTATATCGTCGATCATAATACCCAGCCCGCCTCCAACGTTTTTATCCAACCAACTAATGGGCCAAGGCTTAAAAATATCGAACAACCGAAAAAGAATGAATCCGATAAGTACTGATACGTAACTAACGGGTAAAAAGGCCATAGTGATCCAAAACCCCACGAATTCATCCCAGACAATACCGCCATGGTCATGAACACCCAGTTTATCCGCGGCTGAACCACAGATAAAAATACCGATAATCGCGCAAATTGCTACCACCAGTACATAGGTTTGCGGTGGTAACTGCACCAGCAGATACCAGAGTGGAATCGCCGCAACGGTGCCCATGGTACCTGGCGCCTTGGGTGACAGCCCACTGCCAAAACCAAAGGCCAATAATAAGACTGGCGAGCGAACTAGCTGTGAAAAACTTGGCTTAGTGTCCAAAGTGATCGAACCCTCTATTAAATTCTGCGCCTACATTATCAACTAACACCAGACATTGTCCCTCTCTCGCTGGCTGTATCTGACCGATCATAGTCGCATCCAACTCACCCTGAAAGATCAGAAGATCAATCTTGTCACGATTAGACTCTGCTACAGTAAAACACAGCTGGTAGTCATCGCCACCTGTCAGTGCCCAGTTTAATGCTTGTTGCGGAAATCTCTGGGTCACCTCCGAGTGTATCGGCAGCTGCTTGGATACTAGGTTCGCACTAACACCACTGGCTCTACAAATATGCCCAAGGTCAGCAACTAAGCCATCAGATATATCGATACAGGCACTAGCAAATCCCTGCAGCTTTTGGCCCGCTTGCACCTGAGGCTGTGGCCGATAAAATCTTGCTCGCAAACGTCCAATAGCTCTATCTAGAACACTACCCTCCGTGGCGCCTTCCTCTAGAACACTAAGCCCCGCCGCTCCATCACCCAAGGTGCCAGTGATATAGATGCTATCGCCGGGGCTAGCACCACTGCGTTGCAATGCACCGCCAATAGGCACCTCACCGAGTAAGGTCAATGAAATAGTTAATGGACCGGAGGTGGTATCGCCACCAATCAAAGCTACACCAAACTCTTTTGCGACCTCAGCAAGTCCTCGACTAAAGCCCGATAGCCACTGTACATCTGTTTTTTCTAGGGTCAATGCCAGCGTAAACCAACGCGGCGTTGCGCCCATGGCGGCCATATCACTGAGGTTTACACAAAGTGCGCGAGTTGCAATTTGTTCGGCACTGGCATCTGCAGGAAAATGTACCGACTCCACCAAGGTATCAGTGGCAACAACGAGCTGAGTATTGGTGCTAGGATTTACCAGCGCCCCATCATCACCAATACCCAACGCCACCCCCTGCTGACCCGTAAGATCTTTAAAGTAGGTCGCGATAAGCTCAAATTCGCTGGGGTGAGATGATGTGAATTCCGACAGAGCTACATCCTCTTGGCAAGTTTTAGTCGACTAGGCGCGTCTATTGGCGGCTACTTCGACAGCACGCTTTTCAATGGCTACCTTATCCAGAACACCGTTAATAAACTTGTAGGCATCAGTGGGACCATAGGTCTTGGCTAGGTTTACACCTTCATTGATAACGACTTTATAGGGCACATCAATGCTGTAGAGCATCTCGTAAGATGATAGGCGCAGTACAGCGCGCGACACAGGGTCGAGCTGTTTATTCTCACGGTCCAGATGGGGCTCATAGGCAGCATCTATGGCAGTAAGATTTTTAGGCACACCAAATAAAATAGTATGGAACAGCGCGCTATCGACCTTGCTCATATCATTGTCGGTATGAAACTCAGCTTCAATAGTCACTAAGTCGGTACCACCCACATCCCAAGAGTACAGAGCCTGCACCAACATTCTGCGTGCTTTTTGTTTTTCTTTCGGTTTAGACATTTAGTTGACGCTCTGCATCTGCTTAAACACGGCGAGCATTTCCAAAATAGTCAGGGCGGCTTCTTCGCCTTTGTTCTCTTCATTATCACCAGAGCGATCTAGCGACTGCTGTAAGTTGTCGGTGGTTAGCAAACCAAAGGCAACCGGTAAGTTTTCTTTTAAACCGACTTCGCCAATTCCGCGCGTCGTTTCCGAACAGACATAGTCAAAATGCGGGGTATCGCCACGAATAACGCAACCGAGAGCAATAATTGCATCAAAACGACCGGTACGGGCAGCGCGCTGCGCTGCTATCGGAAGCTCAAAAGCACCGGGGACGCGATATTCCTCTACTGCCTCACCACTGATATTATGGCGGGCTAGAGCGCGCACGGCACCGGCTAACAAACCATCGGTAATTTCGGCGTTCCAGCGCGCAGCGATAACCGCAATACGCACATCACCTAGGTCAAAATTACCTTCTTCAGGCCTAAATTCACTCATTATCAATTCCCGTTGCTAGCTATTCGCAATCGACGTATTCTACAACTTCAAGATCGAAGCCAGAGATGCCGGTAAATTTAAAGGGCGCGCTCATAAGGCGCATTTTGTGCACACCCAGATCCATCAGAATCTGTGAACCGGTACCAACCTGCTGATAAACCACATCACCTGCAGCCTGAGTTTTGTTGCCATTAGGATTGAGAATATGCTCAATACTGTGATCAATGTCCTCTGCACTCTCAGGGTAGTAGAGCAATACCAGAGCGCCACGACCCTCTTTGGCGATGGCGTCCATTGCTTTATGGAATGACCAGGTGTTGTAGCCTTTATCGGACTCCAGAGCCAGCAAGTCTCGGGCAGAGCGATTGATATGCACGCGCACCAGAGCAGCTTCTTCGCCAGTTACATCACCCATTACCAGAGCAAAATGCTTTTCATTGCGCGCATTATCTAAATAGGTCTTCAGTGTAAATTCACCGAACTGGGTCTGCACCTGACGCTCGCTGATACATTGCGTGGTTTTCTCAGTGACCAGACGGTAGTGAATCAAATCGGCAATGGTGCCAATTTTGAGGTCATGCTTTTCAGCAAAAATTTCTAAATCGTCGCGGCGCGCCATGGTGCCATCTTCATTCATAATTTCGACGATCACAGCGGCAGGTTCAAAACCGGCGATACGGGCAAGATCACATCCGGCTTCAGTGTGGCCTGCACGGCTAAGCACACCACCTGGCTGAGCTTTCAATGGGAAAATATGCCCAGGCTGAACAATATCCTCTGGGCGAGCATTGCCGGCAACCGCTGCCTGCACTGTGTGCGCGCGGTCGGCGGCAGAAATACCGGTGGTAACGCCCTCGGCAGCTTCAATAGACAGGGTAAACGGCGTGCTGTGGCTCGACTTATTACTGTCACCCTCAACCATCATACCCAGTGCCAGCTGTTTGCAGCGCTGTTCGTTCAATGTCAGACAGATAAGACCTCTGGCATAGGTGGCCATAAAGTTAATATCCTGAGGGCGCACCATAGGCGCAGCCATCACTAGATCACCTTCATTCTCGCGATCTTCATCGTCCATCAAGATAACCATTTTGCCTTGGCGGATATCTTCGAGTAATTCTTCTACAGTGTTAAGTACCATGCTCTCTTCTCTTCCCATGTATTTCTTATTCTTTATTCTTGCGTTATTGATCAGCTGCCTTATCACCCAGCAGCAACCGCTCTAGATAGCGAGCCACCAGATCTACTTCAAGATTGACCTTGGTTCCAACCTTATAATCGCCCATTACTGTGTGCTGCATTGTATGGGGAACAATATTCAGTTCAAACTCAGCACCCTCGACGATATTAACCGTTAGGCTGGTCCCATCCACAGTGATTGAACCTTTGTGAGCAATGTATTTAGCAATTTCGCGAGGTGCTCGAAGCCGGAAACGCCAAGAGCGCGCATCTTCCTCCAGCGCCACCACTTCGCCAATACCATCAACATGACCAGAAACAATATGACCGCCAAAACGGTCGGTAGCCTGCATGGCTTTTTCCATATTGATGCGACTGCCAGTCTGCCAGTTGCCAATTGTAGTGAGATTTAATGTCTCTACTGAAACATCCGCAACAAAGCCTTCGCCGGTGAGTTCTACCGCGGTTAAACAGGCGCCATTGCAGGCAATGCTGTCACCGAGCTGAACATCGGTCAGATTTAGGTTACCGCTGCGGATCGTAAGACGTACGTCACCACCGCGCTCCTCGAGGCTTGCGATATCGCCAATGGCGCTGATAATTCCTGTGAACATTCTTTAAAGCCCTTCTAAATATTTAATAAATTCTGGTGCAACGGTTGAGGTAACCTTAACCCTTGCGACCAAAAAACACGTGCCCAAACTTGCTGTTAAGAGTTAGTTGCATACTGCTGCGAACTTCGGCAGCAGGGATGCTGGCGCAGAGCTTACAGGGACGCACTTGCAGCGTGTCGCAGAAGTATGCACCTGACTCTTAACCCTCTTACCAAACCAGCTCTCAACACTGATTCTTCACTATGCTCAAGATTAAAGCCTGTTGGCGATTTCAATAATCCTTATCCGGATACAGAGTCACCCTAATATCCTCACCAATCATGCGCATATCCTTCACCGATAGTGCCAAGTGCGCATCAATAGTTCTAATCGGCAAATTAAACATCGGCCTTGCGTCATTACCAAACAACTTGGGTGCCCAATAGCACACCAGCTCATCAAGTAAGCCTTCAGCAATAAAAGCTCCGGCCAAACCAGCACCAGCTTCAACCATGACCTGATTGCAACCGCGAGCAGCCAAAGCAACCAACAACGCCTGCAAATCAATATGCTCCGCCATAGCCGGTAAAAAGATGACTTCAGCACCAGCTTCAATAAGCGCCTGTGATTTCTCACGCTGGCTCTCACCCTCAAGAGTCGCAATCAGTGTCGCGCCCGGCTGCTCGAACATGCGTGCAGTGGCCGACATCTGTAACTTACTATCTACAACCACCCGCAGTGGTTGTTGGAGGCTATCTTGCACTCCCAGTTCTTCACTGGATATACGCACGGTGAGGGACGGATCGTCCATTAATTGAGTGCCTATACCCGTAATAATTGCGCAACTCGCCGCCCGCAATCGCTGCACATCTTGACGTGCAGGTGGTGTGGTAATCCACTGGCTCTGGCCACTGGCCATCGCGGTGCGGCCATCAAGGCTGGCCGCCATTTTAACTAGCACCCAGGGCGTGCCCTCCTCCTGGCGCTTAATAAAACCTTTATTGATATCGCGAGCCTGATCTTCCAATAAGCCGCTGTCGACTTGAATGCCTGCATCCTGCAATTTCTTTATGCCAGATCCAGCAACTTGCGGATTGGGGTCCTCACAGGCAATCACCACCCGAGCGATACCAGCAGTGATCAATGCATCAACACAGGGGCCAGTTCTTCCCTGGTGAGAGCATGGCTCTAAGCTGACATAGGCAGTTGCACCGGTGACATCGCCAGCGCTCTGCAATGCTTCAATCTCCGCATGATTACCCCCAGCAGGACGGGTAAAGCCCTGACCAACAACCTTGCCATCAGCCACAATAACGCAGCCAACGGTTGGGTTTGGAGAAGTAGTAAAGCGCCCCTGAGCGGCCAATTTAAGGGCCTCGGACATCATCTCGCGATCAGTGACTGAAAAGCTCATTAGTCTTCAGCCGGCGCAGATTTGAGCTCAGCTAATCGATTGAGCTCATCTTGGAATTCACTGAGGTCTTGAAAACTGCGATAGACCGAGGCAAAGCGCACATAGGCAACTTTGTCTAATTCGCGCAGCTGACGCATAACCTCTTCACCGACAATACGCGACGACACTTCTCGCTCACCAGTGACCTGAAGAAAATGTTTAATTTGGGACAGCGCAACTTCGATTTTCTCAATGGATACAGGACGCTTTTCCAGCGCGCGCTGTAACCCGGCACGCAATTTATTCTCATCAAATGGTTCGCGGCTACCATCGGTTTTAATCACCCGCGGCATTACCAATTCGGCGAGTTCATAGGTGGTAAAGCGTTCGCTGCACTCAACACATTCGCGACGTCGACGAACCTGTCCACCGTCCGCTACCAGACGTGAATCTATGACCTTGGTGTCATCCGCATTACAAAAGGGGCAATACATATCAGTGCATCGAAATTTTGGGCGGCTATTCTACCACAAGATAAGATATTTAAAGCCCCGAAATCTTGGCCAATTTATGGATCAGTGACCACCTTCTACGGCCTATCCATTGGCGGTTCAGAGACGTCTGCGCCGGAATGAATATATTTCATGCCCGCATCGGTAAATAGGGTGCGATGTTGCGGGCCAGAAGATGACGCCTGACCCGTCTCATACTCGACATCGCCAGGGTAGGTTGCCGCCGTTTGGCCATTGGTTATTGATAGTTTTGGTGTCACATTATAAATTTCGCGCTGCGCCAAATCGAGACAGGCTGACTCTACTGTTCGATAGTGGCTAAGCAGTGAAAGTGTCAAAAAGGCCGGCGGCATAAGAGCTAGTTCGCCCTCAGCATGGAGAACTAAAGCCTGTTCTGGGCGCAGCCATTGGTATTCATGAATCTCGCCATTATCAATGATGATCTCGGCATTGGGATCGTCCGCACGGGCAACAAAGAACCAGGTAGCGAAACGCTTTTTCTCACTTTCAGGGGTTGTCCAATGAGAAAAATGAACCAGCGACTCCTTGACAACAACAACACCGCACTCCTCATGTACTTCTCTGACCGCAGCAGTCTCTAACGCCTGATGCAGGCTGGGCGCCATATCTAACTCAACCTGATCAACCGCGCCACCAGGAAATACCCAGCTACCTGCAGCAAATTTCAGCTTGGGATTGCGGCGCAGCAGCAGCGTTTCGATACCCTGCTCCGTATCGCGCACCAACACAACAGTGGCCGACAAACGAGCCTCTACTGGCAGATTATTCATAGTGACACCCTAGTTAAAGAACGACTATCCTAGGTAAAAACGCAGACAAAAAAAAGCCCCGCATAAACAGGGCTTTGAAATTACTGGCTAGGTAGGTCTTATCCGTAGACAGGGAAGCGTCCACAAACTTCAAGAACCTTGGCTTTGGTATCGGCAATAACTTGCCGTGAGTTACCTCCATCCAGACTATCCAATACATCACACATCCAATGGGTAAGCTGCACAGTCTCGTCCAAACCAAAACCACGGGTAGTAATAGCTGGTGTACCCACGCGCAGGCCAGAGGTGACAAATGGCGAACGGGGGTCGTTGGGTACGGCATTTTTGTTTACCGTGATAAACGCCTCACCCAGAGCAGCATCGGCATCTTTACCTGTGTACTCTTTGCCAATCAGGCTTACTAGCATTAGATGATTCTCAGTACCATTAGAAACAATACTAAACCCGCGCTCCATAAACGTCGCCGCCATCGCCTGAGCATTGGCAACCACTTGTTTTTGATAGACAACAAACTCTTCGCTAGCCGCTTCTTTAAAGGCGACTGCCTTGGCCGCGATTACATGACAGAGAGGGCCGCCCTGGCTGCCAGGGAAAACTGCAGAGTTACACTTTTTGGCAATGTCTTCGTCGTTGGTCAGAATGATGCCACCACGAGGTCCACGCAGAGTCTTATGAGTGGTTGATGTCACCACATGGGCATGAGGAACTGGGCTTGGATAAACGCCTGCAGCAACCAAACCAGAGACGTGAGCCATATCAACCAGCAGGTAGGCACCCACTTTATCGGCAATTTCTCGGAAACGCGCCCAGTCCATAATGCCGGAGTAGGCAGAGAAACCAGCAATAATCATGGCTGGCTTGTGCTCAATAGCCAAGGCTTCGACCTGGTCATAATCAATCAGACCTGTCTCGGCATTTAAGCCATATTGGATAGGATTATAGAGCTTGCCTGAGAAGTTAGGCTTGGCACCGTGAGTCAGGTGGCCACCATCCGCCAAACTCATACCCAGAACCGTATCACCACCTTTGATCAATGCCAAAAATACCGCGCTGTTAGCCTGTGAACCACTATGGGGCTGCACATTGGCATATTCTGAGCCGTATAGGCTCTTCAGTCGATCAATTGCCAACTGCTCGGCCACATCAACATATTCGCAACCGCCGTAGTAACGCTTGCCCGGATAACCTTCAGCATATTTATTGGTCATCTTGCCGCCCTGCGCTTCCATCACTGCTGGGCTGGTGTAGTTCTCTGATGCAATTAACTCAATATGTTGTTCTTGACGTTGATCTTCCTGCTGAATCGACTGCCATAATTCGGCGTCAAACTTGGCAATTGTCTGGTCTTTATCAAACATGATTTAGGGGTTTCCTGAGCATTAAAACGAATTGAATTTTCAAGGGGGAATTCTACCTCAAACGCGCCGAATCTTACACCCCAAAAAGCATAGTTTTATAGCCATTAGGGCCAGCGCGAAGCGCTTATTTTTCAAACAGCGCCATGGCTTCAATATGACTGGTGTGGGGGAACATATCCATTACTCCGGCAGCCGCAATTTTGTAACCCGCATCGGCCAAAACATTCGCATCGCGAATCATGGTCGCTGGATGACAGGATATATAAATAATCTGCTTGGCCTTGGTTTTGGCGACCCAGGGCATAACGCCTGCAGCACCATTGCGTGGCGGATCCAGCAACACTAAATCAACCGGATCTCTATTGCTGTAAGCACTGGCCAGACCCACAGAGCAGCTTAAATCTGCCACTGCAAACTCGGCATTGGTGATATTGTTTATGCGCGCATTTTCCTCTGCGCCCTTAACCAGTTCCGGCAGTCCCTCGATGCCAATCACAGTGCCATAACGCTGCGCCAACGGCAGAGATAAGTTGCCGGTGCCGCAATAGAGATCTATCGCAGTCCCTGTTTCAGTAATAGAGCAGTCCGGAAGCAAGTCGAGCATCTGGGCAATCATTAGGCGATTGATCTCACCATTAACCTGAATAAACTGACCTGGCTCAAAGGCCAGGTTAATATCCGGATTGACCGCAAAGCTTAAAGGATCAGTACCTGAGTCGAGGCGATTAAACCGCGCCTGCTTGCCCATCTTCCACCACAGCTGACTAGCGCCGAATCCCATCTCTTGCAGACCGGCTATAATGGCCACCTGCTCCTCATCCGCAGGAAAGCGACTCGCCTCCACCGCAATGGCAAAGCTGTTATCCGCCGATACCAATTCAACCTCAAATATACGAATCGCTGCAGGAAACAGTTCCTGTCTCTTATACACATCTCCGAGCCCACGAGACCAGAGAGGATCTC
>CAJXVK010000049.1 GCA_913060735.1 uncultured Cellvibrionales bacterium
AAAAAACCCCCAGCTTTCACTGAGGGTTCTTAAGATTATGGTGCCCGGTCTCGGACTAAATGCGGAGCATTTTGGGCGCATTCGCTTGCGAAGGCGGGGTGCAACTCTGAGCGCTTGAGCGCGAATCCATCTAACGTTCGATGATTTCCTTACAGAATAAAAAACCCCCAGCTTTCACTGAGGGTTCTTAAGATTATGGTGCCCGGTCTCGGAATCGAACCAAGGACACGAGGATTTTCAATCCTCTGCTCTACCAACTGAGCTAACCGGGCGTCGCAAAGTGCTTTTAGGCATATCGCGAGAGGCGCGTATTAAAGCGTCTGATTTGCGGTTCGTCAAGGATTATTCGGTAGGTGGGACGTATCCTTCAGCCTGATCGACGTCTTCGCCATTAAAGAACTTTTCACGCTGTTCCGAGAGATAGGTGCGAGCGGTCAAATCCATCATATTTAGACGCATTTCATTGATCAATGTGGTCTGATGAGTCATCCACTCGCCCCATGCTTCTTTGGAGATATTATTGAAAATTTCCTCGCCTTGTGGGCCAGGAAAGGGGGGCATATCTAGGCCCGGGAGTTCTTTATTGAGCTTGCGACATAAGATCATGCGCGCCATAACGTACCTCTGTGTAATATTTGCTTAAGTGGCTTGTTTCTGAGCATTTGACAGCAGCGCTTTGATTGGCGCTGGCATACCTAATGATAGTGGTTTCTGCGGGTTATACCAGACTTGATTGCGTCCCTCTGCCACTGCGCTGCTATCTTCCGAGGCGTTGATCCTGATCGGCTGATAATCCAGATGAAAATGGCTAAAGGTATGCCGTTGTGTGGCCAGTATTTGATGATCGGTTATTTTCAGGCCCATTGTCAGGCAATGCTCTGCAAGCTGATCATGGGACTTTATCTGGGGCATTACCCAAAGCCCACCCCATAGCCCCGCTGGTGGGTTCTGTTGCAACAGAATTTCCCCCTGAGGGTTTTGAATCAGTAAGAAAAAGGCGCTTCTAACTGGCAGTTTTTTCTTGGGTTTTTTTCCCGGGTAATTAGTCTGATTGCCCTCTCTGTGTGCAATGCAATCGCTGACCAATGGGCAGTGCTCACAATTGGGGGAGGATCTGGTGCACAGCGTGGCACCCAGGTCCATCATGGCCTGCGTGTAGTCGGCAATGCGCTTTTCCGGGGTGTAGGTCTCTGCTACTAGCCATAGCTTCTGCACTACCTCGGAGCGCCCAGGCCAGCCTTCAGTGGCGGAGAATCTTGCCAGTACGCGTTTAACGTTGCCATCGAGAATGGTCGCCGGGATCTTAAATGCAATGGAACTTATGGCGCCAGCGGTGGAGCGTCCAATGCCGGGGAGCTCACAGAGGCCATCTATCGAGCTGGGAAACTGGCCCTTGAGTTGGGTACTGACCAGCACTGCGGTTTTGTGCAGATTGCGGGCGCGAGCATAATAGCCAAGCCCGGTCCAATGATGGAGTACATTGTCCAGTGGTGCCGATGCTAGAGTCTCCACATCGGGGAAGCTAGTTATAAAGCGTTCAAAGTAGGGGATAACGGTGCTGACCTGAGTCTGTTGCAACATGATCTCGGAAACCCAGACTCTGTACGGATTGATCTCTTGCTGCCAGGGCAGGTTGGTGCGCCCGTGCCGGTCAAACCAATCCAGCACCGCACGCTGGAATACATGGGGTTGCATTACTTTAGCTTGCGCTTAAGCAGGTTGTTTAGCAGGCCTTTTAGAGGGTCGGTCTCATCCTTATCAGCATTCTTTAACAGCGACTCACCGAGCTTTTCACTTAGTCCTTCAAACACAGTGTTTTTTAGCAGGCTCTTGAGTACTTTTTCGTCTGGCTTGCAGTAGGCACTGTTGTCCGGACCCTTACCGAAGCTACCTCTACAAACAAAGGGTATCTGACGATTTTGCAGGCGCTGATTCACTGAGCAGCCGTTGCTGCTGGTGATGGCACTGTCCAGGAGCACGTTGGCAGCAATGCTGTACTGTTGCTTGACTAAATCCACGCTGCCTCGACCGGCAATATCCAAATTGCCAGTGGCCGTGCTGTAGTCATTGATCTTAAGATTGCCTCGATTTAACTGAAACTTACCGCGCAGATCCTTTAAGTCAGTGCCTGGTGCCCATTGCTGGCTGGATTGGCCGCCGCTGCCACTACTGAAAAAAGCAGCCGCACTGCAGAAAGTCTGTTCAATATTTAGCTCATTATAAGAGGGCGAGCCAATATCAAACTGACCACTGCCACTGAGCGATTTAATAATGCTCTCAAGGCTATTGCCACTACCTTGAATATTAGCCGTCAGATTGGCTATGCCTGTTACAGTTTTATTATCAGCCAGCACGGGCAGTGCTGCGCCCAAATCGAGACTATTAATAACGGGTTGCAGACTAAACTCAGGGATTGCAGAGCGCATATCTAGTTTGGCAATGGCATTGATCTGACCACCAAACAGATCGGCATTTAACGAGGTCATGCGCAATAGACGATTATTACCAAAGACATTGCTGTAGAAATTATCCACAGAAAAATCATTAAATTGAACGCTGCCTAGAGTCATCTCAACCTGACTCTGGCCCCGCCAAAGAGCGAAGGGAATGGCCAGTGGCGTGAACAGGCTGCTGTTGCCGGCGTTGCTTCCAGGCTTGGGCAGATAGTTTGATGCGTTGATAACATCTGCTGAAATAAGGGTGGTGAGCTTATTGCGCTGGTGGTCTACTTGCAGGCCAATCTCAATGGCTTGGCCATCGAGCATCATTCGACCGTCAATATTTGAAAGAGTCTGGGTATCAAAGGTAAAGCGGCTCTCGATGCTGACGCCGGTCATGGCTGAGGGGTCGGCCATCTTGGGTACGCTGACAATAGGTAGTATTTTTGCGACCCGTTGTAACTGCTGTACCAAGCTAAAAGTATTGGTCTGTAGGCTGCCCTCAATAAAACTCAGGCTATTACTGGCTTCAATGCTGCCACTAATCTCAATGTCGTTTAGGCGGATTGTCAAATCTGATAGGCTGAGGCTTTGCACTGTGCCGCTATTAGCCACAACTGCAATATCAGCTGCTATGGAAAATTTCTGACCACCTAGGGCCTGCATGGATGCAGTGAGTGGAAACGTGCTGCCATCCAAAAGAATATTACTAGTTTTAAGGCTGATGTTATCCAATTGCATCGGCAGACTGTTGGGCGCTTTATAGAGAAGTTGGCCGCCATTCACCTGTATAGAGCCACCTTGCAGGTGACTGACATCGCCACCTATTGACAGTAGATCAATCCATCCTACAGAGAGGGTTAAGCTATCTAAGGTGCCGGAAGCGGCAGCCTGATCGGAGAAGCGCACCTGCTCAATGCTGATGCCCGGCTGAGGGAAAAATGTCCAGGCTAAGTCGCCATCAATGGTGAGATCCCAGCCCTGCTGGCGAGCAAGAGACTCGATATCTGGCTTAAAACCGTTGATATCGACAGCCAATGAGACATAGATTATTGCGGCTGAAACTAAAGTGACCACTGCGATTAGGCTAGTGGTCACCCATTTAAAGAAAATTTTCACGATCACCAACAGTTTAAGGGTTGCTCAATAGAGCTTATATTACATCAAAGAGAACAACCCTTAAACATTGGCAAACGACTAAGTGTCTAGAACGAATAGCTCGCTCTTACACCCAGATTTCTTCCGGCTAATGGCACTTCATCCTTAACAAATGAGCTGTGATTTCTAGCCGCCTCATCCAGCAGGTTTTTACCAAACACTGACAGGGTTAAGATGTTACCTGAACTGGACTCAATTGTTTTTGAGAGGTTCAGATTTAACATTTGATAACCAGCGCTGGCCGTTTCATTTTCAGCCGTATCATTCTGTGCTGCGACATCCTTGAGAGACAGTACAAACTTAAGCGTTTCTTCCACATAAACGACTTTATACAGATCTCTTTCCGGGGTCATACGTGGGATATTATGTCCGTCTGTGAACTCACCTGAAACGGAATCTCTTCCGAATGCCAGCGTTAGTGCGCCCCGAGCTAGGTCAAACGTTTTGCCTATTTCAAGTTCATAACCTTTAAATTCGGCGTCCTGCTGAAGATAATTGGCATGGGGTAAATCATGATGAGGGTCATCGTCCCCATTGATAGGGTGGTCATCGTCCTCATCCATAATGTGGTCATCGTCCTCATCCATAAGGTAGATATAGTTATTCACATCATTTTGGAAGAACGTTAGACCAGCATAAAGGCCGTCATTGCTATAGTTAAAGGTCAGATCGATATTATTTGATTGTTCAGACTTCAGGTTGAAATTACCGACTTCAAATCTACCTGTTGCCAGATGAGGACCGTTCATTAACAGCTCTACCGCTGAAGGTGCTCTTTCGACAGAGGAGAGCCCTAAACTCACTTCTACTGAATCATTAATATCTCGGCTCAGAGTCAGGGCATAACCGATAGTGTCGATATCCCGATCAAAATACTCTGGCTCCTCTCCTGTGTGGCTGACAGAACCCTTTCTGGAAATTTGATCATGTCTAATACCAAAGTCGACATGGAACAAGTCAAGCTCTTTGCTCAGATAGTAACCAAGGGTCAATTCTTTGCTTTCCGTTGGATTGATAAAGGCCTCATCGCCAATAACAGCAACATCCTCAACCACATAATTTACAGCGATTTTTTGTGATAGCGAATCATTACCTAAATCAAAGATGGCACCATATTCTCTGGCTTCATTGCTAAAGGTTGTTGGGCCCTCTTCGGGATGACCTGGCTCTGGTTCAACATGCCCTTCTTCTTCGGCATGCTGCTCAGTGTGTGAGTAGTCGGAGTCTCTGAAATGGTAATCAATTTTTGTTAACCAACTATTACCTAAAAGATAGGAGCCCTCTAGATTGATGATGTTAGAGTCAGTTGTGGAGAAGATTCTTTCCTCCTCGTGCACACCCCCTTCCGGTGGCTCGTGTTCCTCGCCATGAAAAGGAACACCGTATAGATTTTCGTTATCGCTAAAAGATAGCCCAAAATATCCCCAATCGCCGGTCTTGGAGATACCTACTCTTGCCGAGGTAGAACCGGCATCAGAATTAGGCAGATGATCTAGATCTTCTTCAGGTTCCTCACCAGGGTGCTCTTCCTCATGATGAATAACCGCGCCATGTGGAATATCGAAGACACCAAACTGAGAGTCTTTATAGGCAGCACTGATATTTAAGCCACCGATATTGTTTTGGTAAGAGAAGTCATGGGAGTCACCATCATTGACCGACTGAGCCTCTAAACCCAGTTTAAACCTTGATTCTTCAAAGTCTTTTCTGGCAATGGTGTTATCAACAATATTTACTATTCCGCCGATGGTTCCGTTGGAATAAAGCAAGGACGATGGCCCTCGAACTATTTCGATTTGCTGGATATTGTTTAAATCAGAATCATTAACATGATCAGGCCCCAGACCTGAAACATCTCTGATCACTACGCCGTTATTGAGGATCTTCACACGGGATCCCGACATACCTCTAATAATAGGTTGGCCAATAGCGGCGCCATAATCACTGGAGGATACGCCCACCAAGCCATCAATGCTGGCACCAATACTTTGGCTTGCATCAGTCGCGACCGACTCGCCATTGACAACATGCAGCGGATTTGAGATTGCGTCTGACGAGGCATCAATCAACGATGCTGTAATAATAACTTCTTCCATTTCCTGCGTGAGAGCACTGCAGGACAAACTTACTAAGCAAGCTGCCAGGGGCAACTTAACAGTATTTAGCTTCTTCATAGGGTATTCCTCTAAAAAATAATATGTGCGCCGAATGACCGGCACAAATTCATCCCAAATGTGGGATACAAACTATTTAGAGGTTGTGAGGCGGGGCTCGAGCATGTTGGCAACCTCTGATGCGGTTGCTGATAGCCTTATTGACGTGAATTGTATTCGGGGTTGTGGCTTTGGTTATAAACGTTCTGCTGGCTTCAGTTGCAACTGCTGCTGAGGAGTTCTGTAATACAGAGACCGAACAGCTGGTATCCTCATGATCAGCGTGACTGTGGGCAATAGCCGTCACCGAACCAAGCCCGATAATCAGGGATAGCGCGATGGCAAATATTGTGTGAAACCGATTCATTGGATATCTGAAGCCCAGCAAATATAATTGACTAAATTGGAGAGGGATTTTAACCCTTTTTAGCAATGTAGCAACCACAAATTTGCAGTATAATGCCGGCTGTAAAAGTATAGCTTGGAGAACCTCATGGCTGATCGCATTGCGACAGTGACGCGCAACACACTCGAATCACAGATAACAGTGACCGTAAACTTGGATGGAACAGGCCGTGCAAACTTTGTCACGCCAGTCCCTTTCCTTGAACATATGATGGATCAAATTGCGCGTCACGGTTTAGTTGATTTGGATATCCAGGCCACAGGTGATACCCATATTGATGATCACCACACAGTGGAAGATATAGGCATCACGCTAGGCATGGCGATTGCCGAAGCGATTGGAGACAAAAAAGGCCTGACTCGTTACGGTCACGCCTATGTCCCGCTGGATGAAGCGTTGTCTCGTGTCGTGATGGATTTTTCTGGCCGCCCCGGTCTGATTATGAAAGCAGACTTTGTGCGCAGCCATGTGGGCACCTTTGATGTGGACCTAACGCGTGAATTCTTTCAGGGCTTTGTAAACCACGCGCTAGTCAGCCTGCACATTGATAATCTGCGTGGCGCCAATGCTCACCACCAGGTCGAGACTATCTTTAAGGCCTTTGGTCGTGCCCTGCGCATTGCGGCATCCGCTGATGAGCGTATGGCAGGCGTAATGCCCTCTACCAAGGGTACGCTTTAAAAAGCGTACCCTTAATTTCCCGTTAGCCTGTGATACCTATTTATGAGTGATTTTCGTAGCCATATCGCCGTGATTGATTACGGAATGGGCAACCTCCATTCCGTTGCCAAAGCATTTGAGTATGTTTGTCCCGGCGCCAAGGTTTCTATTACCGCAGACCCAGCGCTAGTTGAAGATGCCGATCGTGTCGTATTTCCCGGTGTGGGTGCGATTCGCGACTGCATGGGTGAAATTCAGCGTCTAAATGTTGGCGATGTGGTGAGCAAGGCGATGAAAACCAAGCCAGTACTAGCAATTTGTGTCGGGATGCAGGCACTGATGCAACACAGTGAAGAAAATGACGGTGTTGACTGCTTGGGCTTGCTGCCCGGTCAGGTAAGGTTTTTTGGTAATGATTTGGTTGATAGTCAGGGTGCCAAGTTAAAGGTCCCGCATATGGGCTGGAATACGGTTCAGCAAACCATAGATCATCCGCTGTGGCAGGGTATTGAGCAAGACAGCCGCTTCTACTTTGTACACAGCTATTATGTGGATGTGCTGAATAACCCCAATGTTTCAGGCACCTGCGACTATGGGTCAGACTTTGCTGCTGCGCTTAGCTATAACAATCTTTTTGCGGTGCAGTTTCACCCAGAGAAAAGCGCTGATGCGGGCCTGCAGTTACTGCGTAACTTCTGTCATTGGATGGGGTAGCCCCAAAGCCCTAAGCCTCCCCTTTATCAAGCTCATAGACAAAAAATGACTGAACTCACAGAAAAACAAACGCTAATCGCCCGGCTCAATAGTGAGACAGCCAAAATTAGCTGGCTCGAACTACAGAAGCATTACGCCTCTGGCAATGTCTTGGGGGTGGCCCCGGGGGCTGATCTAATTAAAGTAGCTATCGCTTTAAATGAGGATAACGCCCCTCAGATACAAAAATGGTTGAGTGATAAGTCGGTCTTTGAAGTTGCCGATCAGCAAGCAATGAAATGGTACGAAAACCAGACTATACTTTGGGCTCTGGTAATACCACCTTTTGTCTTGGTGCAAGAGCCTAGCACCTAAGTACGTAATAACCGCTAACACTAGCAAAGGAGTTGCTACATACATTTCTGACTAAAGTGTCTGCCAGCGAAAAAGCTGATGCAGTGTTCTATGCTGCGTTACAGATATTGGGCGGCAATGGCTAAAGTGCGGAATACCCATTGGAACAATGGTCCAGAGATGCATGTATTACGAGTATCTATAAGGGTACCAGTAAAATTCAGCGAATTATTAATAGAAACAGTTTAGAGCTATTCAAGCTTGGGAGAGAGAAATGAATTTAAGGAATAAAGTAGCAGTAGTAACCGGGGGAGGCTCAGGTCTTGGCCGTGCAGCATCACAGGCGTTGGTCGATGGCGGTGCAACCGTTGTTATTATTGATATGAATGTAGAGGCAGGTGCCAAAGCGGTTGAAGAGTTGGGGGCTAACAAGGCCCATTTTATCCAGTTGGATGTTTCCAGTGGATCAGATGTTGAAGCTGCCTTTGATAAGATTACCGCTGACCTCGGCCATGTCGATATATGTGTTAACTGTGCCGGTATTGGTATTGCCGCTAAAACACTAAATCGCGAAGGTGAGCCCCATAATCTTGATCACTACCGCAAGGTAATCGAAGTAAACCTGATAGGTACCTTTAATATATCCCGCTGTGCAGCTGCCGCTATGGCACGCAATGAAGCAGATGAAAAGTCTGAAAAAGGTATCATTATTAATACAGCCTCTATTGCGGCCTTTGATGGTCAGATGGGTCAGGTGGCTTATTCAGCAACCAAAGGTGGCATTGTGGGTATGACATTGCCAATGGCGCGCGATCTAGCGGGCGTGGGTATTCGCGTTAATACAATTGCCCCTGGTGTTATGGCAACGCCATTAATGTTGGGCATGCCTCAGCCTGTTCAGGATGGTATTGTGTCTAATATTCCCTTTCCAAAACGTTTGGGTGAACCCTCTGAATTTGGTCAGCTGGTTGTGCAGATGGTTGAAAATAGCTATCTGAATGGCGAGACAGTTCGTTTAGACGGTGGCGTAAGAATGCAGCCTCGTTAATGATAATTCGGCAAGCCTTGGATACTGATTTCCCTGCGATCTGGCCTATTTTTCAACAGATCGCAGCGGCCGGTGATACCTACGCTTATAACCGAGATATCTCCGAGCAAGAAGCCCAGCGTATCTGGATGCAGCTCCCGGCGAGAACCTTTGTTGTCGAAGAAAATAAGAAAATTCTTGGCACCTATTACATAAAAACAAATCATGCAGGCCCGGGTGCCCATGTGTGCAACTGTGGCTATATGGTAGCTGATGCGGCTCGCGGTCGTGGCTTGGCTACTGCCATGTGTGAGCATTCGCAGCAGATTGCGATAGAGCTGGGGTATCAGGGGATGCAGTTTAACTTTGTGGCTTCCACCAATACTGGTGCGATTAGGCTATGGGAGAAGTTGGGATTTGAAATTGTAGGTCGATTACCTAAAGCGTTTAACCATCCGGCGGAGGGGAGTGTGGATGCCTTGGTGATGTATAAGTGGTTGGCTGGCTAGAATCCCGCAACCAATCAATCACCTCCTCACGACTACCTCTAAACACCACCTGATCCTTCTTCTTGTCCAGCTGATAGCTGTACATAGGATCGTAGTATTCTCGGGTGAGTCCCGCGAGCCAGTGGCGATGACTGGCAAAATTATCCTGATGCTGCACTGCAATAGCACTATCCATAGAGGCTAAAAGCTCTTTGGTACGCAGCCCGCCGAGTCGTTTTTGCACGCGCAAAAGACTTTCGCGTAAATAGTTCGAGAATTCTTGTTCGCCGCTAGGACCAAAAAAAGCCATGGTTTTTAAATAGCGTTCAACCACATATTCTTGCCATAACCGCTCAAGGCGTTCCTCAAAGTCCATTTCAATCACCACAAAAGAACTCTGAGCCATACAATCTGCAAAATAATGAGGTAGATGACGGGCACCTATATTACGACTCTCATCTTCAAGGATGATTTGTGTTTCCGGCATTTGATCTTCAACCGTTAAAATATCCAGTGAAATGCGATTTTCAAAATTGACCTGTGCCGGTTGGCCGTCTAATGGACGACCGAAACTCGATCCCTTATGATTGGCTGCACCCTCAAGATCAACACCTGAGGTTAGCTGCTGAATGATCTCGGTTTTACCCGTGCCGGTCATACCAGAGAGAATTGTAAAAGAATGCTTGGCACAATAATCCATCAAATACAGATAGAGAAACCCACGGAGCGACTTATAGCCTCCCTCAACCTTTGGACAGATAACACCAATATCCGCCAGCCACTCAATGCTTAGCTTTGAGCGCAGGCCACCGCGGGCACAATAGAGTACTGCACTAGGGTTGGTCGCCATAAAGTCCTGCCAGGCCTGTATGCGCTGCTCTTTGATATCTCCTGTGACTAAGCTATGACCCAAGTCTATTGCAGCTTGCTGACCATTATTTTTGTAGCGGATGCCCACCTGATGGCGCTCTTCATCAATCATTAAAGGAAGGTTTACTGCTGAGGGGAGGGCACCGGCAGTAAATTCAATCGGGGCTCGTACATCAATCATTGGTGTGCTACTTAACAACAACTCACGATAGTTGCTTATTAAAGGCAGGCTCAAGTGATGACCTGAATAGTGGCACCATCAATCGATTCAGAAAGGGTGCCTATAGGCAGGTGATAACAGTCAGAGACTTTTAATAGCTCACTAACGACTTCCGCGCTGTCTTTATCAACCGCAACCAACAGCCCACCACTGGTCTGTGGGTCGCAAAGCAGGGTTTGACTCTGCAGATCAGTGCCACTGATATTTTGACTAATGCTGTCCCAATTGCGCTTGCTGCCGCCGGGAACAAAGCCCTGTTCAATATAATTAATCACAGCGTTATCGAGCAGGGGTACATTATTGAGACGAACCGTTGCCGCCAAATGGCTACCCTGACAAATCTCCAATAAATGACCCAGCAAGCCAAAACCGGTGACATCAGTCATAGCCGTCACCCCTCTAATCTTGGCTAGATCAGCACCAATGTTATTAGGCTTCATCATGCTCTCTACGGCCAAGCGAGAATGCTCAGGCTGTAATTTACCCTGTTTCTCAGCGGTGGTGAGAATGCCCACACCAATTGGTTTAGTTAGAAACAGCTGATCACCCGCTTTTGCAGTACAGTTTTGCTTTAGGTTTTGAAGCTGTACTCGGCCGGTTACTGCTAAGCCAAAAATAGGCTCCGGCGAATCAATAGAATGCCCGCCTGCCAAATGAATCCCCGCCTCACCACAGGCATGACGGCCGCCATCAATGACTTTTTGCGCCACCTCGGCCGATAATACATTGATAGGCCAGCCCAAAATAGCAATCGCCATCATTGGCGTACCGCCCATGGCATAGATATCACTAATCGCATTGGTTGCCGCCACCCGGCCAAACTCAAACGGGTCATCGACAATCGGCATAAAGAAGTCGGTGGTGCTGATAACACCGGTGCCATCGCCTAGGTCATACACCGCAGCATCATCTTTGGTGTTATTGCCCACCAACAGGCGCGAATCCTCAGGCGCTACATAGTCAGTCTTTAAGAAAGTCTCCAATATGCTGGGGGCAATTTTACAGCCGCAACCGGCGCCGTGACTGTATTGGGTGAGTCTGATTTTATTATCGGGCATGGGCTCATAGTTTAGCTTTTAATCTAGGGTTCTAAGAGTACTTGGTTTGGCGGGGAAGGTTAAGCCTCCCGCTTACAATATTCCCGAGGCGTCAATCCAGTCCAATGCTTAAACGCCCGAGTAAATGAACGCGACTCCGTAAATCCCACAATATCCGCCACCTGCTCCACACTTAACCGTTCATTTACCAGTTTCTGAATCGCCACCTCCCGCCGCAAATTATCCTTAATCTTCTGATAGCTAGTAGCGCTTTCCTTAAGCCGTCGATGCAATGTCTGACTGCTAATTCCCAGCTCTTCTGCGAGCTGATGAATGGGTGCAAACACCAATCTATCTGGGTGGCGCTGGCCAATAATCCGCTCTATTTTTGCTTCCAGCGTGCTATCTGACCCTGGGATAGTCATCACATCCGCTGGTGCATTCTGCACATAGGTTTCCAATTCCTGATCTGATCGCACCAGCCGCTTATCCAGATACTGGGCATCAAAAGTCAGTCGGTTGGCACTGCGATTAAAGTGCAGTTGGCTGGGGAACATAATCTGTAGTTCGTCGCGATGTTGTGGAGAGCTGAAGGTAAAGTGAGTCTCTTGCAGGCGAATGGGCTGACCTATATACCAGCTGGGAAATCGGTGCCAGATAACTAGCCAGAACTCGGCCATAAAATGCTCTGGGTCGAGATGAGGCTGGGTCAATTGGAAGCTGACAACCGCATTGCCCTGACTGCGCGAGAGCTTCATGGGGATATCATTGCTGACTAGGTTATAAAAATTGATGGCTTTGTCTAATAACTCCCCCAAGGTGCTGCAGTGGCTGACCAGTTCGGCCATAGTGGCAAATAGGCCCACTTTGCAGTGGGTTTGGGTAAAGCCCATAAACTCATCATCC
Organism: uncultured Cellvibrionales bacterium; assembly: GCA_913060735.1. Lineage (GTDB taxonomy): Bacteria > Pseudomonadota > Gammaproteobacteria > Pseudomonadales > Porticoccaceae > HTCC2207. The sequence goes on from CAJXVK010000049.1 coordinate 12,411, forward strand.
AGTGTTTCCTGCACTGTCTTAAATAGCCGCGCTACCTGATCGGTGTGCACTCGCTGGTTGCTGTTATTCATCACAGTGGGGTTGATGCCGGCGCGCTCTAATGCCAGCTGTTGGGGTTGGTTGTTTTCTCTTAGCCCGTGCATGCAGCTAATAACATGGTGGTTACAAATGGTAGCCATCAACTGCCCCTGAAAGACATAATTTGTGAGTTTAAAGCCATTTTATACCATTTTAAGGCATTTTAGTGGAGATAAAGTGGCAATAAATGTGAGTTTAGCTGTTAGAAATAGACCTACCTTTAATCTTGGTAGTCCTGCATAGTTCACCCATTGAAAATCACGCCGGAGTTGAGATGGCAGATAGCAAGAAAATCGCTGATTGGGAAAAGCTGGCAACCAAGGAGCGCAAAGGCGCATCGCCAGATGATTTACTGTGGCAAACCCCTGAGGGAATTGAGGTTAAGCCGCTTTACACTGCGGACGATACCGCTGGACTTGAGCATATGGATAGCCTGCCGGGTTTTGCGCCCTATAAGCGTGGGCCTAAGGCAACTATGTATGCCGGTCGCCCCTGGACTGTGCGCCAGTATGCAGGCTTTTCTACCGCTGAAGAATCCAATGCCTTTTATCGCAAAAACCTGGCTGCGGGCCAGCAGGGACTCTCTGTAGCCTTCGATCTGCCGACTCACCGTGGCTATGACTCTGATCACCCGCGTGTAGTGGGTGATGTGGGCAAGGCCGGAGTGGCGATTGATTCTGTTGAAGATATGAAGATTCTATTTGACCAGATTCCGCTGGATAAGGTGTCTGTGTCTATGACCATGAATGGTGCTGTTCTACCGGTTATGGCCAGCTATATTGTGGCCGCGGAAGAGCAGGGTGTTGGGCCGGAGCAGCTGGCGGGCACATTGCAAAACGATATTTTAAAAGAGTTTATGGTGCGCAACACCTATATCTACCCACCGGCGCCGTCTATGCGCGTGGTCTCGGATATTATTGGTTACACCGCTAACCATATGCCCAAGTTTAACTCCATTTCTATCAGTGGCTACCATATGCAGGAAGCCGGTGCGACCAATGTGCAGGAGCTGGCGTACACCATTGCCGATGGTATTGAGTATGTGCGCACGGCGATTGAGAGCGGTATGGATGTCGATAAATTTGCTCCGCGGCTGTCGTTCTTTTTTGCTATTGGCATGAACTTCTTTATGGAGATTGCCAAGTTGCGTGCGGCGCGTATTTTATGGGCAACGCTAATGGAGGAGAAGTTTGCGCCAAAGGATGACCGCTCATTGGTACTGCGCACTCATTGCCAGACCTCTGGTGTTAGCCTGACCAGTAAGGACCCGTACAATAATATTATGCGCACCACCATCGAAGCCATGTCTGCGGTGTTGGGTGGTACTCAGTCGCTGCATACTAATTCTTTTGATGAAGCTCTGGCATTGCCGACGGAATTCTCAGCGCGTATTGCGCGTAATACCCAGCTGGTAATTCAGGAGGAAACGGGCATTACTAATGTGGTCGATCCACTGGCCGGTTCCTACTATGTGGAGTCATTGACCGATGAGTTAGTCAAAGCCGCGCGTGAAATTATTGATGAAGTCGAAGAATTGGGCGGCATGACCAAGGCCGTTGAAACCGGTATGCCTAAGCTGCGTATTGAAGAGGCCGCGGCGCTGCGTCAAGCGGGCATCGATCGCGGTGAAGAGGTTATTGTTGGGGTCAATAAATACCAGCTTGAGGTAGAGCCGGATATTGATGTACTGGATATCGATAACAGTGCAGTGCGCGAAGCTCAGGTGGCGCGTCTGGCTCAGGTTCGCAGTTCTCGTGATACCCAAGTCTGTCAAAAAGCACTAGAGGCACTGACAACAGCAGCTAAAAGCGGTGAAGGTAATTTACTGGCACTGGCGGTGGATGCTGCCCGTGCCCGTGCAACCGTGGGTGAAATTTCTGATGCGTTAGAATCTGAATGGGGCCGCCACAAGGCAACTCAGCGGTCTATCAGTGGCGTCTATAGTTCTGCTTATCAAGGTGATGAGGGTTTTATGAATATAAAAAATAAGGTGGAAGCCTTTGCCGATGACCATGGTCGTCGTCCACGTATGCTGGTGGTCAAGATGGGCCAGGATGGCCATGACCGCGGAGCCAAGGTAATTGCCACCGCATTTGCCGATCTGGGTTTTGATGTGGATGTGGGGCCGATGTTCCAGACGCCGGAAGAGGCGGCTCAGCAGGCAATTGAAAATGATGTGCATGTTATCGGCGTTTCATCTCAGGCGGCGGGTCATAAAACATTGGTCCCACAGTTGATTACGAGCCTTAAAGAGCAGGGCGCAGAAGACATTATTGTGATCTGCGGTGGTGTGATTCCGCCCAAAGATTATGACCAATTACGAGCCGATGGTGTGGCGGCAATTTTTGGTCCTGGCACTAATATCCCTGATGCCGCAGAAGACGTGTTGGCTATTATCAACGAAAAAAATAAGCGCTAAGACTGGGGTCATTTAAAAGGAAAAATCATGAAAGAAATATTAGCCGAGTTAGAAGATAAGCGCAGCCGTGCCAGATTGGGTGGCGGGCAAAAACGCATTGATGCCCAGCATGCCAAAGGCAAGCTTACCGCTCGCGAGCGGCTCGACCTTTTGCTCGATGAGGGCAGCTTTGAAGAATGGGATATGTTTGTTGAGCATCGCTGCACCGACTTTGATATGGATCAGCAGCATGTGCCGGGCGATGGGGTGGTGATTGGTTATGGCACTATTAATGGCCGTTTGGTATTTGTATTTAGCCAAGATTTTACTGTCTTTGGCGGTGCACTTTCAGAAGCTCATGCTGAGAAGATCTGTAAGCTTATGGATCAGGCCATGAAAGTAGGTGCACCAGTTATTGGTCTCAATGACTCTGGTGGTGCCCGTATTCAGGAGGGTGTTGCCTCCCTAGGTGGCTATGCTGAGGTATTCCAGCGCAATGTTATGGCCAGTGGTGTGATCCCACAAATCAGTATGGTGATGGGACCCTGTGCTGGTGGTGCCGTGTATTCCCCAGCCATAACCGATTTTATTTTTATGGTTCAGGACAGCAGCTATATGTTTGTTACTGGCCCAGATGTGGTTAAAACCGTCACCCATGAAACCGTTACTGCCGAAGAGTTAGGTGGTGCTGCAACCCATTCCAGCAAATCTGGTGTAGCGGATCTGGCGTTTGATAATGATGTGGATGCGCTGCATAAGTTGCGTCGCTTTATAAATTATCTACCCGCCAATAATCGCGAGAAACCACCAGTATGGCCAACGGAAGATGAGGCCGATCGCGTAGAGATGTCTTTGGATACTCTAGTGCCCAGCGATCCAAATAAGCCTTACGACATGAAAGAGCTAATTCTAAAGATCGCCGACGAAGGCGAGTTTTTTGAGCTTCAAGTCAGCTACGCAAACAATATTATTACTGGTTTTATTCGTATGGAGGGATCAACCGTCGGTGTGGTTGCTAACCAGCCTATGGTAATGGCCGGTTGTTTGGATATTGATGCCTCTCGTAAAGCGGCTCGATTTATCCGTTTCTGCGATGCCTTTAATATTCCCGTGCTGACGTTGGTGGATGTGCCCGGCTTTATGCCCGGTACCAGTCAGGAATACGGCGGCATTATTAAGCATGGTGCCAAGCTATTGTATGCCTATGCCGAATGTACTGTACCCAAGGTGACCTTGATTACCCGCAAGGCCTATGGCGGCGCCTACGATGTTATGGCGTCCAAGCACTTGCGCGGTGATGTCAATCTGGCTTGGCCCACGGCTGAGATTGCGGTGATGGGCCCCAAGG